>DATAGU010000331.1:0-4698 GCA_036263495.1 Polyangia bacterium | reverse complement strand
CGGCCGGCCTTCTCCTGCTGGCCGGCCTCCTCCTCGTCCAGCTTCCGCCAGAGTTCGATGCGCTGCCGCGAGCAGTAGGCGACCAGCTCGGGCCGCAGCTTGTGGGCGCGCTCCGCGGCTTCCTCGGCCGCGTCCGCCACGGAGTCGAGGAGGAAATAGGCTCTCTCCCTCCCGAGGGTGGCCTCTAGGCCACCGTCTGCGAGGTGGCGCTCGTCGATAACCCTGGCATCGCGCAGCGCCTGCTCTGCAGCCCATACGTGGGCCTCGACGCGGCAGACATCCTCCATGAAATCGATCAGATCGAGGATGAAGTCGGGCGGATAGACCTCCTCCTCCTCGGGGTCGTCGTCCTCGCGGTCGCTACGTCCTGGATCGTCGGGTGGTGAGGTTGTCATAGCTCACGCCTCCCCGTCCGTGGTGCCCTGGCCGGCCGCACCCGTGCTGCCATCCCGGTCGGCCTCACCCTGGTCGGCCTCGCCCTCGCCCGCCTGGTCGCCCTCGCCCGCCTGGTCGCCTTCGCCCTCACTCCCCGCGCCCTCCCTGCCCACCTCGCCGGCCGCGCCCTCGCCGGCCCCGCCCTGGTCGTCGTCGGTCCAGTCCCGCGACTCCGCCCCATCGGCCAGCAGCTTGGCCAGCGCCAGGGCCTCGGACATGGCCTGATGCGCCTCGCCGGCTTCCTCTATGGTGCGGGTCTTGAGCCGCTCGACGGCGCGTTCCTGCAGCGCCACCAGCCGCGCCAAGGGTTTCTCTCCGAGGCGCTCCATCTCCTCGGCATCAAAGAGCAGGACGATGGTCCGGGCGCCCGCGCTCTCGAGCACGAAAACCGCTTCGTCGAGCCCTTCCGCGACCCTGGCGTTCGGGGAGTCCTCGGCCATCACCTTGCCGTAGTAGGCGGCCTGGTCGACTAGCGCCGTCTGGGCGGCATCGAGCGCCCGCGCCACCTCCTCACCCTTGTCGCGTGCCATGCGGATGAGGGAGAAGAGGCGCTGGCCAGCCGCTCCCTCGCCCTGGCCAGCCGCGCCCTCACCCTCCTGGCCGGCCGCAACCTCGCCGACTGCGCCGCCCGCACCCTCACCAGCCCCGCCCTGATCGTCGTCGGTCCAGTCCCGCGACTCCGCGCCCTCCGCCAGCAGCTTGGCCAGCGCCAGGGCCTCAGACATGGCCTGATGAGCCTCGCCGGCTTCCTCTATGGTGCGAGTCTTGAGCCGCTCGACGGCGCGCTCCTGCAGCGCCACCAGCCGGGCCAGCGGCCTCTCTCCGAGGCGCTCCATCTCCTCGGCATCAAAGAGCAGGACGATCGGTTGCGCCCCCGCGCTCTCGAGCACGAACACCGCCTCATCGAGCCTTCCGCGACCCTGGCGTTCGGATCGTCCTCGGCCATCACCTTGCCGTAGTAGGCGGCCCGGTCGACTAGCGCCGTCTGGGCGGCGTCGAGCGCCAGCGCTACCTCCTCGCCCTTGTCGCGCGCCATGCGGATGAGGGAGAAAAGGCGCTCCCGCCCCTCCGCCTGGCGGTGGAGCCGGTGGCGATGGAGCGGCCGGGATCGCTCCCCAGCTCCTCGCGCTCGGCACCATCGAGCCGTCCGGGATCGCCGGTGGCGATGGAGGCCATCGAGCCGCGCCCAAGCTCCTCGGCTCCGGCGGTGGTGGTGGCGTGGCCGTCGAGCGGTGTCCAGCTCCTCGCCCTGGTGGTGGCGTGGCCGTCGAGCCATACCCAAGCTCCTCGCGCGCATCGAGCAGACAGCCTCGCCCGATCGCGTGGCGGTGGTGGTAGAGCAGCCGGCCCCGCGCTCGACGCCATCGAGCCGCGCCAGCCTCACCCGATCGCGTGGCGGTGGAGCCGGTGGCCATCGAGCCGCGCCAGCTCCCGACCCCGCCGGTGCGCATCGAGCCGCGCCAGCTCCCGACCCCGCCGGTGCGCATCGAGCCGATGCAGTAGGCCCCTCGCGGTGGCGGTGGAGCTGCGCGAGCTGCTCCTTGACATTCGGCGGGAGCAGCCGGCGGCGAGCGTACCGACGATCCTGCTAGCTAGAGCTACAAAACGCTGGGCGCCTGGCCCCAGGCACCGTCAAGGCCGCAACGGTGCGGCGTCTGTTCCGTGAGCACGAGCCAAGACGCGAGCGCCATCGTGGCGCAGGTGCGCGCGAGCGGCGCCAGTGTCCTACAGTTGTGCGACAGGCTCATCCGCGGCAGCCACGCCGACCTTCGTGCCGCTCTGCCGGGCCTGCGCATCGTCCAGGTCATCCATGTCCTTGGCGAGGAATCTGTCTCCGAGGCCCTCGCCATCGCCCCCGCCGTAGACGCCCTGCTCCTAGACTCCGGCAACCCCGGCCTGGCCGTGAAGCAGCTTGGCGGTACCGGGCGCTGCCATGATTGGCGCTGGAGCTGTCTCATCCGGGAGCGTTCACCCGTCCCTGTATTTCTCGCTGGTGGCCTGCAGCCCGACAATGTGGCACAGGCCATCGCCGAGGTCAGCCCCTTGCCTGGACGTGTGCAGCGGCGTGCGTACCGCGGGCCGGCTCGATCCCGGCAAACTAGCCGCCTTCCTCCGTGCCGCCGGTCGGACGTAAACGCCTCGCTACGGACTAATCAACCGCCCCGATACTTGCTTAGCATGGCCGTTACGTGAGAGATGCAGTGTATACGCGTACTGGCGCAGGAAGCGCCAGATTTGAGACATTGCCGTCGACAAGGCCGATCAGGAACTGGAGCCCTGCGGTGCTCCCGGCAATGTGAATACCCGCCGCGCAAACTCCGACTCCAGCACCTCGGGCCGGTAGTACGACGCAAGGACTGAGGGTTTCCACGAAAAGAGGTCAGGGTTCTGCTCAACGAACGCCGTGAAAGTATGCGCGCGACCGGTGCGCTCCATACGCTCGCGGATTAGCAGTATGTATGCCCATGTGATCGTCTCGTGATACAAGCCTGGCTTCCCCGCACGAGTGGCCAGGAGCTGCAAGGCCGCGCAGAAGCGGGCGAGGGCCTCGGGAGCTGGATACACGCAGAGGGCCGCCCACGCCGCACGCACGTGCTCTCGGTGACCGAATGTAGCGGGTGGAATCGCGCCCCTCTCAAAAGCACGCAGGAACTTGCGATCGGCTAGCGACAGGCCAGAGGCTGTCGAGTCCCTCCCTGTGACGAGGCCGAGTGCCGCCAGCGTTAGCGCTCCCACCGCCAACGCATAAACCGGGAGGAAGCCGAGCCCTTCGCCTCTCCCGAGGTGCACTCCTGTCGCCAGGAAGAGAACCAGCAGGAGCATGAACCCGCCCCAAACCACTGTCCTTCGCCAGACGAACAGGAATGCGGCTACAGCTTCCGCCAGACCCAACACTGCCAGCCCTACGGACAGCCCCTTCAGAGCGAGCACCATTCCCAGCAGTCCAAGCCACGTCCCGAGTGCCCAACGCAACACAGGAAGCACACGCACCAGGGCCAATCCCTTCATCTCATTCCTCCTCGGATTCGCGCAGTCGGTGGCTGGCATCTGCATCCAAGTCCAAGCCATAGATCCGCTTCAGCTCGGCAATCTTCTGCAGCGTCTCGGGGCTGAATGGGCTCTTCCCCTCGAAGGCATGAAGGACGATGCCCTCCAGCAAGTCCCCGAGGGAGAGATCATGCAACTCTGCCAATCCCTTAAGCACCTTGAGGATTCGCTTTTCCAGGCGGACACCAGTCTGCACGCGCTCGACGAGCAGCGGTGGCATGGAGCGCTGCTTCGGAGGAGAGGCAACCGTCTGGCGCTCGGGGGGGCGCGTCTTGCTCATGAGATGGGTGTTACCCTGGTACCTAGGTAACGTCAAGGCACGGGTGTATCCCACGCCATTCCACCGGTACTCCATGCGCGCTATCGTCTCGCGATAGCGGTCATGGGCCCCTCGACGAATCCCTGTGTCCTCAAGCGCAGTGATCTGCCCAAACTCGTCGACAAGGACCCGACCTGGCGTGCCAACGCCGTCTTCACGCGCGGCGAGTTGGAGCGGCTCATCTCTGATGAGAGCCTCCCCGAAGATCGGCGCGTCATGTACGCCCTCATGGGGCTGGGCGGGCTTCGCTTCGGAGAAGCGGCCGCGCTGCGCTGGCGGTTCTACGACCCGAGCCTCGAGCCGTCCGGTCGGCTCTTGGTCGCGGCCAGCTACAACACCGACCAGCAGCGGGAGAAGTCGGTCAAGACCGAGCAGCCGCGCCTGGTGCCGGTCCACCCGGTCCTGGCCCAGGTGCTGGCCGAATGGAAACTCGGCGGTTGGTCCCTAATGATAGGTCGCGCGCCCGCGCCCGATGATCTCATCATTCCATCGCGTCTGGGCCGCAACCGCAGCAACGGCCACGGGCTCAAGCGCTTCCATGAGGATCTGGAGCGCATCGGCCTGCGGCGCCGGCGGCAACATGATCTGCGGCGGACCTTCATCTCGCTGGCGCGGGCGGACGGCGCGCGCAAAGACGTGCTGGAGCATGTCACGCATGGGCGGCCGGGCGGCATCATCGATCTCTACACGGAGCTGCCGTGGCCGCTGTTGTGTGAAGAGGTGGGGAAACTGCGGGTGGCGCGGCTCGTGGGGAAGGTGCTCGCCATGCCGCCTGCTGTGGAATCCGGCCTCATAGATCCTCTGTAGCTGCCGGCGGCAGGGTACGATGTCGACTGCGACAGGTCCTCGCGGAGACGGAGTATCGTGGCCGCCATCCCGGCCGGCTACACCGAGGG
>DATAGU010000330.1:0-94286 GCA_036263495.1 Polyangia bacterium | reverse complement strand
CGCGTGCGCGAAGGGCGGCGCGCCTTCGAGCAGGCCGGCCAGGGCGCGCGAGAGCGGTGTCGGCGGCGCGGGCGGCGCGGCGGGCGAGCCGAGCTCCGAGAACGAGGTGTGTCCGCCCTCGGCCCATACCACCGTGAGCGCGAGGTCGTGCAGGGCCACCGATGTGAGCGCCGGCCCATGACCGAGGAGTGAGGCGAGCGACCAGCCGACGTCGAGCCGATCGACCCGCGCCAGCTCGGGGGCGGCGGCGCGCAGGGCCGGCGGAGACTGCACCACCAGTTGTTCGACGTGCAGACCCGAGAGCAGGCGCACCCGCGCGGCGGACCAGTCCACGTCCACGCCCATCCGCGCGTGGATCGCGGCCTGCAGCCGCCGCTTGAGCCACGGGCGGTCGAGGGAGCCCAGGAGCACTGCCAGTGTGGCCGCGAGCAGGAGGAGGAGCGCGGCGAGACCGGCGAGACCCCGGCGCAACCATCGGCGTAGGCGGGAGAGCGGATGCGCGGGGAGTTTCGGGGACGTCATGGAGGGAAGGAGTGGAGGACCGAGCGCCTCATCGTTCCATGGCGCCTCGCCGCTTTCAATCGTGGCGATGGAGGGGCGAGACTCCAGGATGGCGGGCCCGCTCGTGGTCGGACCAGGCTGCTCGGAGCAGCGCCGAAGCCTGGCCGTCCAGCCTTCGAGCTACTCCGAGTAGCCCCGAAGCCTCGCCGCCCAGCCTTCGAGCTACTCGGAGTGGCACCGAAGCCTCGCCGTCCAGCCTTCGAGCTACACCTCAGCTGATAAGGACCTACGCGCGTGACATGGACGTGAGCGTCAGCGTGGGGCCGTGAGCGGCAGAGGGCATCTCCGCTGCTGGCTCACGTTCTCCGTTTCGCCGTGAACGACCGCAGATCGGTGCCAGTCGAGGTCGCTCACGGCCCCACGCTCCAGATTCAGTTGCGGGTGCTGTACTTACTTGCCCCCGGCGGCGCCCGGCGGGCAATACATGCCGCCGCTCGCAGGGGCGAGGGCCTGCGCCCGCGCCATGACCTCGTCCTCCCGGCCGCCCAGCTGAACATAGGCGAGGTAGTGCTGCCGGGCCCGCTCGCGATCGTCGAACAGCTCCTCGTAGAGCCGGCCGAGGTAGCGGTGGGCCGCCACGGGGTCGCGGTCACGCGCCAGACCGAGCGCGAAGTACTCGGCCGCCGCCTCCACGCCGCCCTCGTCGCGGCACAGGATGCCGAGGTTGTAGTAGGGCAGCGGGAAGTCGTTCGCCAGGTCGGTGGCGCGGCCAAAGGCGCGGCGCGCGTCCTCGCGTTGCCCGAGCGACAGGAGCGCCACGCCGAGGTCGTTGTGGTAGCGCGCTTCCCCGGGAGCGAGGGTCACGGCGTCGCGATAGGCGCGCGCGGCGTGCTCGAGCTGGCGCCGCCGCAGGTACGCTCCGCCGCGCAAGAACCGTCCCTCGGCCGACTGCGGCGAGATCTGCAGCCCCTTGCGCGTGCGATGCATGCAGCTCGCGCAGTAGATCGGCGAGAGCGCATCCAGGGTCTCGATGTGCGAGACCGGGTGCATCACGCAATCGGTGTCGTCGCAGTGCGGGTTGCCGAAGGTGTGCCCGAGCTCGTGGGCGACGGCGCGGTAGGTGCGCCAGCGCAGGAGATCCGGGTCCGCCGGGGAGCCGTAGAACTCCTGCCGCAGGCGCGCCAGCGAGTACACCGCCATGCCGTCGCGCAGGTGAGCGTAGCCGAACACGAAGGTGCGCCCCGCCGCGAACATGTCCGCGTCGAGCACCCCGACCACCCGCAGGGCCGTGTCCGGCAAGCAGTGGAACAGGAGATCGAGCATGCGATCCGCGTCGTACTGGCCGCGGCTGCCGTCGTAGTAATCGCGCGGCAGTTGCAGCGGCGGGAGCACCTGCGTGCACCCGCCCGTGAGCGCAGTGACGATCTCCGACAGAAAGCTCACCTCGCTCTCGGGTACGGGCCCCAGGGGCTGGAGGGCGATCGGCGCGGGTGCGGGCGTGGTGGCCAGCATCTCGCGCGGGACCGAGAAGGGCGGGCAGGGCCGGAACCGCCGTCCCTCGGCGACTCCCATCGCCGGACCGAAAGTCATCTTCCGCATCGCCCAAGAGACACTGCAGGCGCAGTGCCTGCCCTGGATCGCGCCCCCTCGCTCTGCGCGGCGGCGCTTTCCCACGGTGCAAGTGAAGCGGATAGGAACGTCGTTTCTCCCGGCGGGGCAGGAGTGAGGATCCCGCGAGGTGTTCCACGCCCTTACCCTTCCGCCGCGGGTCTCGTAGGGGGCACGGATCGGGGAGGAGGCTGTAGGGGATGGGGGCCGGGCAGACCGGAGGCGCTGGCGCTCACGCTCAGTTAGAGAGACGGACGAACGGCGGACGGGGGACGGGAATCGGACAAGGTCAGGGTGCCGCGGGGCCGAGGCGGACGTGCAGGTCGAGGAGGTTCGTCCCCGTGGGCCCGGTGCGCACCAGCGCCCCGAGCGCGTCGAGCAGCGGATGACTATCCGATCGATCGAGGTGTGCCTCGGGGTCGTAGCCGAGCACGCGAGCCCGTGCCCAGGTGGCGCCATCGACGAGCGCGCCCGCGGCCTCGGTGGGGCCGTCGCTGCCGTCGGAGCCGAGGGCGAGGAAGCGGGCGCCGCTACCGGCGATGCCGCGGGCCACGGCGAGGGCCAGGTGCTGCGCTCGTCCGCCGCGACCACCGCCGCGCACCACCACGGTCGGCTCGCCTACCGAGAGGAGCGCGCTCCCGGGCGCGAGCGAACGCGCCTCTTCCGCGTACCGCGCCGCCAGCTCGAGGACGTCGCCGGCGGCGAGGGTCGGCTCTGCGGTCACCGACCAGCCGCCGGCCTGCAGCACGGCCTGCGCGGTGTCGCGCAGCGTGATCGGGTTGGCCAGGATGCGGTAGCGTACACGGCCGAGCCGCGGATCGCCCGGCTTGAGCGTCTCCTCGACCTCGCCCCGGGCTCCACGTTCGAGGTACGCGCACACCGCCTCGTCGAGGCCATGGCGTCGCGCGATCGCCAGCGCATCCATAAAAGAGGTGGGATCGGCCGACACCGGGCCGGAGCCGATGGCGGCGGGATCGTCGCCGATCACATCGGACAGCACGAGCGTCTGGACCGCGGCGCGGGTCGCCGCCGCCATGCGGCCGCCGAGCGCTTGACCGAGATGGCGCCGCACCGTGTTGATCTCTGCGATCGCGGCGCCCTCGGCGAGGAGCCGCGCCGTCGCCGCCTGCAGCGACGCGAGCGGCACGCCCACCACCGGGGCCGCGAGGAGCGCCGAGGCGCCGCCGGAGAGGAGCAGCACCACCTCGTCCGTCGGGGCGCGCTCGCCGAGCCAGCGTAACAGCGCCCCGGTGGCGGCGACGCCCCGCTCGTCGGGGACAGGGTGCCCGGCCAGGTGCACCGGGAGGCCCTCGTGCGGGTGCTTGCCGATGAGGACCCCGAGGCGCACGCGATCCCCGAGCGCCGCGAGCGCGCCCTCGGCCATGGCCCCCACCGCCTTGCCGACGCCGGCGACAAATACCGTTTCCACCGCATGCGCCTCGGCGGCCAGCGCGGCGCGCACGAGCGCGGCGCCACCGACCCGCGTAAGGGTCTCCCGCGCCGCGGCCAGGGGGTCGATCACTCCCATGGAAGGGTCTCCCGGGCTGGCTCTTGGCGCGGCGTCCTCCACCAGCTGATGTTCATTGCAGCTCCAACATCCACGGCCGCGCGGGCGCCGGTCCGTGCCACGCGCTTCCGGGCCTGTAAATGTCTGACGCGTCGCACCACAACTAGCTATTTTGACACGGTTTTGATTGCCTCTCGACGCCCCGCTTCGTTATAAACACCGGACCCTCTACGAGGGTTCGAGGAGGTGTCCTGTGGCGATCTTCGATCTGCTCTCTGCTCACGGTTACGGCGAGCTGCACGTATGCCGTGACGAGCGCACCGGGCTGCGTGCGCTGGTGGGCCTGTACTCCACCCGACTCGGGCCTGCCATCGGTGGCTGCCGTATCCGTGCCTACGCTTCGGAGACGGAGGCCATCGAGGACGTGCTGCGTCTCGCGCGCGCGATGGCTTACAAGGCCGCGATCGCCCGCCTACCGCATGGCGGCGGCAAGGCGGTCATCATGGCGCCGAGCGGCAACTTCGACCGCACCGCGCTCTTCCGCCGCTACGGCACCTTCGTCGATGGCCTCGGGGGCCGCTACGTCACCACCGAGGATTCGGGCACCTCGCCCGCGGACATGGACGTCATCCGGCAGACCACACGCCACGTGGTCGGCGCCTCGAGCGGCTCGGGCGATCCTTCCCCCTTCACGGCCCTCGGCGTGCGCCGGGGCATCGAGGCCGTCGCGCACGCCGTGCTCGGACGCTCCGATCTCAAAGGATTGCGCGTCGCCCTTCAGGGCGTGGGCCACGTGGGCACGCACCTCGCGCGAGAGCTCGTACAGGCCGGTGCCGAGCTCACCATCACCGACGTCGAGCCGCAGCGCCGTCAGGCCATCGCCACCGAGCTCGGCGTGCGCGCCGTCGAGCCCGGCGCGCTCTTCCAGGTCGAGTGCGACGTGCTCGCGCCCTGCGCCCTCGGCGGCGTGATCACCGAGGACCTCGTGGGACGGCTCCGCTGCAAGGCCGTGGCCGGCGCCGCCAACAACCAGCTCGCCACCCCCGCCGTCGAACAGGCCCTCCATGCCCGGGGCATCTTCTACGCCCCCGACTACGCCATCAACGGCGGCGGCCTCATCAACGTGGCCATGGAGTACGCCGGCTACGACCGCGAGCGGGCGACGTCCAAGACGCTCGCCATCTACGACACCATCCGCTCCATCATCGAGCGCTCTCGCCGCGAGAACCTGCCCCCCGGCCAGGTCGCCGACCGTATGGCCGAAGAGATCCTCCGCGGCTGACCCACCCCCCATCCCCCTCCTCCATCCCAACGAAAACAGAGCTCCCTCGCCGTCCCTCCTGGATCCCCGCTCAGCGTGTGCGAGGCCCCTGAGAGTCAGGGGCCGCAGCGCGACTCCGCAGGCATACGACAGACAAGCGCAGCCCAAGGCCACCATCCTGAGCCGAGGACCCGGAGCGCGAAGGCCCCTGACTCTCAGGGGCCTCGCGGTGACTCACAGCTTGTAGAGAAGGGGAACCGAACTCAGCGGGAAGCGACGGGTGTCCCCGAGGGGCCGCCGGACATGGCCGTGGCCGCGTCGAGGAACATCCGGGCCGACTTGACGGTATTGAACTGCAGCTCGATGTCGTGCAGGGCCGACGCCGCCACAAACACCGTCCACGTGTCGCCGTAATGCACCACGGCGCGCACGTTCTGGGAAATGTCGCGGTAGGTGAGGTAGATGGCCGTGCCCGAGTCGGCCGGGTAGTACACCGCGACCGCCAGGCCCTTCCCGTCCGCGCCCACGCGCGCACGCCGCGTGAACGGCGTCCGCGTCGTGCCCCAGTTCACGCCCCGGAGATCATTCAGCGACGTCAGCACTGCATCGAGCGGACGCACCCCCGCAGGTAGCGCGTGCGGCTGATACCGGTACACATCCACCGTGGCGCAAGCGCTCATCAGCACCACGCCGAGCCCGACGAGGACCGACTTGAGGGCGCCCGACCTCATGGCAGCCTCCCTCGCCAGCGATAGTGGACCACGTCGAAGCCGAGCGCGAGCGAGCCGCCGTACCGGTCGCCGAGACCGGCGAAGACCTCGGCCAGCAGGAAGAACGAACGCGACAGATAGAGCCGCGCCCCCACCACCGCGTCGAGCCGCAGCTGCTGCTTCGAGTCGAGGACATGTGAGTCGGCCGTCGGCACCTTGTCATAGCGGTTGAATCCGAACCGGGCCTCGGCGAAGGGGAGCAGCCGGCCGAACGTACGCCCGAAGCCGACCGAGAGGTCGCCGCCGAGGAGCGAGGTCTGCTGCGGCGTCACCAGGCTCTTGCCCCCGATGGCGGCGGTGCGCCCCGCGCGGAAGCCGACGCCGATGCGCAGGCCGCCGGCCAGGAAGAAGGAGGGCCGCACCTCGAAGCCGACGATCGAGTTCGAAGGGCCGGGCACCGTGGTGCCTCCCGACCCCGTACCCGTGGTGCTCTCGTTACTGACGTCGGAGTTGGCCGGCCGCGTCTCCCCATTGGCCGTCGTGGTTTGCTTCTTCCCTCCTCCCGTGCTGAGGGGACTGTAGGAATACAGCCCGCCCAGCTCGAACGAGAACCGACTGTCTGCCCTCGCCGACATCCCGGCGAGCAGCGTTACAGCCACGAGAACCCTCTGTACGAGACGCCGCATGTTTGTGCCTCCGGCTACCGATTGATCACTATACCCCGCTGGTTCTTCTTCAAGAAGCGCTTCCTCCAAAACACCGCTCCCACGTATGAACCGGTCATGCCTTCCGGGCCTTCGCTCCCTACGGGCACCGCTGACCCTAGCCCTGTCGATGCGCGTGCTCGGCCCTATAAATGACCGGCGAGCGCCGACGTTTTGTCTGGCGAAAACACACGCGAAGCCGGACTGGACGCCGATTCCGCTTGCCTTCTTCCGGATTCACCCTAAAGGTGAACTTGTTTCTGCACCCGCGACATCCGTGGCCGGGCCGTGGACATCCTTTTTGTGACCAGCAAGCTGGAGAAGCTGTGCATGTCGAGACGTAGCCTGGAGAAAGCCTTGGGCGCCGATTGTGGCAATCGGCTGGCGCGCCGGCTCGACGACCTCCGCGCCGCCGAGTGCCTGGCCGATCTCCGCCACCTCCCGGGCCGCTGTCACGAGCTCGTCGGCGACCGCAAGGGCCAGCTGGCGATCGACGTCAAGCACCCGCACCGCCTCATCTTCCAACCCGCCCACGAGGAAATCCCGCGGCGCGAGGATGGCGGCCTCGACTGGGCGCACATCACCGCGATCCGCGTGCTCGAGATCACCGACTACCATCATGGCTGACATCCAGAACCAGTACCGCCCGGACGTGGTCTCGCCGCCGGGCGAGACGCTGCAGGAGCTGCTCGAAGAGCTCGGCATGACCCAGACCGAGCTGGCCGAGCGCACCGGACGCCCCAAGAAGACCATCAACGAGATCGTCAAAGGCAAGTCCGCCATCACCCCCGAGACCGCGCTCCAGCTCGAACGCGTCCTCGGCGTCCCCGCCTCCTTCTGGAACAACCGCGAGCGCCTCTACCGCGAGCACCTCGCCGCCCAGGCCGAGGCCACCGAGCTCGAGCAACACCTCGGCTGGCTGTCCCGCTTCCCCGTGGCCGAGCTCATACGCCGACAGTGGCTCCGACAGGCCGCCCACCCCGTCGAGCAGCTGCGTGAGCTCCTCAACTTCTTCGCCGTGGCCTCCCCCGAGCAGTGGGAGGCCATGGCCGTGGCCAAGGTGGCGCTCTATCGCCGCTCCGAGGGCAGCCACCCCGAGGCCCTGGCGGCCTGGTTGCGGCGCGGCGAGATCGAGGCCCAGGAGGTCGTCACCGGCCCCTTCGATCGCAAGCGGTTCGGCGCCACCCTCGACCGGCTGCGGGCGCTCACACGCGACCCCCCCGAGTCCTTCCGGCCGACGCTCACAGAGGAGTGCGCCCGGGTCGGGGTGGCGGTGGTGTTCGTCCCGGAGATCCCGGGCTGCAAGGTGAGCGGCGCCACCCACTGGATGAACGGCAAGGCCATCATTCAGTTGAGCCTGCGCTACAAGACAGATGATCACCTCTGGTTCACCTTCTTCCACGAAGCCGCCCATATCCTCCTCCACGAACGCTCCGAAATCTTCCTCGAGACCGATGCCCCGATGAGCGACGACCGCGAGGCCGAGGCCGATCGCTTCGCGGCCGACCTGCTCATCCCCCCCGCCGCCTACGAGGCGTTCATCCGCGACAAGGCCCAGGACCTGTCGGAGACCCTCGGCGCGGCCATCCGCGACTTCGCCGCCACGCACGGCATTGCCCCCGGCATCGTCGTCGGCCGCTTGCAGCACGACCGCCGCATCCCATTCAGTCGCTGCAACGAGCTCAAGCGGCGCTTCGCCTGGCGGCCCGACGGCGAGC
Source organism: Polyangia bacterium (assembly GCA_036263495.1). Lineage (GTDB taxonomy): Bacteria > Myxococcota_A > Polyangia > Palsa-1104 > SHYY01 > DATAGU01. Next base: position 86,277 of record DATAGU010000330.1, on the reverse strand, counting down.
CCGAGACGAAGTAGCGCCAGCGGCCGCTCGGACGCGTCGTCGCATCCGTCGGCCTGCACACGCCGCGCGGGTGATGTGCGCTCGAGCCCCGACGCCAAACCCGCAGCCGCAGCGCTCGTCGCGCCAGTTCTCTTCCTCCGAGGGGGCAGGTGCTTAGCTGCTCGTCATGAGCAAGCGGGTGCTGTTCGAGGTGTTGATCCTGCTGTCGGCCGTGAGCTGCGGCGCCAGAGTCACGGGGCCGATCGGCCCAGGGGACGATGGAGGCCAGGAGGGCGCCGGCGGCTGCGGCACGTCAGGCAGCGACGTCGCGCTGCGGCTGCCCCGCTGCACCGATGGCACCTGCCCGTCCTCGTCTCAGGGCCAGAGCCTGGGCCAGGAGCAGGTGTGCATCTACGAGCACTGCCTCGCCGCGCCGCCCGCTTGCCAGCATGACGACCAGTGCGCCGATGACACCTACTGCGACGAGGGACGCTGCATCCCCTACGGCCTCGGCCCGCGCTGCTCGAAGGCGCCCGAGTGCACCCGCCCGGTGGTCGTCGGTCTGTTCTCACCCGCCTCCAAGTGCCGCTGGAGCGGGAGCACGACCGCCTACCCCGACCACAAGAACGTCCTCTCCACGCCGCTCGTCATCGACTTCAACTTCGACGACGACCCTCGGACCCTGCACCCCTCCATCGTCTTCAACTCGTACAACTGCATCGACGGCGGATGCGGCGACAAACGGGGCTGCTACGGCGTCATCCGCATCATCGATGGCGCCACCTGCCGCGATCAGTTCTCGCTCGCCCTGCCCGAGGGGACACCGGGCCTCATCGGCGACACCACGCCGGCCATCGGTGACGTCGACGGCGATGGCCGGCCCGACGTCGTCGCCACCCGGCAGCAGGGCGGCGTGGCGGGCTGGCGCTACGACCCGGCGCAGAAGCAGTTCGTCGAGATCTGGCCGATGAGCTACTCGGACTTCAACGGCGGCGAGTGCCACTGGGATGGCCTCGCGCTCCATGACCTCGACGACGACGGCCGGCCGGAGATCCTGCAGGCTTCGCCGTCCCCGGCGGTCTATGACCAGCACGGCGCGCTCGTCAACGGCTGGCCCGAATCCATCTACTACGAGCGCGGGCTCTTCCCGGTGGTGGCCGACGTGGACGGCGACGGCCAGGTGGAGATGGTCACGGGCGGCGAGACGTTCCGCTGGAACACCGCGCAGCGGCGCTGGGACATGACCTGGACCTCCGAAGGCAAGCTCCCGCGCGGACAGACCGCCCTCGCCGACTTCGGCCGCTACGGCGCCGAGCCCGCCGGGGACGCCCCCGGCGCGCCCGACGGCATGCCCGAGATCGTCGTCATCGCCGCCGGCACGGCCCGCATCCAGACCCTCGCCGGCCGGGTCCTCTTCGGGCCGCTCACCCTCCCCAAAGGAGGCATCGGCGGCCCGCCCACCGTGGCCGACTTCGACGGCGATGGCCACCTCGAGATCGGTGTCGCCGCCGCGCGCGCCTACGCGGTGCTGGATCCCGACTGCGTCCCTGGCGCGGGGGCGGGCACAGGCGCAGACGCCGGGACCGGTGGGGCCGAGCGCTGCGCCTCACATCGCACCGATGGGGTGCTCTGGGCGCAGACCTCCCAGGACACGAGCTCCTCGGTGACCGGGTCCTCGGTCTTCGACTTCGACGGCGATGGGCGGGCCGAGGTGGTCTACGCCGACGAGTGCTTCTCCCGCGTCTATGACGGACGCACCGGCCGGGTCCTGCACTCGCAGCCCCACACCTCCTGCACCTGGTACGAGAACCCCGTGGTCGCCGACGTGGATGGCGACTACAAGAGCGAGATCATCATCCCCTCGAACAGCAACTGCCATATCATCTGCCCCTACCTCGACCCGGTCCACCGCGGCGTGCCCTGCAAGGCCGACAGCGACTGCCCGGGGAGCATGCGCTGCGTCGCCGACGGGACCACGGGCGATGTCGGCCTGTGCCGCTGCACGACCGACAACGATTGCCAGAGCCCCACGCTCGCCTGCGCCGACCCCATCGACGGGCCTTCGTCGCTCGGCAAGGTCTGCCGCACCCGCCACCCCGCGGACACGATCGTGCAGGGCATCGAGGTGCTCCATGACGTGCTCGATCGCTGGGTCCCGTCGCGGGCGGTGTGGAACCAGCACGCCTACAACGTGACCAACATCAACGACGACGGCACCATCCCCCGCACCTCCAAGTGGCAGTCCAACTGGAAGATGACCGGCCTCAACAACTACCGCACCAACACCCAGGGCCAGCACAAGCCCCTGGCGGCGCCCGACGTAACCGTGCACCTGCGGCCTCCCTTCTCCTGCAGCAATGAGCACGGCCTGCGTCTCCAGGCCGAGGTCTGCAACCGCGGCGTCGCCCCCATCGGCGCCGGCGTGCCGGTCACCTTCTACCGCGGCGAGCCGGCGTCCTGGCGGGTCGCCTGCAAGGCATCTACCGCCCTGCCGCTCGATCCCGGCGCGTGCGCGGCCGTGAGCTGCGACGATCGCAATCCGCCCCGCACCGGCTACGACCTCACCGTGGTCGCCGATGACGACCGCGGCAAGGGCTACACGACCGAATGCAACGAGGGGAACAACCGCGCCACCCTGCGGGGCGTCCAGTGCGTCATCATCAACTGAGCTGGCGGGGTTTTCTCTCTCCAGGCTCCAGCCGGAGAGATCAGGCCCGCGATCGGCCGGGACGCACCCGCCACAGCGCCACCAGCCCCACCAGGACGGCGAACCACAGCGTGCACCCGCGGGTGACGAATGTGGCCGCGAGCGCCGTCTGCCGGTCCACCCCCTGGGCCGTCGCGACCAGGAGTTCCACCATGCCGATCTCGGTCACGCCGAGCCCGCCCGGCACGAACGACAGGGCCCCCGCGACTGTCATGGTCGCATAGATGAAGGTCGCCAGCTGCAGGCTCGCCGCCGCGCCCGGGAACCCTCCGAGCACGAGCTGGAATGCCAGGCACTCGCAGGCCCAGGCCAGGACCGACAGCCCCACGGCCACGAGGAGCGGCACGGGCCGGTGCAGCTCGCGCGTGGCCCGCGAGAACTCGCGCAGCTTGGGCCCGAGCCGACCCACCACCGGCAGCCGCTCCACGGTGCGGATGAGCAGCTCTCCCAGCTGCTCCCAGGACACCGCGACCACCAGGGCCGCCACCAGCGCCGTTCCTGCGAGGAGCAGCCGCCGCGGCGACTGGAGGCTCGCGATTCCGCCGATCCCGAGGACCGACAGGGCGAGGAGCGCCACCAGATCGCTCACCCGTTCGGCCAGCACCACCGGCATGGTGCGCGCCATCGCCACCCCCTGCCACTCGCGCAGGAGATACGACTTGAGCACCTCGCCCACCTTGCCCGGGGTCACCGTCAGGCTGAACCCGCTCAGGAAGATCCCGAACGAGCGTCCCCGCGGGCAGTCGATCCCGAGGCGCCGGAGGTAGTAGTCCCACTTGAGAAACCGCAGGAGGTAATTGAGCGCCGCCAGGAGCGTCCCGGCGAGCGCCATCGACCAGCGAAACTGGCCGAGGCGCGCGGCCACCTTGGACCAGTCGCCCCAGGCGGCGAGCCCCACATAGATGGCCGCGGCCGCCGCGATGCCGAGCATCAGACCACGACCGAGCCGCCCGGGGGGGAGCTCCCGGCGCGGGGGTTCCGTCATCGGGTCAGACATCGTTGAGATCGTTCAAGGAGCCAGGAGCGAACTGAATCAGGCCGAGGCCGTGGGCCGTGCGCCGGGGCCGGACATCGACGCCGGCAGGCCGGGCATCATCGGACCCGAGGCATAGCGCGTGAAGAGACGCCCCCAGTCCGTCGTGCGGCACCAGTGCTCGAAGATCTGCCGGTCCCGCAGCGGCCAGCGCAGCAGGTCGTGATAGACCTCCGAGCCGAACACGAAGGCGTGCACGAGCGGCGTATGGAAGAAGAGCTTCTGGAACCGCTTGAGCGGCCCGAACCAGATGAGATCCCCGCCGATGCGCCGGGTCAGGTTCTTGCCCACGGCGAAGCCCCAGGATTCACTACCGATGTCCGCGCCCACCACGTCGATCTCCTCGGGCCGTCCCACCCCGAGCCCGTCCTCGTGGGCGAGGCGGATGTAATCGATGGACATGGGATCGAAGCCCATCATCCGGGCGGCGATGGCGTCGATGGCCACCTGATCCTGCGAGGCCAGCATGTAGTTCTTGACCACCGGGATCATGGTCCGGGGCCCGGGGCCGTTGCCGGCCGTGGTCCCGTCCATCACCGCGAACAGCCCCGAGTGGATCTCCTTCTGGATGGCCAGGAGATCCACCAGCGTCTCGTGGATCCACGAGTGCGTGTAGTGGCGATGGGTCGAGAGGAGCCCGCCGAAGGCGTTCTTCATGGCCCCGGTCGTGGTCGTGTAGATGTGGCACTTGACCGTCGGCAGGTGGACGATGTTCTTGCCGAAGAAGTAGTCGGGCAGGTGGATGCCGTGGGGATAGATCTTGTCGAGCACCCGCAGGCGCGCCTTGGGCTCGTAGCGCACCCACTTCATGTCCTCGGGGCGGAAGTTGTAGAGGATCGGCACCCCGTGGGCGCGCAGGATTGGCACGTAATGGTTCAGGTCCTCGCCCTTGAAGGCGTTGGTCACGACCGTCTTGTTCTGCACGCAACTGAGGTCGCGGAAGCCGCGCCGCCGGAGCGCCAGGATCGTGCCCTCGAGCTGCCAGGGCGTCGTGTTGGCCGCCGGGAAGGGGTAGTGCCAGGAGATGTTGTCCTTGAGGATGGTCGTCGCCTTCGGGTCGAGCGCCTGCTCGATCCCGGCGAGGTCGACGAGGCGCTGGATGTCATCCAGCGCGGTCTGGGGCTGAACCTTGAGGACGGCGACAGTGGCGCGGGTCGGCATGATGGTCGGTCTCCGGGCGCAGGTTTACCGCGCCTGGAGATGGTGTCAACCCGGGGGCAGGATCTCTGCGACCCGCACTGCGACATCGGGAAAGGTCACGAGACGCAGCGTCTCCCCGCGTCCATGACGCGTCACCAGCCGATACCCCGCGGGCGTCGGCTCGCGATACACCTCCACCTGCTTCTCGACCAGGTTGACGAGCCAGTACTCGGGGACGCCTTGCTCCGCGTACAGGACCGCCTTGATCAAACGATCCTTGCGGAGCGACATCTGGGCCACCTCGACCAGCAGGTAGGCGCGGTCCGGCAGGCGCTGCCAGTAATCGCCCGGCGGCACCACGGCCAGGTCCGGCTCCGGCACCGACTCCTCGGACAGCCCGAACGAGCTCTGGATGAGCACCTCGGCCCGTCCGAGGAGCGCCGGTAGCAGCCGATACTGAAGGCGTTTGACCGCCTCCACGTGAGCCGCGGCCTGTGGACTCATCTGAACAATCACGCCCCCGAGCAGCTCCACGCGCTCGTTCGCGAACGAGCCGTTGGCGACCATCAATTCATACTCGCGGCGGGCGATCGGTCGAAGACGTTCCGGGGCGAGCTGCGTGAGGTTCAAGAGGTCCATCCTCTTTGAATATAACACGCGCCCGGATCACTTCTCGTGGACCACCCGCCCACCCACGATCGTGTATCGCACGCGGCCGGGCAGCTCCCAGCCGTGAAATGGTGTGTTGCGGCTCTTCGAGCGCAGCTGGTCGCGATCCACGGTCCAGCGGGCCCGCGGGTCGAAGATGACCACATCCGCCGCCGCGCCCGGGGCGAGCGTCCCGGCCGGCAGATCGAAGACGCGCGCCGCTGCCACCGTCATCTTCTCCACCAGCTGCCCGAGGCCGAGCACGCCCTCCTCCACCAGCTTGAGTCCGAGCGAGAGCGCGGTCTCGAGCCCGATCATGCCGAAGGCCGCCCGGTCGAACTCCACCTGCTTGTCCTGCACCGCATGCGGCGCATGGTCGCTGGCGATGCAATCGATCGTCCCGTCCGCGAGCGCCGCCCGCAGCGCCATCACATCCGCGCGGCTGCGCAGAGGCGGCGCGCACTTGGTCGAGGTGTCGTAACCGAGGCACGCCTCGTCCGTCAGCGTGAGGTGATGCGGCGTCACCTCGCACGTCACCCAGAGCCCGCGCCGCTTGGCCTCGCGCACCGCCTCCACCGCCGCCGCCGTCGACACGTGGGCCACGTGGTAGCGGGCGCCGGTGAGCGCCACCAGCTCGATGTCGCGGCGCACCATCACGCTCTCCGCCGCCGGCGGCTGCCCGCGCAACCCGGCGCGTGTCGCCGCCGCACCCTCGTTCATCACCCCCGCGCCGGCCAGGTTGCGGTCCTCGCAGTGCTGCACCACCGGCAGACCGAACGTGCGCGCGTACTCGAGCGCGAGGCGCATCAACTCCGCGTTCATCACCGGCTTGCCGTCGTCCGACACGGCGACGATCCCGGCGTCCTTCATCTCGCCCATCTCGGCCAGGGTTTCGCCCTTGAGCCCCTTCGAGATGGCGCCAATCGGGTACACCCGCACCACCGCCGCCTCGGCCGCCCGCCGCACGATGAGCTCCGTCACCGCCCGGGAGTCGTTGGCCGGCTCGGTGTTGGGCATGCAGCACACCGTGGTGAAACCGCCCGCCGCCGCCGCCCGCGCCCCCGAGGCGATATCCTCTTTATACTCCTGCCCCGGCTCGCGCAGGTGCACGTGCACGTCCACGAGGCCGGGCGCCACCACCAGCCCCGTGGCGTCGATGACGCGCGCCCCCGGAGCCGATCCCCCGGATCGTCCCACCTCCGGGCCCACCGCCACGATCCTCCCGCCCGCCACCACCACGTCCGCGATCCCATCGTGCTTCGAAGCGGGATCGATCACTCGTCCACCACGCAAGACCAGCTGCGGCGTTTCCATCGCGCGCGTTCTACCGCTCTGCCCCCGGGGGGGTCAAGGACGCGCCCTGGGGTAGGACCTTGAACAGAGGAAGAGAGCCGGGGATGGCCTGCCGGTGCCCCTCCGGAGGGTCGATGGAGGATGGATGAGCCGTGACGTGGTGTAGGCTCCTCCGTGGGGAGGAGGCAGGCATGCAGATAGCCCGGAGAGCAGCGGTCGCCGTCGTTCTCTTTTGTGCCACGACGGGACGAGCGGAGGAGACGAGCCCCGATCCGCCACTGGAGCAGACCGAGAGGGACCTGACCGAAGCGAGGCGGCTCGAGCAGGCGGGGGAGTATCGCGAGGCGGTGCCTCTGGTCGAGCGCGCGCTCCGGGCGCGAGAGAAAGCGCTCGGTCCGAACCGGCCAGAGGTCGCCGAATGCCTCTACTTGCTCGGCGAGCTGTATCGCGGACGAGGGCAGCAGCTGGAGGCCATCCAGCTACATCAGCGGGCGCTCCAGATACGGGAAACGGCTTTAGGGGAGAGCCATCTCGATGTCGCTCAATCGCTTTACCTCCTCACGAACCTCTACATCGAACTCGGTTTGTATGACCAAGCCGAGCCGCTCGTGCAGCGCGCCCTCCGGATCCGGGAGGCAGCCTTGGGAAAGAATCATCCCGATGTCGCCGAATTGCTCAGCGACATCGGCGCTCTTTATTCGAGCCAAGGCTCCTATGGCCCAGCCGAGCTGCTTGTACGGCGCGCGATCCAGATCACCGAGGCGACCCTGGGAAAGAACCACCCCTCCTTTGCCTGGCATCTCCTCGTGCTCGGCAACATCTACTACGGTCTGGGCCTCTACGATCGAGCCGAGGCACCATACCAGCGTGCGTTCCAGATCTTGGAAGCCGCCCAGACGAAGAAGGTGATCCACCTCACGGCCCCGCTCAGCAATCTTGCCGACGCCTATCGTGCCCAGGGTCTTTATGACCGAGCCGAGCCGCTCATGCACCGCGTGCTCCGGCTCCGGGAGGCCGCCCTGGGAAAGAACCATCCCTGGGTCGCCTTGATCCTTCACGACCTCGCCAGGCTCTATTACGATAAGGGGGACTATGCTCAAGCTGAGCGGCTCTATTTGCGTGCGCAACACATTCAAGAGACCGCGATAGGAAACAATTATCGCCAGAGCGAGGTGTTGCTCACAGATCTTGCTCAGCTCTACCTCTCCAAGCATCAGCTTGATTCTGTCTGGCCCTTGTTGGAACGCGCCTTCACAATCTCCGAAGAGCGCCTGCGCAAAAATGGTCTCGCCTTCTCCGAAACACGTTGGGCGAGCTTTCTCACCCTGCTGCGGATCCAAGACGAGAACCTGTACGGCTTACTCGGCAAGTATGCTTCGCAGGCCGCTGTCCGCCGCTTGGCGCTCATGGCAGCGCTCCTCCACAAGGGGCGCTCGGCCGACGAGTTCGCCGACATCTCGCGCACCATCTACCGCCGCCTCGGACAGGCTGACCGTGAAGCCTTCCTGCGCCTGCGTGCCTTGCGCACGGAACTCGCTGTCCTGTCGTTGGCGAGACCGGAGAATCTCTCCCCGAGCGACTATCAGGCCCGTCTCAAGGAGCTGGAGACCCAGGGCAACGCGCTCGAGGGCGAGCTGGCCCTCCGGTCGTCCCTCTTACGCGCCGAGGAGCAGCGGCCCGGACCTAACGACGTGATTGAGCGCGTGGCCGCCGCGCTTCCGGCCGACAGTGCGCTCGTCGAGATCGTTGCCTTCTCGGCCCGTCCCCTCTCGCGCCCCATGATGATGGTCAGAGCGTCCGCCCAAGTGCCGAGCCCGCAGGTCTACGCCGCCCTCGTTCTCCTGCCCGACGGTGACATTCGCATTGCCGACCTGGGGCCTGCCGAGCCTATCAACGGTGCGGTCCGGCGCCTGCTCCTCGGCCTGTCGAGCCGTGCCGAGAACTACCTGCCGGCAGCCCAGGAGCTCTACCGCCGGGTCTTCGAACCCCTCAAGCCGCTCCTCGGAGCGAGGCGCCGACTCTTCATGGCCCCTGACGGGCAGCTCAATCTGATTCCCTTTGATGCGCTCCACGATGGGGCACGCTTTGTCGCCGACGACTTCGACATCACCTACCTTTGCTCTGGCCAGGATCTCGTGCGCAAAGGTGAAGCGGCGGCAGCACGTTCGGTGGTGGTCTTCGCCAACCCTCACTTCGGGGACGCGCGCCTGATGGTTCCACCGGCTCCACCGGCTCCGGAGAGAGGAGCGGTGTCCGCGTCGCTGGAATCGAGTCTCCTGAACCGCTCCGCTTCGTTGGATCGCTTCTTTGCGCAAGATCGCGCAGGACTGACCCACCAGGCGTGGGACCCACTGCCGGGCACACAACAAGAAGCCGAGGCCATTCACCGTCTCTTCCCCCAGGCTCGGCTCTTTCTCGGCCCGGCTGCCACCAAGCAGGCCCTCCTCGATGTCGCTGCTCCCGCGATCCTGCACATCGCCACCCACGGCTTCTTCCTTGGAAACACCGCCACGCCGCCCGGCACTCGTGGGAGGGTCAGCCTCGGGGCGCCAGGAGAGCCCCCTTCGGAGCAGCGCCTCTCGGACCCACTTCTACGTGCGGGCCTGGTACTGGCGGGGGCGCAGGCGGCGTTGGCCGCAGGGAACGACCCGGGGGACCGCCGAGCCGACGCCACGCTGGCGACCGCCCTCGAGCTGGCCGAGATGGACCTGTGGGGCACGGAGCTGGTCGTGCTATCGGCGTGCGATACGGGACGAGGCGAGGCCAAACCCGGGGAGGGGGTCTACGGGTTGCGGCGGGCGTTCACAGTGGCCGGTGCGGAGACCATCGTGGCGAGCTTGTGGAAGGTCTCCGACCAGACGACACACAAGCTGATGGAGGACTTCTATCGACGTCTCAAGGTCGGCGCGGGGCGCGCCGAGGCGCTCAAGAAGGCGATGTGGCAGATGCGAGAGCAGCATCCACATCCCTATTATTGGGCGCCCTTCATCCTACTCGGCAATGGAGCGCCGCTGCGCGGCCCCATCCCCCCTCCTTCCGCCACGAACGATCGGTAGACGTCCTTGCAGGAACTTTCCGCCGGCACGGGCCATGTTTTTTTCGCGAGCGCGTTCCTACGGCCTATCGCCCCGCCGGTGCGAGCATCCGCGCCATCCGCTCCGGCTCCGCGATCCCCTGCTGCCGCATCCACTCCTCCGCCTCGCGCCGCAGCCCCGCCCCCTCGTCGCCTCCCATCGCCTCCCCCTGTCGATAGCGCACTACCGCCGCATGCAGCGCCATGTCCACCGCAGCGAACCCGGCCGCCGCCCGCGCCCACAACGCCTGCGCCGGTTCCATCTCACCGCGCACCGTCGCCACCCCGGCCAGGAGCGTGTCCCCCAGCGGCTGCGACCACGGCATCCGCTCCGCCAGCACCCGCTGCGCATCCCGCTCCACCGCCCGCAGGAGCGACTGATCGACCTTGGCCGCCTTGGCCGTCTTGGTCCCCGGGTCCCCCTGGCGCTCGATCGCCGCCGCCAGCTGCACCCGCCCTCGTAGCTGGTACGCCTCGGTCCGGGTGAGCTGCACCCGCAAGAGCAGGGCCTTGTCGAGCTGCTTCCACTTCTTCGCCAGCAGCCGCCGCATCGACTCCCCCTCCCCCACATAGAGCCCGATGTGCACCTGCGCCAGCAGGTCCCACCAGTGCTCCACATGGAAGCTCTTGCGCGACCAGCGCTCGATCCCCACCCGCTGCCGCTCCCGCGCCTCCTCCACGCGCCCGGCCGCGAGCCAGGCCAAGTTGGCCAGCCCCACGCACAGGGAGGTCGCCGCATAGAGATCCCCGCGCTCCTCCGCCTCGTGCAGCTGTTCCGGGACCCGCTCGATCAGCTCGCCGATGCGACCGAGATAGGTCAGCGACACATTGGTGAACAGCTCCACCGTCGCCCGTTCCCAGGCGATCCCGGTGCACTCGTCATGGAAGATGCGCCCCGCCTGACGACAGCGCTCGAGACCCACCTTCCAGCGCCCCTCCAGCACCGCCGTGATCCCCGAAGCCGCCGCCGCCCAGCCGAGCGCGTACGGATCCCCGAGCTGGTTCGCCAGCTCCACCGATGCCGAGACGAGTCGCGTCGCCCGCCGGTGCCCGCGCACCCCTGCCACCGCCGCAAAGCACGCCTCCCCGGCGAGCCCGCGCGCCACCCGGTGCGGCTCCCCGGCGCCGAGCGCGAACAAGAGAAAGCGGGTCTGGAAATACGAGGCGCGGACGTAATCCACCAGCCCGAGCGTCGCCCCCGCCGACCAGCACACATCCATGCGCACGAGCTCCGCCGGGTCGAGCCGGCTGGCGTCGCGCGCGCGGAAGCGAATGCCGCGCAGCCATACCAAGAAGCGCCGCCACAGGAGCCCGGCCACCGCCCGACCCGACGTGCGGGGCAGACGCAGCCCCACCGCCCGCAGCACCTCCCCGAGCGCCTCGAGCCCCTCGTCGATGTACCCGCTGCGCAGGAGCTGCTCCGCCGCACGCCGCCGCAGGTCGAGCGCGATCGCCGATGGCGCCTGCCCCGCCGCCACGAGATAAGCGCGCGCCGCCACCGGCCCGCGCCCCGCATTGGCCAGCGCCTCCCCCAGCTTGGACTCGAGCGCATGCCGGCCGGGCGCATCGGGCGGCTGCAGCTCGAGCGCCATCTGATACAGCCGCGCCGCCCGGTCGAACGCCAGCACCCCCGACGCCTCATCGGCCGCGCGCCCCGCATACATCGCCGCGCGGGCAAAGTCCCCCTCCTCACGCCAGTGAATGGCCAGCGCCTCCGCGTCCGCGCGCCGCGAGGCCTCGAGCGCCAGCGCCAGCCGCTGGTGCCACACCTTGCGCGCCTCCGCGTCCATGTGTTCGAGCACCGCCTCACGCACCCGATCGTGATACGGCTCGATGAGATCCGTACGCAGCGGCCCGGTCATGCGCACCAGGTGCTCCCCGCGCAGCTGCGCCACCTGCTCGCTGAACATACCGAATTGGCTGCCCCCTGCTTGCGCCAGCGTCTCTTGCATGAGCGGCGCCCCCGCCACCGCCAGGATCTCGAGCAGCTCCCGCGCCGGCCGCGGCAGGCGGCGGATGCGCGCCCATAGCGCCTCCTCGAGCCGCAGCGGGTGCTCCTGCCCCTGCGTTCTCTCGCCCAGGCCCTCCTCCCCCGCCCGCCCCAGGCCCCCTGGTTCGGCCGCTCCGTGGCCCGCGCCGCCGGAGAACGGCTCCGTCTCGACCGCCAGGCGGCTCCGCACCAGCTCATTGATGAACAACGGATGCCCCGCCGCCTCGCTCGCGATCGCCGATGCGTTCAGCACCACCGGCGCCCCGGTGCTCGACAAGATGCGCCGCGCCAGCGCCTCGGCCTCGGCCGGCGGCAGCCCTGTCACCTCGAGCTCGCGCACCTCCCCGGGCAAGAGCCGCGCGAGCACGGCCACGTTGCGCAAGTCCTGCTCCGGGGCCGCGCTCCCCTCCCCGCCTGCAGCCCTCGACGTCGTGATTGACTTCGCCCCCGCCCCGGCCGCCGTGCACACCGTCGCCACCAGCAGGATCGGTTGCGGCCGCGGCGGGCGCATCACCTCGCCGAGGAGCGCCAGCCCGTCGGCGTCCGCCCACTGCAGATCATCGATCACCAGCACCACCGGCTGCCGCGCAGCCAGGCGCCCGAACAGCTCACGCATCGCCGTGAACACCCGCGGCCGCCGCTCCTGCGGATCGAGCTGCCCGAGCAGGAGCCGCGGCGCCTGCGCCACCGCCGCCACCCGCCGTATCACCGGGAACACCTGCGCGAGCAGCCCGGCGTCGCGCGGCAGCACCCCCGCCGCCACCTCGGGCGGCTGCGCGCTCAGATGCCGGCTCACCGCGTCGATCACCCCATCGAGCGCGCGATAGGGCACCGCCTCCCGCTCGTGGCAGCGCCCAAGGCACACCAGCATCTCCGGCCGCTCCGTCGTGAGCAGCTCGGTGAAGCGGCGCACCAACGCCGTCTTACCCACCCCCGACTCCCCGTGCACGAGCACCGTCAGCGCGCGTGGCTCTCCCCGGCGATCCGGCCGCGCCCCCAGCATCTCGGCGAAGGCCGCGCGCAGCGCCCCCAGCTCATCCTGCCGGCCGAGAAAGCGCGGCCCACCCCCGATCGGCCCACTCTCATCGCGCACATTGAGCCGGAACAAGATGTTGCTCTCCATCGGCCGCGCCCGCGGATCGATGCGCAGGAGCTCCATGCACAGCCGGCTCAGATCACTCGGCAGCTCGGGACAGAGCACGCGCGGCGGCACCGGCTGGGTCGTCTGTTTGAGGCGCAACACCTCCTCTGGCGAGCCCGAGAACGGCAACGTCCCCGTGAGCGCCTGATACAGGAGCACCCCGACGCTGTACCAGTCCGCCTCCGGCCCCACCGGCTGCGCCCCCGCCTGCTCCGGCGCCATGTGCGAGATCGAACCCACCCGCCGCGACAGCTCCCCCGGCGAGTCGCCATACACGTCCGAGACGAGACCGAAGTCGAGCAGGACCACCCGCCCCTCGCGCGTCACCAGGATGTTGGAGGGCTTGATGTCGCGGTGCACCTTGCCCATCACATGGAGCGCGTGCAGCCCGATCGCCAGCTGCCCGAGCCCCGCGCGGAGTCGCGTCTCATCGAGCCGCGGCCGCGCCGTCGAGTGTCCTCGTCCCGGCACGGCCCCCCGCCCCTGCTCCCTCCCGGTCGCCGACGGTGACGTCCGCGGGAGGGCGCCGTCCTCGTCGCCACTGCCGCCACTCTCGGCGCCGGCCCCGCCCCCGGCCTGCACCCAGGAGAGAAAGTTCTCCCCCTCGATGAGCTCCATCGTGAAGAACCACTGCCCCGCGTACTCGAACAGTTCGCCGAGCTCGATCAAATGGGGATGGCGCAGATCCTGTAGCGCGCGGAACTCGTTCTTGAAGCGCAGGAGCGCATCGGGGTCATAGGTGCGCAGCACCTTGAGGGCCACACACACGTTGCGCTCGAGATCGAGCGCCTCGTAGACGATCCCCATACCGCCCGCCCCGATCCGCCGCCGCACCTGGAAGCGGTCGGTACCCGCAAACTCCACCAGCTCGGCGATCGGTGCGCTCCTCACCATGGGGACCACGCAGGGGTCCCCCAGGATGACACGAACCGGGCCCGCCGGGCGACAACCAACAGCCAGCCACTCCCAGCGCAGGCCCCCTGTCCCGACCCGGATCAGCTAGGTAGCTGTGCCTCCACGTCGCCCACCACACGGCCGAGCTGCAACTCCTCCATCGTGGCCGGCCGCACCCCCCGCACCGCCACCGCCACATGCAGCGTCTCACCGGCCAGCGGATGGTTCGTGTCGATCACCACCAGCTCCTGATTGGCCTCGAGCACGTGGAAGACCCACTCCTTGCCGTCGTTGCGCCGGGCCTCGAAGGTCATCCCCGGCTCGATCTCCTCGCCCGTGGGAAACGCCTCGCGCGGCACGATGAACACACCCGCCGGGTCGCGCACCCCGTAGGCCTGCTCCGGCCTGATCTCCAGATCCAGCACCTCGCCCGGCTCGGCCCCCTCGATCCCCTTCTCCACGCCCGGCACCAGCTGCGACCGCCCGTGCAGGTAAACCAGCGGCGCCCCCTCCGACGAGAACGTCGTCTCCACCACGCGACCGTCGGTGAGGCAGATCGTGTAGTCGATCGCCACCACCCGATCTCTTGTGACTCTCACGTCCGTGCCTCCTCGGTCTGATCGTCCCCCTCGGCAACGAGAAATATTGCAAGGATGGAGCCGTCCTCATGGCCCCTCGCGACGAGGTCCGGGCAAGTCCCGCCTCGATCCCACTCCGTCCCTTCCCCGGGGCTTCAACAGAGCGAACGCCCCCGTCATGCGTATTCCAGATCATGAAGCCACTCCTCTTGTTCGCGGCCCTCGGCGCGGTCCTTCCCGACCGCGGCCTCTTCCCGGAGTTCGATCCGCTGGTCTCGCTCACCCTGCCCGCCGACCTCGCGACCGAGCGCCTCTGGCTGCGGGCCGACGCCCAGCACGGCATCCTGACCCTCTACGAAGGGCACGAGGCCATCAAGGCCTACCCCGCCTCCATCGCCTTCACCCCCAAACCGCTGACCGTCCCGCACCACACCACCCTCGCCGCCCTGCCCTTGACCCTCGCCCTGCCCCTCGCCGGTCCCGGCGCCGACGCAACGCGGCCCCACCCGCAGACCGCGCAGAGGGGAATCCGCCTGCGCCCCGCCGACCTCGACGAGCTGCGCCAGCGACTCGGACCTCAGGAGCCTCGCACCCCCGTGCTCCTCGGCGCCCCGGGCCGCAGCGAAGATCACGACGGCGACGGCATCGCCGACCGCATCGACATCGCGCTCGGCGCGCGCAAACTCGTCCACAACCGCGCCGCCTACCTCGAGCGCTACCTCACCCTCCCCTACCCTGGCGGCGACGTCCCACGCACCGAAGGCGTGTGCTCGGACACCGTCATCCGCGCCCTGCGCAACGCCGGCATCGACCTCCAGCAGGCCGTGCACGAAGACATCATGCGCAGCCGCGCCGCCTACCCCATGGCCCCCCGCGTCGACGCCAGCATCAACCACCGGCGCGTCAAGACCCTCGTGCGCTGGTTCGAGCGCCACTGGCAGGCCGTGCCCGAGGGCGCGCCGCTCCTCCCCGGCGACATCGTCTTCTTCGACACCTTCCCCGCCCGCTCCGGCCCCGACCACCTCGGCGTCGTCGCCGACACCCGCGCCCCGAGCGGCCTCCCCCTCATCATCAACAACTGGGCGCCCGGCTCGACCGACAGCGAGATGGATCTCCTATCCTGGGTCCCCGTGACCCACCGCTTCCGCGCCCCCGCGCCGCCCGCCCCTAGGTAGGCATATCGGAACCTTCCGGCGCCGGCGACATCTTGGACAGCAACTCGAACCCTGTCCGAGTGAGGTAGAGGACATCCTCCGGGCCCTCCCGCCGCTCGAGGTAGTCCTGCTCGAGGAGATAATCGATCCCCGAGCCGAGCTCAGCGAATCGATAGAACGTATCCTGACAGTGAACGATCATCTCCGCCGGGGAGACGGCATCGCCCGGCTTGAGGCCGAGACTCGCCAACCACGACAAAAGGATCATCCCCGCCTCCCTGGGCGTCACGAATTGATCGCGTAGTCGAGCCATCGTCCTTGGTGCTCCCTCGATCGCCGCACCAGCGTATCCCGTCCCCTGCCGGCCCTTCAACGGCAGAGGAGCGAACGCCCGGCAACTCCTCGCATGGGAGCCAGAGTCTAACGAGTCGGCAAAAAGACACGTCCGCGGGGAGGGGCGCCAGTGTGGGCGTCACTCCCCGACCGGCTTGAAGTAGGCGCCGACCAGGCCCTTTTCTTCGACCCGCGCCTTGAACTCGGCGGAGACCAGGTCATGGAGCAAGCACTGCTTGCACTTGAAGAGGTGATGACCGTCGGTGCTGCCGGGTTTTAAGACGTACTTCTCCACGCTCGAAATCCGGCCACTACTGGAGCGATCCAAAATGGACTGCTCTTCATCGAGACAATCGACGATGTCGAGCATGTTTACGGCATGGAATCGTCCAGGCCCGTCGTGGGCGAGCGGCAAGAGTTCGATCACCTCACCTACAAGAGGCGCCAAGGCCTCCGCAGCGCGATCCGAGAAGGCCAGACCATTGCCCATGAGGCCGATGATATCGACCGGCTTGCCACGATTCTTCCGCACCGTGGCCCGCGTCCACTCCATGGGCACCGGCTCCCACCAGCCCGCACAACGTCCACCACCACGCGACAGCCTATTGAAGACTTCAAACCAGGCGACCCCCCGTCGGGGAATCGTCAACAGATCATCGTGCTGGTCTGGATTTGGGTCCAGACGAAAGATCTTCGACGATGAAGCGGTGTCTTCGGTCATGGAGGAAAGGCTCCGTTCTGCATCAGGCGCGCAAGCTTCTGTAGCTCATCGATGATTTCGGCGCGTCCGCCCCTCTCCGCAGCGTCCCTGTCCGAGCCGGCGAGCCTCCACGAGCGCCCATGCCTCGACTTCACTGAGCGCCAGCGTCTTCGCCGCCGTAATCGTTGCTGATGTTGATCGCGACTGGCGGTGAACCGGCGCCAGGGCTGCGCTCGCACAAGAGGACCGAGAGGTTGAAGGAGGCGAGGTCTCGGCCGTAGGCGATGGCCCACCGCAGCGCCGCATCGGCCTCCGGGCCGGCATCGGGCACGTCGGCGAGCAGAGAGGCCAGGTACCCAAGATGCTGGTCGAGCGTGTTGTAGTAGGATGCCCAGGACTCGGTGAAGTAGGGCGCGACGTCCTTGAGCACGAGTGACATGCCGAGAAGATCCCGGCCGAGGTCTTCCAAGGGCAGCGGGATGCTGCCATCCGAGAAGACGAGCGTGAGCTTGAGCGTAGACGATCCTCTACCGGCACCCGCCCGGAACCAGGCAGAATGACCCCCCCTAGTCACAAAACGACCCCCCCTAGCCACAGAATGACACCCGTGCCTGGATCGCAACGCCTTTAGGTGTACGCTGAGAAGCGTGCAGAGCGAACCGGCCCTGGGTCGGGTGGCGCTGGGCACCAATTTGCGGTGCGCTGTGCTTAGTACAGCTCCTTACAAGATCGGGCCCAGGGGTACGCGGCACTCAATCCCCCCAGATCGGCACTCAACCCCCCCAGATCGGCACTCAACCCAGGGGTACGCGTCACTCAACCAGGGGGTACGCGTCACTCAACCCCCCCAGTACCGGCATTCAACCCCCCCAGTACCGGCTGTGTGCATCGCTCACCCGGGTCGAGACCCTCGCCAACGACATGAAGTCCGCCGGGGACGCCGCCGAGAGCACGCGCCCCATCGCCCCCGTCACCCAGGGCACCGTCGACCTGTGGGACGGCATCAACCTCACCCTGTACGAACAGATCGTCGACATCTTCGCCGCCGGCCGCGAGAGCGATCCCACCATCCCGCGCCTCGGCCCGAAGTCCCTGCGCCGCTTCTATCGCCAGGTCCGCAAGACCGGCCCCAAGTCCACCCCCACCACCGGAGGCCCCACCGCTCCGGGCACCGCCACCGCCGCGGCTGGCGGCACCGGCGCCACCGCCTCATCCGGCGGAGCCCCGCCGGCGGGCATCCCCCCCAAGACGACCTAGAGCACCGGACGAATCCAACCAAGGGCCAGCGCGCTCCGCAGCGCCGCTCGCCCTTGGCGCGTGCAAGGCCCGCAGCGCCGCTCGCCCCTGGTGCGTGCAAGGTCCGCAGCGCCGGTCCAGCGCCATCAAACCCCCCCCGCCCACTCGCTGCGAGCCGGCAGGCCGCATGGTACCATCCGACGCATCCGGCCCGGGCGTCACCGCCAGCGCCGGATGCGAGCCAGGATTCGAGCATGGAGCGGCCCTTGGAGCAGAAACGGAGTCAGGCAGAGCCCCTGACCCCGGTAGAAGGTGACTCAGTCCTGCAGCGCTGGCGAAGGCTGCAGACCCTGGTGGACACACTCGGCCGGGCCGATGGTACGGAGGCCACGGTCGCCGCCCTCCTGACACAAGTGCTCCCCGCGAGCGGCGCCCAGGTCGCCGTGCTCGCCCTGCTCGACGCCCAGGGCCGGGAGTTCACCGTGCGACGCATCCCAGAGGGCCCCCTGCCCGCCACCGCCCCAGGTGAGGCGAGCGCAGAACTTCGTTGCGGCGAGCCCCTCTTCTTCGCCGCCCCCCCTCGCCCCTCGGCCCTCCCGACCCTCGGGATCTTATGGTGGGAGCTCCTCGGCAGCCCCGGCGCGGCCGCGATCCTGCCCCTGCGCAGCGGCGCCCGCGTCCTCGGCTCCCTCGGCCTCGGCTTCGGCGCCCCCCGCGACTTCGACGAGGCCGAGCGCGCCTTCCTCCTGCTCACCGCCCACGAGTGCGCACAGGCCCTCGAACGGGCGCGCCTCCACGAGAGCGAGCGCGACTTCCGGGCCATGTTCGAGCTGGCCAGCAGCGGCAAGGTGCAGGCCGACCCCGTCACCTGGCGCTTCGTCCGGGTCAACCGCAAGTTCTGCGAGATCACCGGCTACTCCGAGGCGGAGCTGCTCACCCGCACCTTCCTCGACATCACCCACCCCGAGGACCACGGCCTCAGCGCCGGCAACTTCCAGCACGCGCTCGATCACGGAGAGGACGGCTGGCAGAGCGAGAAGCGGTACCTCCGCAAGGACGGCGCCCTCCGCTGGGTCATCGTCACCGGCAGCGTCACCCGCGACGCCGCCGGGCGCCCCCTCCGGTCGATCGCCGTCATCCACGACATCACCTCGCGCAAGCTGGCCGAGCTCGCGCTCCAGGAGGCCGATCGCCGCAAGGACGAGTTCCTGGCCATGCTCGGCCACGAGCTGCGCAACCCGCTCATGCCCATCCGCAACGCCCTCGCCCTCCTCCAGCACACCGGACCCGGCGTCGCCCCCGAGGTGCAGGCGCGGGCCCACCAGATCATCGACCGGCAGGTGCGCCACATGGTCCGGCTCGTCGACGATCTCCTCGACGTCTCGCGCATCGAGCGCGGCAAGATCGAGCTCCGCCGCCAGCGCATCGACGTCCTCGAGACCGTGCACCAGGCCATCGAGTCCTGCCAGTACCTCGTGCGCGCCCGGCAGCACGAGCTCGTGCTCGACCTACCGGAGGGACCGCTCGCCATCGAGGCCGACCCCACGCGGCTCGAGCAGGTCATCTGCAACCTCCTCAACAACGCCGCCAAGTACACCGAGCCGCGGGGGCGCATCGTCGTCCGCATGCGCCGCGAGGGCGAGGAGGTGGTGCTGCAGGTCATCGACAACGGCATCGGCCTCTCCCCCGAGAGCCGCGGCCGGATCTTCGAGCTCTTCGTGCAGGCCGATCACTCGCTCGCCCGCTCCGAAGGGGGGCTCGGCCTCGGACTCACGCTCGTCCGGCAGCTCGTCGAGATGCACGGGGGCACCGTCGCCGTCTTCAGCGCGGGCCCGGGCCGGGGCAGCGAGTTCGTCGTGCGGCTCCCCATCGGGCCCATCCAGGCCGCGCCGCCCGAACCGGACACGGCGGCGTCCCCGGCCGGGGGCCCCGGGCGCCCCGGCCGCCACGTGCTCCTCATCGACGACAACGAAGACATCCGCAGCACGCTCGGGGCCCTGCTCGAACTCACCGGGCATCAGGTGAGCCTGGCGTGCGATGGCCACGAGGGGCTCGAACGGCTCGTCCACGAGCGCCCCGACGTGGCGCTCGTGGACGTGGGGCTGCCTGGCATCGACGGCTACGAGCTGGCGCGCCGCGCGCGCGCGGCGGTCGGCTCGGCGGTCGTCCTCATCGCCGTGACCGGCTATGGACAAGACGAGGATCGCCGCCAGGCCCTCGCCGCCGGCTTCGATCTCCACATGACCAAGCCGGTGAACCCGGACCATCTCCTGCGCGCGCTCTCCCGTCTCCCGAGCGCGCCGCCCCCCCAAGGTGAGCCCGCGTAAGCGGGGGCGTGGGCGTGAGCGCCGGCGCCTTCACACACCCCCTTCGCCCTTGGGCAGCTCGATCTCGAAGCGCGATCCCTCCCCCGGACGGCTCGAGACCTTGATGCGCCCGCCATGCGCCTCGACGATCTGACGCGACAGCCACAGCCCGATCCCGAACCCGCCGAAGTGCTGCTCGGGCACGGCGCGCTCGAACCGTTCGAAGATGCGGCGCTGATCCGCCTCGGCGATGCCGATGCCGTGGTCGACGACCACGAGCCGCGCGCTCGCGCCGAGGTCCTCGAGCGTGACCTCGATCGGCCTCTTCTCGCCGTACTTGATGGCGTTCGTGAGGAGGTTCGTGACCACGGCCTCGATCCGCTGCCGGTCCCAGCGGCCGGTCACCGGAACGCCCGCGCGCACTCCGATCGTCGGGCGGGCACCGTCGAGACCCAGCTCGAGATCGGCCACCACCTCGCGCATCACCGCCACCAGATCCACCTCCTCGCGGTCGAGCTCGAGGCGCCCGGTGGTGATGCGGGTCACGTCGAGCATGCGGTCCACCAGTTCCGCCAGCCGCTCGGCGCTGCGGGCGATCGAGCCGAGGCGCGAGCGCACCTTGTCCTCGGCGAGGTTCATGCGCGCGCTCTCGGCCGCCCGCAGCAGGCCCGCCACCTGGAGCCGCAGCGTGGTGAGCGGCGTCTTGAGCTCGTGCGAGGCGATGGAGAGGAAATCATCGCGCGCCCGGATCGCCTGCTCGAGCGCCTCGAGGGCCTCGCGGCGCTCGCGACGCATCTGGGCCTCGCCGAGCTCGCGCTCGATGGCCGGCACGAGGCGGGCCAGGTTGTTCTTGATGATGAAGTCGGCGGCCCCGGCCTTGAGCGAGTCGATGGCGCTCTCCTCGCCGATGCTGCCCGAGACGATGAGGAACGGCAGCTCGGCCTGGGCCGAGGCCTTGAGCACGGCCAGGGCCTTGGGCGCGCTGAAGCGCGGCATCGTGTAATCGGAGAGCACCATGTCCCACGGCCGGGCGAGCGCCTCCTTCATGGCCTCCGCGCTCTCGACCCGCTCCCAGGTCACCTCGTAGCCGGCGTGACGCAGCTCGATGAGGAGCAACATCACGTCGTCGGGGACGTCCTCGACGAACAGGACGCGGAGCGGTCTCATGCCTTCCGCTCCTCCGCGCGTGGCGGCGGCCGGTTGAGCACCAGCCAGTAGAGGCCGAGCTGCTTGGCCGCCTCGACGAACTCGTTGAAGTTGACGGGCTTGCGCACGTAGCTGTTGGCGCCGAGCCGGTAGCTCCTCACCACGTCCTCCTCCTCTGCCGAGGAGGTGAGGACCACCACCGGGAGGAGCCGCGTGCGCTCCTCCCCGCGGATCCGCCGCAGCACCTCGAAGCCGTCGATCCGCGGGAGCTTGAGATCGAGCAGGACGAGGTCCGGCAACTCCCCGGTCGGCCCATTCCCCCCGCTGCCGAGCAGGACCTCGAGCGCCTCCACGCCGTCGCGGGCGATCTGGATCTGGTTCGCCAGGTTGTGTTTCTTGAACGCCCGCATCGTCAGGTCGACGTCATCGGGGTTGTCTTCCACGAGGAGGATCATTCCGCTGCTCCGCGAAGGGGCGATATTGTCCCGAGCTCATCCGAGCCTAAAAGAAACTCAAAACGAAGCATGTGGGATGAGGAGAGGACTGACAAGAAATGGTCAGGCGATGCTGCTGGTGGACCGCTTGGTCGCCCGCCGTGCACCAGCTGACGCCCCCATCAAGGAGCGGCGAGTGAGCGACCCTCCCGGGCCGCGGGTGGCGCCCGGGCTCACCGCCCGCATCCTCCAGGGCCCTCGCCCGTGGCATTACCTGATCGCGCTCGGCGCGCCGCTCGGCGCCGCGGCCCTGCAGTGGCTGCTCCTCCGCTACATCCACCCCAGCCCCTACATCCTCTTCTTCATCGCCGTCGCGTTCACGAGCTGGCTCGGCGGCTGGGGACCGGCGCTCGTGTGCCTCCTCTTCTCCAATGCGCTCGTCGACTTCCTCTACTTCGAACCCGTCTTCCAGGGGTCGTTCTCCCGCTCGGATGCCTACTCGCTCACCGCCTTCACGGCGCTCTCTCTGTTCGTCACGCAGCTCAACGTGAGCCTGCGTCGAATCAACGAACGACTCGAGGCGCGCGACCGCGAGCGCACGCTCCTCCTCGAGCGCGAGCGCCGCACCCGCCTCGAGCTCGAAGCTGGCGAACGCCGCTACCGCGCCACCTTCGAGCAGGCGGCCGTCGGCATCGCCCACCTCGGCCTCGACGGTCGCTGGCGCGAGGTGAACGCGCGCTACTGCGACATCCTCGGCTACCCCCGGGCCGAGCTGCTCCAGCGCGGCATCGAAGACATCCTCCACCCCGAGGATCGGCAGAAGGACACCGACCTCGTGCTCGATCTCCTCGAAGGTCGGCGGGCCACCTTCACCGCCGAGGAGCGCTACCGGCGCAAGGACGGCTCGTTCGTCTGGGTCAGCCTCACCGTGTCCCTCGTGCGCACGGCGCACGACGAACCCGACTACTTCATCACCGTGCTCGAGGACATCGCGCGGCGCAAGGAGGCCGAGGCCGGGCTCCAGCAGCTCACCGAGGAACTCGAACGTCGGGTCGAGGATCGGACCGCGGCCCTCGTGGCGGTCAACCGGGAGCTCGAGGCCTTCAGCTACTCCGTGTCGCACGACCTGCGGGCGCCGCTCCGCGCGATCGACGGTTTCAGCCAGGTGCTGGTCGAGGACTACGCCGGGCAGCTCGGCGACGAGGGGCGCGACTATCTCGAGCGCGTCCGGGCGGCGAGCCAGCGGATGTCCCAGCTCATCGACGACCTCCTCCGGCTGTCGCGAGTGACGCGCAGCGAGCTGCACCGCTTGCCCATCGACCTGACCGCGCTCGCGCGGGATGCGCTCCAGGAGCTCGCCTCGCGCGAGCCCGGGCGCCAGGTCGAGACCGTGGTGGCCGAGGGTCTCCAGGCCGAAGCCGATCCCCACCTCGTGCGGGTGCTCATCGACAACCTGCTCGGCAACGCATGGAAGTTCACCCGCCACACCACCGCGCCGCGCATTGAAGTGGGCACACTGGCCCCGCTCACCCGGGAGCCGCAGCCGCTGGTCTTCTACGTACGCGACAACGGCGCGGGGTTCGACATGACCTACGCCGAGAAGCTGTTCAAGCCGTTCCAGCGCCTCCACCGGGCGAACGAGTTCGAAGGCACGGGCATCGGCCTCGCCATCGTGCAGCGGATCGTGCAGCGCCATGGGGGCCGTGCCTGGGCCGAAGGCGCCGAAGGGCAGGGCGCGACGTTCTATTTCTCCCTCGGGTAGCCACGTCGCTCACGAACCGGCCCTTGCCGTGCCTGACGGCGACCTACCTTGGATCTTGTGATTACGAGCATCCTGTTTGCTGGTTTCGCGTTCTTTCTGCTGGCCCTGCTGCTCGCGCGCTACGGCGGACACCCCAATCGTCTGACCGATCAAGGGGGGGCCCCGGGGCTCCTCGGGCATGAGCCCCCCGTGCTGCCGGCGCGCTTCCGCACCCTCGTGCGCGAGCTCCTCGCGGCCATGGACATCACCACCGCGCCGCTCCCCGGAGAAGAGCAGCGCCTGTCGGGCCGCCGCCCGAACCACTTCCACGACGTCCGCTACGTCATCTTCCTCGAGCCTGAGCCCCCCGGCGACCTCGTCGAGCAGACGGACCTGCTCGAGCTCGCGGAGACGGCCAAGGCGCAGGGCGCCTCGGTCGGCATGCTGGTGACGCCCTACGACATCGATCAGAGCGGGCTCGCCAACCTGCCCACCGAAGTGGAGCTCATCGACGGCGCCAAGCTGCGCCAGCTGTTCGCCCGGTACCTGCCCGAGCGCATGAGCGAGCTCGAGCAGTACCGCGGCTTTGGCAAGGGACGGCCCCTCGCGCCCTCGACCCCGGCGCCGATCCCGGGATATCGCAGCCCCTCACTCGGGCCCGAAACCACCTAGCGAGGCCTCCCCCGCGCCCGCGAGAGGCGAGCCACCTCGGCGCCCCGTTCCCCGGCGCGCGCTTGTACTGCCGGAACAGCCCGCCTACGATGCCTCCTCCTTGGAGGAGGTCATCTCATGCGGTTCATGGCATCCATCGTCATCAAGCCCCCAAGCAACCCCCAGGAGCTGCTCGCCCTGCTCCCGGCCGAAAAGGAGCGCGTCGGCGAGCTCCTGCGGAGCGGCGCCATCGAGGCGGCCTTCCCCGCCGCCCAGCAGCGCCGCGCCTGGCTCGTCGTCAAGGCCGAGACGGCCGAGGCCGCCCGCGGCATCGTGGCCTCGCTGCCGCTCCATCCCTACTTCGAGGTCGAGTACACCCCGCTCGACGAGCACTGAAAACAACGCCCGGGCCGCGGTCCATCCCCCACGGACCGCGCCCGGGCCTCTCTCCCGAATCCCTCACAGAAAGAGAACGTCAGTGCCGCGGGGGCTCGCTCTGCTCGACCCCACGTTGTGACGCAGACGACGCCGCAGCGTCGCCCGAGAACACGAACAGCTGATCCCGCGTCACGTGGCGCCCGTGGACGCTCGTCTTGCCATGCTCGAGCAGCGACTTCAGGCGGATGAGATCGTCATCCATCGCGCGCTTGAGGTCATACCCGAGCAGGCGCGACGCCACATGCCCCAGGAGACCTCCCGGCGGACAGTAGGACATCAGGATGTTGACGCGCGAGCCCGTGCCCTCGCGCTCGAAGTGCACCGTCCCCTGCACCTCCATCATGGAACCCGGCAGCGTGCGCCACTCGATCAGCTTCTGATCGACGATGCGCGTGATCTGCGCCTGCCACTCGACCGGGATGTTGAGGGGGCCGAGCACGATCCAGCGCAATTGCTGGTCACCCGTCGGCTGGATCATCCGGATGTGCTCCATGAAGCAGGGGAAGCTCTCGATGCGCGTCCAGATGCGGAACACGTCTTCGATGGGCACGTCGAAGTGCACCGTCTTCTGCACGTGGATGAGACGGTCGCGATCCCACAGCGACGTGCCGGCCACGCCGCGGGCCATGACGGCGCCGCCCGTGAGCGCCAGCGCCCGCCCCACGAGACCCCGCCGGCCGAGCCCCCTCAAGAGCAGGGCCCCACCCGCCGCACAGACGAGCGCGCGCACCGCGGGCGGCCAGAGGCGGCGGCTGAGCAGATGGCGCGCCGGATGCGGCCGTTCCCCGCCCTGGAGTGCCGGCACCGTCCCCGGCGACTCATAGACATCCAGCTGGTCCTCCACCCCCTCGACCCCGCGCACCGCCCGCACCTCATCGAGCAGGCGGTCGACCTCGACGGCCAGCACCGCGCCGCGCAGGAGGACCCGATGCCCCTGCACGATCACCTGGATGGCGTGAGGGTGAGACACCGCCCGGCCGAGGCGCGCCCGCACTCGTGCCTCCAGGGTGACCCCGTCTGCCTCATCGGTCACGCGGTTCCAGGTCTCCACCAGGGCCCCGGTGGCCCGGTGTTGCAGATCTGCCGCCGCCGCGTGCAGCCCGCATTCCGCCTCCCGCAAATTGTGGATCACTTGATCCCGCAGCCGCGCTCGGCGCCGCCGCCCCGCCGCGGGATCGAGCAGGTACATCGCGCCTGCTCCGAGTGCGATTCCCGTGATGAGCCTCATCTCCACCTCCCGGCCGGGGAAGATAAGGATGGAGGGGGTGGTGTTAACCGGTGCGGGCGGCGATCCCGGCCGGCGCGCGGCTTGACTTGTCTCCGCTGGCCTTCCATCCTCCGCCCACACCCACCCGAACGCCGGAACCCACAGTCATGCCCACCAAGTCGGTCTACTTCGTCTCGCTCGGCTGCCCCAAGAACCGCGTCGACACCGAGGTGATGCTCGGCCTCTGTGCCGAAGAAGGGCTGCGCATCGTCGCCGAGCCCGAGGACGCCGAGGTCATCGTCGTCAACACCTGCGGTTTCATCGGCGAGGCCAAGGAGGAGTCGGTCGACACCATCCTCGAGATGGGCCGCTACAAGACGGGCGGCTCCTGCCAGCGCCTGGTCGTGACCGGCTGCCTCTCGCAGCGCTATGCCGGCGACCTCGAACGCGAGCTGCCCGAGGTGGACGTCTTCCTCGGCTCGGCCGACATGGCGCGCATCGGCGCCGCGGTGCGCGGCGAAGCGAGCGGCGTGAGCATCACCGAGCCGCGCTGGCTCTACGACGACGCCACGCCCCGCCGCGCCTCGACCGCCCGTCACACCGCCTACGTCAAGATCGCCGAAGGCTGCGACCGTCCCTGCAGCTTCTGCATCATCCCCAAGCTCCGCGGCGCCCAGCGCTCGCGCTCGCCCGAGTCCGTGGAGCGCGAGGTGCGCTCGCTCGGCGAGAGCGGTGCCGTCGAGGTGAACCTCGTGGCGCAGGACCTGACCAACTACGGCGTCGACTTGCCCTCCGTGCCCGGGGCCTCGCCCAGCGATCTCGCGCACCTCCTGCGCCGCCTCGGGCGGGTGGCCCGCGAGACCGGCGGCCCGCGCTGGCTGCGCCTCCATTACGCCTACCCCACCGCCACCACCGACGAGCTCCTCGACGTCATCGCGGAGGAGGAGCACATCGTCAAGTACATCGACGTGCCGCTCCAGCACATCGACGACGACATGCTCAAGATCATGCGCCGCGGCCACGTGGGCAAGACCGCGCGGCGCCTGGTCGAGCGCGTGCGCGCCCGCATCCCGGGCGTCACCCTGCGCACCACCTTCATCGTCGGCCACCCCGGCGAGACCGACGAGCGGTTCCAGCGGCTCCTCGACTTCGTCACCGAGTGCGAGTTCGACCGCGTCGGCGTCTTCACCTACTCCAAGGAGGAGGGCACCCACGCCGCGACGCTCGATGAGCTCGAGGTGCCGGCGAAGGTGGCCGAGGCGCGCCGCCGCGAGCTCATGCGCCAGCAGCGCCGCATCTCCAAGCGCAAGATGAAGGCCCTGCTCGACGCGGGCAGCACGCTGGAGGTGCTCGTCGATGGCGCCTCCGAGGAGAACGAGTACCTCTTCGAGGGCCGCCACGCGGGTCAGGCCCCCGACGTCGATGGCAAGGTCTTCCTGGCCCTCGGCGAGGGCGTGGAGACGCTGCGCCCCGGTGATCTCGTGCGGGCGCGCATCGATTCCTTCGCCGACTACGACCTCGGCGCCACCGTGACCGAGGTGATAGCGCGCGCCCGCGCGCCCCATGGACGGGCCCGCCTGCCCGTCATCGCCGCCTGAGTCCTCACCACCCCGCCGCTCCTATCGGCGTTCCTCCGCTCGGGCGTCCTCGCCCGCCTACCGCCTGATGGGTTTCATCTGGAACAGGGGTTGCGTTCCTCCGGGTCATGGCCTCCAAAGCTTCGCCCGCCAACGCGCCGGACAGACGCCCCTCGCCCGTCTCCTGGGAGGCGCTCCGCGAGGAGGCGCGCGAGCGCTTCGACGTGCACGGCTTCCGCCCCGGCCAACCGGAGCTCATGATGGCCGCGCTCACCGGGCGCGACGCCGTGGGCATCATGCCCACCGGCGGCGGCAAGTCGCTCTGCTACCAGCTGCCCGCCCTCTTCCTCTCCGGCGCCACCGTCGTCGTCTCGCCGCTCCTCGCGCTCATGCAGGACCAGCAGGAGAAGCTCGCCGAATCCAACATCGACGCCGCCAAGCTCGACTCCACGCTCTCCGCCGCGGACGAGCGCGCCGTGACCCACGAGATCCGCCACGGCGAGCACGAGCTCATCTACGTCACGCCCGAGCGCCTCCAGCAGCCCGAGTACCTCGACCTCCTGCGCGCGCGCCAGGTATCGCTCTTCGTGGTCGACGAGGCCCACTGCATCTCGCAGTGGGGCCACGACTTCCGGCCCGCCTACCTGTTCCTCGGCGAGGCCCTCCAGCACCTCGGCCGCCCGCCCGTGCTGGCGCTCACCGCCACGTCCACGCCCGAGGTCACGGCCGACATCATCCGGCAGCTCGGCCTACAAGACCCGCTCGTCATCAACACCGGCATCGAGCGCCCGAACCTCTTCTTCGAGGTGTTCCGCACCGTCAACCGCGTGGCCAAGCGCACCCGGCTCGAGGAGCTCATCCGCAACGAGGACGGCTCGGGCATCATCTACACCGCCACCGTGCGCACGGCCAACGAGCTCTGGGAGTGGCTGCGCGAGATCGAGCCGACCGCCGGCCGCTACCACGCCAAGCTCAAGCAGCGCGAGCGCGAGGAGACGCAGGCCCGCTTCATGAGCGGCGAGCACCGCATCATCGTCGCCACCAAGGCCTTTGGCATGGGCATCGACAAGCCCGACATCCGCTTCGTCGTCCACTACCAGTTCCCCGATTCGCCCGAGAGCTACTACCAGGAGGCCGGCCGCGCCGGCCGCGACGGCCAGCCCGCGCGCTCGGTGCTCCTCTACAAGCTCGAGGATCGCCGCATCCAGTCCTACTTCCTCGGCGGCAAGTACCCCCGGCGAGAGGAGTCGCTCAAGCTCTACGAGGCGCTGCAAGAGCTGTCCGAGCAGCCCGGCCGCAAGGGCGGCGTGGCCCTGGCCGAGCTCGCCGAGATCGCCGACCTCGGCGCCCGCCGCGCCCAGGTCATCGTGGCCCAGCTCATCGCCGCCGGCATCGTCGAGCGGCGGCACGGGCGGCTCTCCCTCGTGCGCGATTTCAAGGACCCGGCCGAGTTCGAGCAGTTCCTCGGCGCCTACGAGGCGCGCCACCGCGGCGACCGCGAACGGCTCGAGAGCATCATGCGCTACGCCGAGACCACCATGTGCCGGCTGCGCTACCTGCGGCAATACTTCGGCGAGGAGACCAGCGAGGACTGCGACCACTGCGACAACTGCCTCCACCCACCCGCGCTCGCGGCGTCCCCGCCGCGTCCCCCCAGACCGCGCCGCGACACGCCCGTGGGCAGCCGTCCCGCGAGGCCACGGCGTCAGGGACCGCCACCACCGCAGCCCGGGCAGATGGTCCATCACCGCCGCTTCGGCGACGGCCAGGTGGTGGCCGTCGAGGGGCAGACCGTGACCGTGGACTTCGTGCGCGCGCGCACCCGGCGCGTGCGCGCCTCGTACCTCGAGCCCCTGCAGCACCAGGCCCCAGCGGCGCCGCAACTCCACGCTGAATGAGCCACCGCCCAGTGCCCTCGCGTCCGCTTCCTTAATCCTTGACGCGCCGAATCCTTTTCATTCATCGTGTCCGCGATGCCTATCTGCTTCGCTCCTCACGTCCTGGCGATCGGGTGCACCTGTTGCACCTGTATCCTGCCGGTGGCGTGCCGGTAGAGCGAGGCCCTCGCAGCCCTTCCCTCTCTCCCCCCGTCACGTAGCACCGGCGATCGACGAAACGGAGCCGCCCCCGCGAGCCAGCTCCCAGGGGTCTCGTCCGCCACTGACGCGCGCAGCCGCCGGCCTTCTGCCAGATGCCCCAGGCATCGGCCACCGACCGCTGCGCAAAGGGGATACGTATGCGCGGTCCTTACCGCTCTTCTATGTTCGCTCGCTCGCTCGTTATCTATGCAAGCCTGTGGTCTTTGCCTTGGAACTTGTCCGGGGGAGGTCTCGTCAAGTCCGTCCATGCCCAGGAGCCGCCCCCCGCCGGCTCCGCTGCGCCGCCCGCTACCCCAGCACCCGAGCCCTCTTCCACCGCCGCGCTCGAAGAGCGCATCCGCATCCTCGAGCAGCGCCTCCAGGAGCTCGATCAGCGCCAGCGCAGCGAGCAGCGCCCCGCTCCATCCGATCCAAAGGCCGCCCAAAAGACCGAGCAAAAGGCCGAGCAGAAGCCGGATCAGAAGCCGGGCGCCGAGCAAGGCCCCAGGCAGGGCGCGGCCCCCGACAAGACCGCGGCCAAACCCAAGCTCCTCCCCGTCTTCACGCTCGCCCCCGGCAAGGGCATCGGCCTCGCGCTCCCCGACGGACGCTTCTCCTTCAACCTGCGCTTCCGCACCCAGCTCCGCGACACCATCCTCCGCCAGAACGACAAGACCACCAACGAGATCGGCTTCAAGACCATCCGCCTGTGGCTGACCGGCAACCTCCTCAACCCCGACATCAAGTACGGCATCCAGCTCGCCTTTGGCTTCGGCGACTTCGAGACCGGCTCGTCCACCCCCCTGTTCGACGCCTTCATCGAGTACACCCGCCTGCGCGACCTCCAGATCAAGGCCGGCCAGTTCTTCGTCCCCTTCGACCGGCTGCGCACCATCCGCGAATTCGCCCTGCAGCTCGTCGACCGGCCCGCCGTCATCCGCGAGCTCAGCCTCGACCGCGACGTGGGCATCGCCTTCTCCTCACAGGATCTCTTCGGCTCCCACGGCGTCCTCTCCTACCACCTCGGCGTCTTTGGCGGCGAGGGCCGCAACCGCTTCGGCGGCGCCGTGCCCGGCGGCTTGTATGTGGGACGCATCGCCATACGCCCCTTCGGCGCCTTCGACGACGACATCGAAGGCGACCTCGAACGCCTGCGCCGCCCCCGCCTGGCCATCGGCCTCGCCGGCGCCTACAACCAGGCCACCAATCGCCAGCGCGGCACCACCGGCAACACCTACACCCTCGGCACCTTCGACTACGCCCACGCCGCCGCCGATCTCATCTTCAAGTGCGCCGGCGTCTACCTCGCCGGCGAAGTGCTCTACCGCCAGGCATGGCAGCCCTTCCGCGAGGCCACCAAGGACGGCAAGACGGTGCGGGAATGGTCGCGTTCGGCGTGGGGCTACGTGATCCAGGCGAGCGCCATGGTCCACCGCCAGGTGGAAGTGGTGGGCCGCTGGGAGCACCTCATCCCCATCGGCAACACCGACCCCACGCTCATCCAGACCGGCAAGGACCAGA
Organism: Polyangia bacterium; assembly: GCA_036263495.1. Lineage (GTDB taxonomy): Bacteria > Myxococcota_A > Polyangia > Palsa-1104 > SHYY01 > DATAGU01. Next base: position 55,279 of record DATAGU010000330.1, on the reverse strand, counting down.
ACCGGCAAGCCGGCGGCGGCCTCAACCTCTACCTCAACGGCCACCTCTTCAAGCTGCAGGCCGACTACTTCTACCTCTTCGGCACCACCACCACCGCCCGCGGACACCAGCTGCGTTTCCAGCTCGACGTGTCGATCTGACCGCGCGCCGCGCGCCGCGCCTCAACCATGACCAGTCCCCCACGCCGACGGAACCACATGTGCAAGCTGCATCGAAGGAGACTTTGCATGTCGAGATCGCACACCCGCTGCCGTGTCCCCCTCTTGCTGGCCTCGCTCCTCGGGCTGGCCTCGCTCACCTTCGCGCCGCCTTCCCAGAGCGCCCAGGCCGCCGAGAATGAAGTCAAACTGCTCAACGTCTCCTACGACCCCACGCGCGAGCTCTACCAGGACCTCAACACCGCCTTCGCCCGCACCTGGCAGGCGCGCACCGGCCAGAAGGTCACCATCTCCCAATCCCACGGCGGCTCGGGCAAGCAGGCGCGCGCCATCATCGACGGCCTCCAGGCCGACGTGGCCACCCTCGCCCTCGCCTACGACATCGATGCCATCGCCGACAAGGCCAAGCTCATCCCGCCCGACTGGCAGAAGCGCTTGCCGAGCAACAGCGCGCCCTACACCTCGACCATCGTCTTCGTCGTGCGCAAGGGCAACCCCAAGGCCATCAAGGACTGGGACGACCTCGTCCGCCCCGGCGTGAGCGTCATCACCCCCAACCCCAAGACCTCGGGCGGCGCCCGCTGGAACTACCTCGCCGCCTGGGGCTACGCGCGCCGCCGCCTCGGCGATGACCAGAAGGCCCGCGACTTCGTCGCCCGGCTCTACAAGAACGTCCCCGTGCTCGACTCGGGCGCGCGCGGCGCCACCACCACCTTTGGCCAGCGCGGCCTCGGCGACGTCCTCATCGCCTGGGAAAACGAGGCCTTCCTCCTCACCCAGGAGCTCGGCGCGGAGCGTGGCAGCAAGAATGACCGTTTCGAGATCATCGTCCCCTCCGTGAGCATCCTCGCCGAGCCGCCCGTCACCGTGGTCGATCGCTACGTCGACAAGCACGGCACCCGACAGGCCGCCGAGGCCTACCTCCAGTTCCTCTACACCCCCGAGGCCCAGGAGATCGTGGCCCGGCACCACTTCCGCCCCCGCCTTGACGCCGTGGCCAAGAAGTACGAGCGCACCTTCCCGCGCCTCGAGCTCCTCACCATCGATAACGCCTTCGGCGGCTGGCAAAAGGCGCAGAAGACCCATTTTGACGACGGCGGCACCTTCGACCAGATCTACCAGCCGGGACACTGACGTGGCCGAAGTCCTCTCTCCCCCCACGTCCCTCCCGTCCGTCTCGGCAGTCGCGCCCCCACGAGTCGACCGGCCGCGCGCGCCCCGTCTCAACCGGCGCGGCGTCCTGCCCGGCTTCCGCGGCACGCTCACCTGGACCCTCGTCTACCTCGGCCTGCTCGTGCTCGTGCCCCTCGGCGCCCTCATCGTGCGCGCCGGCCGCCTCGGCCTCGGCGCCCTGTGGGCCACCGTCACCAGCCCGCGCGCCCTCGCCGCCTACCAGCTCAGCCTCGGCGCCTCGCTCGCCGGCGCCCTCCTCTGCGTGTTCGTCGGCCTCCTCGTCGCCTGGGTCCTCGCGCGCTACCGCTTCCCCGGCCGCGGCCTCGTCGACGCCCTCGTCGACCTCCCCTTCGCCCTGCCCACCGCCGTGGCCGGCATCGCCCTCACCACCCTCTACGCCCCCAAGGGCTGGATCGGCCGCTGGTTCGCCGCCCACGACATCCAGATCGCCTTTGCCCGCCCCGGCGTGGTCCTGGCCCTCGCCTTCGTCGGCCTGCCCTTCGTCGTGCGCACCGTGCAGCCGGTCCTCCTCGAGCTCGACCCCGCCGTCGAAGAGGCCGCCGCCGTCCTCGGCGCGAGCCGCTGGCAGACCTTCACGCGCGTACTCCTGCCCACGCTCGTGCCCCCGCTCCTCACCGGCTTCGCCCTCGCCCTCGCCCGCGCGCTCGGCGAGTACGGCTCCATCGTCTTCATCTCCGGCAACATGCCCATGAAGACCGAGATCGTCCCGCTCCTCATCGTCACCAAGCTCGAGCAGTACGACTACGGCGGCGCCACCGCCCTGGCCGTGGGCATGCTGGCCCTCTCCTTCACCTTGCTCCTCGGCATCAACCTCCTCCAGGCCTGGACCCGCCGCGCCGGCGCCGCCCCCGGCCGCTCGTCCGGCGGAGCGCACCGCCCATGGCCAGACGGCATCGCCGCCCATCCGAACAGCCCGCACAGCCCGACCGCCATCCGCAGCCTGGGCCCGAAGCGCACCGCCGCGAGCGAGCCGCGACCCATCCGGTGGCTCCTCATCACCCTGGCCCTCGCCCTCCTCGGCGGCTTCGTCGTCCTGCCGCTCACCACCGTGTTCGCCCAGGCGTTCGCCAAGGGCCCGGGCGCCTACCTCGCGGCCCTCACCCACCCCGAGACCCTCTCGGCCATCCGCCTCACCCTGCTCACCGCCGGCATCGCCGTCCCGCTCAACGTCGTCTTCGGCCTGTGCGCCGCCTGGCTCCTCGCCAAGTACCGCTTCCCCGGCCGCAACCTCCTCGTCACCCTCATCGACCTGCCCTTCAGCGTCTCCCCCGTCATCTCCGGCCTCGTCTTCGTGCTCCTCTTCGGCGCCCAGGGCCTCTTTGGCGACCTCCTCGCCGCGCACGACGTCCGCATCCTCTTCGCCGTCCCCGGCATCGTCCTCGCCACCACCTTCGTCACCCTGCCCTTCGTCGCGCGCGAGGTCCTGCCCCTCATGGAGAGCCAGGGCAGCGACGAAGAAGAAGCCGCCCTCACCCTCGGCGCCGCCGGCCCCCAGGTGTGGTGGCGCGTCACCCTGCCCAAGATCCGCTGGGGCCTCGTCTACGGCATCATCCTCTGCAACGCGCGGGCGATGGGGGAGTTCGGCGCCGTCTCCGTGGTCTCCGGCCACATCCGCGGCGAGACCAACACCATGCCCCTCCAGATCGAGATCCTCTACAACGAGTACAACTTCGTCGGCGCCTTCGCCGTGGCCTCGCTCCTCGCCCTGCTCGCCCTCGGCACCCTGGCCGCGCGCCGGCTCCTCGAGGCGCGCACCACCGCCGCCCGATCCCCCCGACCCCCTCGACCTGGCCGACCTGGGAGACCGTCATGAGCATCCAGGCCCTGCACCTCACCAAGCGTTTCACTCTCGGCGGTCTGCCCGCGGTCCACGACGTCTCCTTCACCGCCCCCGACGGCGCCCTCACCGCGCTCCTCGGGCCCTCGGGCTCGGGCAAGACCACCGTCCTGCGCATGCTCGCCGGCCTCGAAGTGCCCGACGGCGGCACCATCGTCATCGACGACGACGACTGCACCCGGGTGCCGGCGCGCGAGCGCGGCGTCGGCTTCGTGTTCCAGGGCTACGCCCTGTTCCACCACCTGTCGGTGGCCGACAACATCGCCTTCGGCCTCGCCGTGCGCCGCACCTCGCGGCGCGAGCTCGCCGCCCGGGTCGACGAGCTCCTCGATCTCGTCCAGCTCACCGATCTCCGCGACCGCTACCCCGCGCAGCTCTCCGGCGGGCAGCAGCAGCGCGTGGCCTTCGCGCGCGCGCTCGCCCCCTGGCCGCGCCTCCTCCTCCTCGACGAGCCCTTCGGCGCCCTCGACGCGCGGGTGCGGGCCGAGCTGCGCGAGTGGCTGCAGCGCCTGCACGAAGAGACGCGCGTGACCACGCTGCTCGTCACCCATGATCAAGAGGAGGCGCTCGAGCTCGCGCAGCACGTCGTGCTCATGCGCGAGGGCCGCGTCGAGCAGAGCGGCAGCCCCGCGGCCATCTACGACCACCCCGCCACCCCCTTCGTCGCCTCCTTCGTCGGCGGCGGGAGCGTCCTGCGGGGCCGCGTCGAGCGCGGCTACGCACGTCTCGGCGAAGCCGCGCTCCCCGTGCGGGCCCCGAGCGGCGTCGCCGAGGGCGCCGCCGTGCGGGCCTTCGTCCGTCCCCACGACGTGCGACTCTGGGCCCCCCATGTCAGCGATGGCCAAAATAGCAGCCGCCCCTGCGAGCAGGCCGTCGAGGCGCACATCATGCGTCTCATCCGGGTCGGCGGCTGGGTCCGCGCCGACCTGCGCCTCGCCTCCGGCGACACCCTCACGGTGCAGCTCGGCCCCGCGGAGCTGGAGACGCTGGTCGTGCAAGCAGGCGACCGCGTGCTCGTGGAGGTGCGCACCGCCAGCGTCTTCGTGGAGGAAGCGGCCCCGTAAAACGTAAGCGGGAGCGTGGGCGAAAACAGCGCCCCATCCCTGTACCCCCGGGCATCATCACGCGCTAGAATCGCCGCACTGGACCTGCGCTCGCACGCCAGTCCGACGAGACCGCATGAAACCAAGCCATCGCCGCGTCGCGCGCGGCTCCCGTCGCGCCCCCTCCCCCAGTCGTCCCCTCGCGGCATGAGCGCCCCCCGCCCCTCGCGCGCCCTGCAGCTCCTGGCCGGCATCCTGTGCATGTCGCTCATCGCGAACCTGCAATACGGATGGACCCTGTTCGTCGGCCCCATGGGCAGCAAACACCACTGGGGGCCGGCCGCCATCCAGCTCGCGTTCTCGATCTTCGTCGTGACCGAGACCTGGCTCGTCCCCCTCGAAGCCTACCTCATCGACCACTTCGGCCCCCGCCTCATGGTCATGGCCGGAGGCTTCCTGGTCGGGCTCGCCTGGTACCTCGACTCCATCGCCGTGTCCCTCGGCGTCGTCTACATGGCGGCGTGCATCGGCGGCCTCGGCGCTGGCATCGTGTACGGCGCCGCCGTCGGCAACGCCCTCAAGTGGTTCCCCGATCGGCGCGGCCTCGCCGCCGGCCTCACCGCGGCCGGCTTCGGCGCGGGCTCGGCCCTCACGGTCCTGCCCATCGCCTACCTCATCCGCACCCGGGGCTACGAGACCGCGTTCCGCGACTTCGGCCTGGTGCAGGGCCTGGCCGTGATGGCGCTCGCGCTCGTCCTGCGCCCGCCGCCCCACCGGCACACCCTGAAGACCGAAGTCGGCACGCCCGAAGAAGCGGCGGCCGCGGCGGCGCCCGAAAAAGACGATCTCCCGCCCACCGAAGTGCTGCGCACGCCGGCCTTCTGGCTCCTCTACACCATGTTCGTCCTGGTCGCGACCGGCGGCCTCATGGCCACAGCGCAGCTCGCCCTCATCGCGCACGACTTCCACGTCGCGGACCTGCCCGTCCACCTGCTCGGCCTGACCCTGCCCGCCCTCCCCTTCGCCTTATCACTCGATCGCGTGGCCAACGGCCTCACCCGACCCTTCTTCGGCTGGATCTCGGATTACCTGGGGCGCGCCAACGTCATGGCCGGGGCCTTCGCGCTCGAGGCCATCGGCATCCTCCTCCTCCTCCGCTACGCCCACGATCCCAAGCTGTTCGTCGTCCTCTCGGGCACGGTGTTCTTTGCCTGGGGCGAGATCTACAGCCTGTTCCCGGCCGTGTGTGCCGACCTCTTCGGCACGCGCTACGCCACGACCAACGCCGGCCTGCTCTACACCGCCAAGGGCACCGCCGCGCTGCTCGTGCCCGTGGCGAGCCAGATCCACCAGATGACCGGCAGCTGGACCGCGGTGTTCTTTGCCGCGAGCCTCTTCAACCTCATCGCGTCCGTCCTGGCGCTCGCCGTGCTCAAGCGGGTCCGCAAGCACAGCTGAACCCGCGCCGCCTCCGCGCCAACCCTCCCCGAACGTCCCCGAAACCTTGCGAACAAGTCCAGCAGTCTAGCCGCCCAGGATTTTATCCTTGACGCCAGTAGGATTATGTCTAATTAACCAACCGTAAGTTTAATTCTAAGCGGCATCGTAGTAGAAGGAGGCCCCGTGGAACCAACGAGCAGTCCCCGCAGCCTACGCGACTTTCTGGAGATCCCCTACGACCGGCTCGAGGAGATGAACCTCGAAGTCAAGCACGCCCGCGCCAGCCACGTCTCGGCCGACCAGCTGCGTGAAGAGCGCATCAAATACCTCACCGATGAGAGACGCATCAAGGCCGTGACCGTGTGTTTCACCGACCTCGAGGGTCGGCTGCACATGCTCGACTACGACAAGAAGTTCCTCCTCAAGTCGGCCGACAACCTCACCTTCGACGGCTCCTCCATCCGCGGCTTCTCGCAGCAGCACGAGTCCGACCTGCGCCTCGCCATCGACTGGCCGGCCTTCTACTGGCTGCCGGCCGACGTCTTCGGCCCCGGCAAGGTGCTCGTCTTCGCCTACGTCCTCAACCGCGACGGCACCCCCTACCCGGCCGACTTCCGCGGCGTCCTCCGGCGCTACACCGACGCCCTCTACGCCAAGGATCGGACCCTCGCGCACGCCGCCAACGAGATCGAAGGCTTCCTCTTCAAGGGCCGCGATGCCGAGCGGCACTTCCACGAGGCCGGCAAGTTCGAGTTCATCTCCACCGGCGGCTACTACCACTCCCTGCCCGGCGACATGCTGCGCCGGTTCATCGACGCCGCCGCCGAAGTGCAGCGGGCCATGGGCTTCGCCAACGAGAAGGATCACCCCGAGGTGGCGCCCTCGCAGTTCGAGATGAACTACGGCTACACCGAGGCCAACATCGCCGCCGACCAGATCCAGCTCTACAAGCTCCTGTGCCGCCAGGTCGCGCAGAGCATGGACCTCACCGCGTGTTTCCTGCCCAAGCCCGTGACCGGGGTCAACGGCAACGGCATGCACACCAACCTCTCGCTCGCGCGGGACGGCAAGAACCTGTTCCACGACGCCAAGGGCGAAGAAGGCCTGTCCAAGCTCGGCTGGGAGTTCATCGATCGCATCCTCGCCTCCGCGTCGGACATCTGCCTCATCTCGAACTCGAGCGTGAACGCGTATCGCCGGCTCGATCCGCACTTCGAGGCGCCGAACCAGATCAAGGCCTCGGCCATCAACCGCGGCGCCATGGTGCGCATCCCGCTCGGCAACGAGCGCACCGCGCGCATCGAAGTGCGGTCCATCGCGCCCGACGCCAACCCGTACATGGCGATGTACACCTTCCTGCGGACCGGCCTCGAAGGCCCCGCGACCGACCCGGCCGACAACGACAAGCGCACGCGGACGCGTTTCTTGCCGGACAATATCCACGACGCCATCCGCATCTTCAGGCAGAGCGAGTGGACGCGGCAGCTCCTCAGCGAGGAGGTGCAGGGTCGGTTCGTCGAGGTCAAGCAGGCGCAGGCGGAGCGCTGCCCCAAGGCGCTCGGCTCTCTCATCAAGACCGCCGAGGTGCAGTTCCATCACGAAGTGACCAACCAGTACCTCTGGAATCTCTTCTAGGCGTCGGGGGGCTCCGCCCCTCCACCCCGGCGAGGGCGAACCTACGGTTCCGCCCTCGCGCTCCCACTCCCTTGGGGGGTCGATGATGTAAAGGCGCCTGAGTCCTCGCCGCCCCGTGCCGTCGATGTTGATGCACATGGTGGCATAGGCGGCTGCGGAGGGCGCTCACGCTGATGGAATCGATGCGGTCTACAGCGCCTGGGTCCTCGCCGCCCGTTGCCGGCTCCTGTTGCGTTCACATCATGGCGTAGGCGGCTGCGGAGGGCGCTCACGCTCCAGAGATCGTGTCTATCTCTTTGGCCTGGGGTGGCTGGCAGGCTTTGGGGCCATGAGCGCCGCTACCCGACGACGCGACTCTTCCACCCGCCGCGCCATCTCCTCGGGAGACACAGATGTGCTCTCGAGCGATGCGATAAGCGCCGCGGCATCGGCACCCTCCATCGTCGGAGTCGGCGTGATCGGCTTGGCCACGACTCCGACAGTAAGTTGGCCCCGTCCCCTGGTCAAGCTCGCCGCCGCAATGATAGCCTTGCGTTCTGCATGGGGCGCACGCGGGTGTACTCGAAATCCGACCCTTCGGCGACGGGGACGATGTCTCTGCTTTCACATGCGGAGATACTGATCTCGATGCGTTTCTCAAGGAAGATGCGGCGCGTCTCCAGCGCCTCCACGTCATCCGCCTCTACCTTGCCTTTCACCAGGGCGAGATGGCTGGGTATGTCGCCATCCTCAATGATGCGGTCGTCTTGAAGACGCCCGACAAGAAGAAGCTCTCCCTTAGCCACGATGATCATCCCGAAGTGCCTGCAGTGAAGGTGGCCCGCCTCGCGGTCGCGACCCGCTTCCGCGAAGCCTATACCGGCCTTGGCACCTTGCTTATCCGCTTCGCCTTCGACCTGGCCCGCGCCCACACCGTCGAAATTGGTTGCCGCCTCCTCACGGTGGACGCCTATCGAACATCTGTGGGCTTCTATGAAAGGCTCGGCTTCGTACGGAACAAGCGGACTCGTGACACCGCCAGTGGCGAAACCGAGTCCGATACCATCAGCATGCGGCTGGATCTGGCGTCAACGCCCGACTGGGTTAGTGCAACCTAGATCAACGCCTGATGAAACCCGCGCAGCGACACCCTCCAGCGGTTTCGGTGCCGCGAATTGGCGGGTTGCGAGCCGATACACGGGGGCGTTGAGTGCCGCGTGCCCCACTCGGATGGCGTTACCTAGGGGTTGAGTGCCGTGCCCCCGCTTGAGCCCCCGCTAACGGCGGAAGCAACCACCGTAACGGCGGAAGCAGCCACCGTAACGGCGGAAGCAGCCACCGTAACGGCGGAAGCAGCCACCGTAATGGCGGAAGCAGCCACCGTAACGAGGGAAGCAGCCACCGTAATGAGGGAAGCAGCCATCGTAATGAGGGAAGCAGCCACCGTAATGAGGGAAGCAGTCACCGTAATGAGGGAAGCAGTCACCGTAATGAGGGAAGCAGTCACCGTAATGAGGGAAGCAGTCACCGTAATGAGGGAAGCAGCCCCCTAATGATGGCGGAGAGCAGCCGCACAACGATGGAATCAGCGTTACAGCTACACGCAACCCCACCGCCGCCTCGACCTCGGGTTCTTCGGCTTTTGCGGTGCCCTGGCCGGTTGCGTTCACACTGGCGCGATCCAGGCGCGGGTGGACCTCCGACACTTCGGGCTGCACACACTTCGCCATACCTTCTGCTCGCAACTGGCGATGCGCGGGGGATCCAGTGCGGGTCATCATGGAACTTGCCGGACACACCAGCTTGACCGGATTCGCTGCAGTCTGCGGTGGATCTTCTCGATCAGCCCAGGTTGGGCGGCACAAGGACGGCACATGACACCGAAGAGGTTTGCATGAACCCTTGAGCGGCAAGGGGATCGAAGAAATGCGGACCGGGCCGAGGACCTCAGAGCGCGGAGCGGACCTGCACATGAGGCCCCTCGCAGTGCCGCCCCCTACGCAGCGCCGTGCCTCATTCCTGTGGGTTGAGCGAAGCAGCCGGACAGCTGCTGAAAGCCGCTGGCGCCTGCCCGCGCCTTGACACTCACGGAGCCATTTGCTACCCACCCCCCAACCTCAGAAGGTCTCATGATTCTGCACCGCTCGGCTCAGCTCCTCGCCTTCGCGACGTTCATCCTGCTCCTGGTTGGCGGTCTGGTGCATGGCACAGGCTCCGGCCTCGCCTGCCCGGATTGGCCGCTCTGCTTTGGCAGCGCCTTTCCCGAGATGAAGGGCCACGTGCTCTACGAACACAGCCACCGCCTCGTCGCCGGGACCGTGGCCCTGCTCACCGTGGTCCTGGCCGTGGCCATCTGGGTGTCACGCCGCCGCGGTCCCTCACAAGACCGCCGGCTCGTCGCCCTCGGCTTCGGCGCCGTCGGCCTCGTCGTCGTCCAGGCGCTCCTCGGCGCGCTCACCGTGTGGCTCAAGCTGCCGGCGCTCGTGTCCACCGCGCACCTGGCCGTCTCCATGCTGTTCTTCAGCCTCATCCTCTACCTGGCCGCCCGGCTCCATCCCCACTGGAACGCCCGGCGCGTGCCGCTCGGACGCCGCGAGCGGAACTGGCTCGGCTGGGCGCTCCTCGCCACCTACGGACAGATCCTCCTCGGGGGGCTCGTCCGCCACACCGGCTCCGGCCTCGCCTGCATCGACTTCCCGCTGTGCCAGGGCTCGATCCTGCCGCTCGGCGCCCATCCGTCGGTGATCCTGCAGGCCGTCCATCGCCTGATGGCCGTGCTCGTGGCCATCATGATCGTGTTCGGCGCCGTGGGCCTCCTGCGCTCCCCCGCCACCGCCCAGGGGCCCGCTCGCTTCCTCCGCGGCCTCGCCCTGCTCCTCCCGATCCTCGTCGGGGTGCAGGTCACCCTCGGCGCCATGAGCGTCCTGTCCTACCTCGAGCTCTATCGCGTGACCTCCCACCTCGCCGTCGCGGCCCTCCTGCTCGCGACCCTGGTGACGCTGTGGCTGCGTACGCAGAGCGCGGCGTCCGAGGTGACGAGTTGATGTCGGCACAGCCGGCGATCGCCGTGCCCCATGGCGTGGCCGGCGTCCTGCGCGACGTCGTGACCCTCACCAAACCGCGGATCACGGGCCTGGTCCTGTGCACGACCGCCGGCGGGCTCTACCTCGCGCCCGGCGCGCCGCCCTTCTGGCTCCTCCTCTTCACGCTGGCCGGCACCGCGCTCGTCGTGGCCGGGGCCAACACGCTCAACATGTACCTCGAGCGCGACGTCGATGCCCTCATGTCGCGGACCTGCCAGCGCCCCCTCCCCACGCAGCGCCTCACCCCGGGGACCGCCCTCGGGCTCGGCATCGGCCTCGGCGCCTTGGGCGTGCCGCTCCTCGCCCTGGCCGTCAACCCCCTCACCGGCGCGCTCGGCGCGCTCGCCCTCGGACTCTACGTCCTCGCCTACACCCCGCTCAAGCGCCACTCCTGGACCGCCCTCGTGGTCGGCGCCGTGCCCGGCGCGATCCCGCCGCTCCTCGGCTGGACCGCCGCCACCGGACGGCTGTCCTGGCCCGGGCTCGTGCTCTTCGCCGTCCTCTTCCTCTGGCAGGTGCCGCACTTCGTCGCCATCTCGCTCTTCCGCAACGACGACTACGCCCGCGCCGGGCTCCATACGCTGCCGGGCGCGCGCGGCGTGGGCACGGCCAAGCGCTACGCCATCTACTGGGTCGCCGCGCTCGTTCCCGCGAGCCTTCTGCTGGTGCCGCTCGGGGTCGCGGGTCATATCTATCTCCTGGCGGCGCTCTCGCTCGGCGCGGTGTTCTTCGGCTGGACCCTCTGGGGCCTCCGAGCCACGACCGGTGAGCGCTGGGCGCGCTCGCTGTTCTATGTCTCTCTCATCTACTTGACGGGGTTGTTCCTGGTGCTGATGGCGGACGGAGGAGGTACCTGATGCTGGCGGCGACATCGACGCCCATGACCCCCATGTCGCAGGCCCCTGGCGGGCCGCTCCTGGTGGTCGAAGGGCTGCGCCGCAGCTATGGCGATCGAGTGGCCCTCGATGGCCTGTCGTTCTCGGTCGGGCGGGGCGAGATCTTCGGCCTCCTCGGGCCGAACGGGGCGGGCAAGACCACGACGTTTCACATCCTGGCCGGGCTGCTCGCGCCCGAGGCCGGTCGCATCCTGCTCGCGGGGCGCGAGACCGGCCCCGAGGACCCGGCGTATCGCGCGCGGCTCGGGGTCGTGTTCCAGCACCCCAGCCTGGACCTCAAGCTCACCGGCCGCGAGAACCTCCAGCTCGGGGCCGGCCTCTACGCGCTCCCGCGGCGCGTGGCGCGCGAGCGGATCGAGGAGCTCTTGCGGCTCGTGGACCTCACCGAGCGCGCCGACGAGCTGGTCGAGCAATACTCGGGCGGCATGCGGCGGCGCCTCGAGCTCGCCCGCGTGCTCCTCCACGAGCCGCAGATCCTGGTCCTCGACGAGCCGAGCCGCGGCCTGGATCAGCCGTCGCTGCGCCGCTTCTGGGAGCAGATCCTGGAGCTGCGCGCGCGCCGCGGCCTCACCGTGCTCCTCACCACGCACCAGCCCGAGGAGGCGGAGTATTGCGATCGGCTCGGGGTGCTCGACGGCGGGCGGCTCGTCGCCTGCGATACCCCGGCCGCGCTGCGCAAGCGCGTGGGCAACGAGAGGATCTTGATCGAGGGGGATCGCCCCGAGGAGTTGGTGGAGGTGATCTCCACGCGCTTCGACCTCCACGCACCGGCGGTGCAGGTGGTCGATGGGCGGGTGGTGGTGGAGGCGCCGCGCGCGCACGAGCTCGTGCCGCGGCTGGTCGAGGCCTTCCCCGGTGGGCGGCTGCGCTCGGTGAGCCTGCGCGCGCCGACCCTGGCCGACGTGTTCGTCCGGCTGACGGGACATGGCCTGCCCGAAGGTGACGAAGGAGCGGTATGAACGGAGTGAGTGAAATGAGCCCGCCGGCGGCGCCGGGGGCTTTGACGGAACGTCGATCAGGTCCTTTGGCCGAATCTATGGTCGCCTCTGCGGCCGAGCGGCCCGGGGCCCGGAGCGCCCCCGAGGTGGAGCCGGCGCGGGCGTCCGAACATGCGTTCCGGCTCGGGCTCGCGACCATCGCGGTGCTCGTCGTGCGCGACCTCAAGCGCTTCTTCCGGCAGAAGAGCCGCGTGCTCGGAGCGCTCGTCCAGCCGCTCATCTTCTGGCTGGCGATCGGATCCGGGTTCAACGCCAGCTTCCGCTTCCCGGGCGCGGGCGCGGAGGGCAGCGTCAGTTACATGTCCTACTTCTTCCCCGGCGTGATCGTGATGGTGGTGCTCTTCACCGCCATCTTCACCACCCTCTCGCTCATCGAGGATCGGCACCAGGGGTTCTTGCAGGCCGTCATGGTGGCGCCCGGGGCGCGCTGGGCGCTCGTGCTCGGCAAGACCCTCGGCGGCGTCACCATCGCCATGGTGCAGGCGGGGATCTTCCTCGCCCTCGCGCCTTGGGCCGGCTTTTCCCTCGGCCACGTGCAGTGGGTCACGCTCCTCTTCACGCTCCTCTTCACCGCCGTCGGCCTCTCGGCCCTCGGCTTCACCCTGGCCTGGTGGCTCGACTCGGTGCAGGGCTACCACGCGGTCATGAGCGTGCTCCTCATCCCGGCTTGGGTGCTCTCGGGCGCGATGTTCCCCATCGAGCGCGGGAGCGCCTGGCTGGCCGTGGCGGCGCACCTCAACCCGGTCGCCTACAGCGTGGCCGCGGTGCGGCGCGCGCTCTACGGCGGCGTCGGGACCGCCGGCCTCGGCACCAGCGCGTGGCTCGAGTTCGCGGTGGTGCTCGGGTTCGCCTTCCTGACCGTGGCGCTCGGCGTGTGGATCTCGCGCTTCGGGCGCGTGGCCCGGCCGCGGCGAGCCAAGACGGCAGGAGGAGGCGCGCGGTGAAACGCAGGTTCTGGCTCGCGGCGCCGCTCGCCGTGCTCCTCGGCGCCCTGGTGGCGCTCGGGGTGCTCGGGCCGGGGCGGCGGCGATCGAGCCAGGCAGAGGCGCTGCCGGTCTTCGGCACGGTGCCGAGCTTTCGCCTGACCGATCAGCGCGGTCAGGCGGTGACCGCCGCGGACCTGCACGGGCGCGTCTGGGTCGCCAACTTCATGTTCACGAGCTGCTCCGGCGTCTGCCCGGTGCTGACCCGCCGCATGGTGGAGGTGCAGCGCTGGGCCGAGCGCGCGGGCTATCCGGCCACGGCGCTGCGCCTCGTGTCGTTCTCCGTCGAACCTGAGCGCGACACGCCCGAGCGCCTGGCGGGCTTCGCCAAGGAGCACGGCGCGGACGCCGTCCGCTGGAGCTTCCTCACCGGGCCGTACCAGGCGGTGGAGAAGGCGGCGGTCGAGGGCTTCAAGCTAGGGCTCTCTCGCGAGCGCCCGGGCCCGGGCGAGCCGCCTGGAGATGGCCTCGACGGGATCAACATCTTCCACGGCACGCGCCTCGTGCTGGTCGACCAGCAAGGCCGCATCCGCGGCTACTACGAGGCCGACGCCGAGGGGCTCGGACACCTCGAAGCCGCGGCCGCGCGGCTCCTCGCCGAGCCGACCCGGGCGGGGGCGCAGGGGACAGAGAGATCATGAAAGAATTCGGCGACCTCCTGGCGGCGTTCAACGCCGGGCTCAACAGCGCGAGCACGGTCCTCCTGCTCCTCGGTTGGATGGCGGTACGGCGCGGGGATCGGGAGATGCACCGCAAGTGCATGGTGAGCGCGCTCGGGGTATCGGCCCTGTTCCTGGTGTCGTACCTCACGCGCGTGGCGCTGACCGGCACGCATCGCTACCCCGGAACCGGGCTCTTGCGCGCGCTCTACCTCGGGCTCCTCGGCTCGCACATGCTCCTCGCGATGGTCACCCCGCCGCTCGTCCTGCGCGCGCTCTATCTCGCGCTGCGCCAGCGCTTCGCCGAACACCGGCGCCTCGTGCGCTACGCCTACCCGATCTGGATGTACGTCTCGGTGACCGGCGTGCTCGTCTACTGGATGCTCTATCACGGCCCCCACGGGCTCGGCTGAGCCTCTCGGCCGGACTCAGTGTCCGCGCCAGCGCACGAGCAGATACACAATCCCCCCGAGAAAAAGGATCGCGTAGGCGACGTGCAGCCGGGTGCTCCGGTCGATGCCCTTCGATGGCGGAGATGGGGGCTCGGGCGGTGTGATGGGCGTCATGATCCTGGCATCCTGGCCATGTTATTGGAGTTCAGCACGCTCGGAGCACGAGCGGCGCGCCGCTTGGCGAGCCGTGTTGCTTGACAAAGCCTACCGCCTTTGCTACCACCCCGCCCGCCTAGCTCGGTGAATATCGACGTGGGCCGTCGCTGGAAACAAGCACACCGAGTCGTGGACTTCCCCCTGCACTGAACACGACAGCCCGGTCACGCCTTTCCGGAGGACATCACATCATGTCGCGAACCTTCCTGGCACTATTGCTCTGTGGCGGCGCCGCCCTCATCACGGCGTGCGAAGAGAAGAAGACCGAGACCCCGGCTCCGACCGCTGCTCCGCCGGCGGCCGCTCCCGCCGCTCCGACCGAGGCGCCCCCGGCCGCCGCTCCCCAGGCCGCGGGTGGTGCCGCCGCGGGCGGCGCTCCTGCGGCCGCCGCCGGCATGGGCACGATCAAGGGCTCCGTGGCCTTCACCGGCCAGGCCCCGGCGCCGATGCCGATCAATCGCGCCGCCGATCCCTTCTGCGCCAAGACCAAGATGAACGCCGAGGACGTGCTCGTGAACAAGAACGGCACGCTCAAGAACGTCCTGGTCCGCTTGACCAACGTCACCGGCACCTTCGAGGCGCCCAAGGACGTGGCGGTGGTCGCGCAGGAGAACTGCATGTACCGGCCGCGCTTGCAGGGCGTGGTCGCGGGCCAGACCGTCCAGGTCAAGAACGGCGACCAGACCCTCCACAACGTCCACACCTACCGCGGCAGCGCGACCCTCAAGAACCAGGCGCAGATCGCCGGCAGCCCGGCCGTCGACATGAAGTTCACCGACGCCGGCGCGGTCATCAAGTTCAAGTGCGACGTGCACCCCTGGATGGCCGGCTACGTCTCGGTCACCAACCACCCCTTCTTCTCGATCACCGGCGATGACGGCTCCTTCGAGCTCAAGAACGTGCCCGCCGGCACCTACAAGATCGAGGCGTGGCACGAGAAGTTCGGCACCAAGATGATGGACGTCACCGTGGCCGCCAACGGCACGGCCGAGACGAAGTTCAGCTACGACGGCACCGAGAAGCCGTAACTCCCAGCCCCTGGCCCACGCCAGGGGCTCTTCCTTCTCCTTCCTTTCCCCCCACTGCCTCTGCTCCGCGTTCTCAAGCAGCTCTGCTTGACCTGCGCAGCTGTCTTCCACACGATGGATTGCCATCCTCTTTCCATAAAAGAGGTCGTTGAATCTACCGACCCGGGATAGCCCCTCCCTGGCCTGAGCAAGAGGACAGATGGATCCGCTGGCGATAAGCCGTGGTACGCGCGTGGACGATCGGTTCGAGCTGGAGAACCAGATCCACCGGGGCGGCGCGGATGTGGTCTACCGCGCCCACGACGGCTTGCGGGGCTGCCCCGTCACCCTGCGGATGCTGTGGGCCGCTCCGCATTCACGAGAGGTGGAGAGTTTTCTCAAGGGGGTCCAGGGGCTCTCCGAGCTGCATCACCCGGGCATCGAGACTTACGTCTCCCACGGCCGCACGTCCGAAGGGCTGCTCTTCGTGGCCACCGAGTGGGTCGAGGGCGAATCCCTGCGCGAGCGGTTGCAGCGCCAGCCCCTGCGCGTGGGCGAGAGCCTCGAGCTCCTGCGGGCCACCGCGGACGCGCTCGCGGCGGCACATCATCAAGGCCTGGCGCACGGCGACCTCGGGCCGAGCCGCCTGATGCTCCGCGAACGGCGGCCCGAGCGCGTGGTGGTCACCGGCTTTGGCGCCCTCGGCCGCAACCCGGCGTGGACCACGGCCACCGACTCGCGACGCATCATCGAGGTCTTGCGCTACGTGGCCCCCGAGCAGGCGCGGGGCGAGGTGCGCCAGTCCCCGGCCGCGGACGTCTTCGCGCTCGGCTGCGTGCTCATCGAGTGCCTGACCGGGGCGCCGCCGTTCGATGGCCACCACGCGGCCACGGTCCTCGGGCAGCTCCTCTTCGAGGAGGCGCCGTCCCTCGGAGAGCGCTATCCCGAGCTGCCCGAATCGATGGTGCGGCTCCTCGAGTCGATGCTGGCCAAGCATCCCGAGAACCGCCCCGACGATGGCGAGGCCGTGACCCGGGTGCTCGGCCGGCTCAAGCTCAGGCCGGGGCAGCTCGAACTCCTGCCTGTGCCGGCCGCAGCGGTGACCCTGACCCTGGCCGAGCAGCAGCTCGTGTGCCTCGTCCTCGGCCGGGCTCCCGCGGCGATCGGAGGAGACGCCGGAGCCACCCCGGGAGACGCGCCGGAAGGCATGGCGCAGGAGCTGCCGGCAGAGCTCGAGAGCTTCGCCGCCACCCTGGGCGCGCATTTCCAGCGGCTCGCCGACGGCTCATTCGCCGCCCACTTACGTCAGACCGAGGAGACGATCACCGACCTCGCCGTGCGCGCGGGGCGGCTGGCGCTGTTCTGGCGCTCCCGGATGCCGGCGTGGGAGCTGGCGCTCGCCCTCGGGCGCGGGACCGGCTCGGGCGAGTCGCTCGTGTCCGAGGCGCTCGGCCGGGCGGTGCGTCTCCTCGATCCGCGTTCCGCTCGATCGAGGAGCGAAGAAAGCCCGGCACCGAGGGCCGGGCTCTGGCTCGACGAGCTGATGGCGCGGCTCCTCGATCTGCACTTCCACGTACGGCGGGCAGACGATGGGCGGGCGCTCCTCACCGGAGAGCGGATCGGCATCGACGAGATACGCCCGCTCCTCGGCACGGTGACGCCGTGCCTCGGGCGGGAGCCGGAGCTGGGGCTCCTCCTCAGCTGGATCGACTATTCGATCGACGAATCGACGGCGCAGGCGCTGCTCGTGACCGCGCCCTCGGGGACGGGCAAGTCGCGGCTGCGGCAGGAGCTGGTGCGGCGCCTGCGGGACCGGGACGCCGTGGCCATCTGGATCGGTCGCGGCGATCCCATGCGGGTGGGGACCGCCTACGGCCTCCTCGGACAGGCGCTGTGCGAGCTGTGTGGCATCCGCGGCCATGGCGACATCACCACCGAGCGGGCGCGACTCGGCGAGCGCGTGGGGCGGTACCTCCCCCCCGCCGAGCGTCCCCTGGTGGCGGAGTTCCTCGGCGAGCTGTGCGGGGTGCCCTTTCCCGACGACGAGAGCCCGCGGCTGCGGGCCGCGCGCCAGGACCCGCGCCTGATGAGCGACCAGGTGACGTCCGCCTTCGTCACCTTCCTCTCCGCCGAGTGCGAGCACAAGCCGGTCCTGCTCGTGCTCGAGGATCTGCACTGGAGCGACGCGGCGACGATACGCCTGATCGAGGTGGCGCTCGACAAGCTCGTGGACCAGCCGCTCGTCGTGCTCGCGCTCGCGCGCCCGGAGCTCAAGGACATGTTCCCCCGGCTGTGGGTGGAGCGGCGGGTGCAGGAGCTGCGGCTCCAAGGCCTCAGCAAGAAGGCGAGCGGCGAGCTCGTCGCGCGCGTGCTGGGC
This sequence comes from Polyangia bacterium, assembly GCA_036263495.1. GTDB lineage: Bacteria > Myxococcota_A > Polyangia > Palsa-1104 > SHYY01 > DATAGU01. The sequence goes on along the minus strand of DATAGU010000330.1, from coordinate 37,382 downwards.
GCACGGGCGACCGCCGAGACGGTCGAGCGGCTCATCGCGCAGGCCGGAGGCAACACGCTGTTCCTCGAGGAGCTCATCCGGGCCGAGGCCGAGGGCCAGGAGGCGGAGCAGGGCGCCAAGCCGCCCGAGACCGTGCTGGCCATGCTGCAGGCCCGGCTCTTACGGCTCGATCCCGACGCGCGGCGCTTCTTGCGCACCGCCAGCCTGTTTGGCGACAGCTTCTGGTGCGGCGGCGTGCACACGCTCCTCGGCGAGGCGCAGGGGCAACAGGACGAGCGGGTGCTCTCCATGCTCCTCGACCAGGAGGTGCTGGCCTTCCGCAGCGAGGACCGGGCGACGGGCGACCGCCAGTTCGCGTTTCGCCACTCGCTCCTGCGCGACGCCGCCTATGGCCTCCTGACCGAAGAGGATCGGCGCATCGGCCATCGCCTGGCCGCCGCCTACCTCGCTACGGCAGGCGAGCATGATCCCATGGTGCTGGCCGAGCATCACCGGCTGGGCGGCGAGCCGGAGCAGGCGGTGGTCCACCTGGCCCGCGCCGCGCATCAGGCCCTCGCCACGAGCGACCTCGATGGCGCGCTCGATCGGGTGGCGCGGGGAGTCGCCCTGGGGGCGCGCGGCGAGCAGCTCGGCACGCTGCGCTCCATCGAATCCTGGGCGCGGCTCTGGCAGGGGAGCTTCGAGCCGGCCTACGAGGCCATGCGGACGGCGCTCGAGCTGCTCTCCGCGGGCAGCGCCGGATGGCTCTCGGTCCAAGGAGCGGCCACGACGCTGTCGGGGTTCCAGGGGGACCGCGCGCGCCTCGTCGAACACATCGAATTGCTCGCCCGGACCGAGCCCCTGCCGGGGGCCGAGAGCGCCTTCATGGAACCGGCCATGATGGCGCTGGTCTTCGCCGGCACCCTGGGGAGACGCGAGCTGGCGAAGCACTTCCTGGAACGGATGCAGGAGGTCTGCGGCCGGCTGGGCCGACATGAATCACGCGCCCGCGGGCTCTTCGAGTTCGGGCGCCTCTGGTATGGGCTCTTCGGGGGGGACGTGTGGTCGTACTGGTCCTTTGCGCAGGCGGCGCTGGATCGTTTCATCGCGGCCGGGGACCGTCTTTATATCTATGGCACCCAGGGGCACCTGGGGGTCGCGCTCCTCTTGCTCGGCGAGGTCGAGCAGGGCCGGATGCTGTGCCGCGAGGCCATCGATCTGATGGAGCGGCACCGGGAGCCGGTGGCGCGGCGGGTCACGCAGGCGTTCTATGCCTTCGCGCTGGCCGAGGCCGGCGGTCCAGGGCACCACGCCGAGGTGCGCGCGTTGGCCGAGGCGGCGCTGCGCGATCTGCGCACGCCCAGCCTCTGGACCGGGATGACCCAGGCCGCGCTGGCGATGGTGGAGGCCGAGCGCGGGGCGCAGGAGGCGGCCGAGCAGGCGGCCCGGCAGGCGATCCAGTCGTTCGCGAGCGCGCCGGTGGGGCACCTCCTGGCCTGCGCGCTCCTCGGCGAGGACCTGCTCGTGCAAGGGCGGCTCGCGGAGGCGGAGGCGGTGGTGCGGGAGGGGCTCGCGCAGCTCCAGGCGCAAGGGGGCGAGGGGTTCTGCGACACCAAGCTGCACCTCGTGGCCGCCGAGGTGTGGAGCGCTTTGAGGCAAGACGAGGCGGCACGGAGCTCCCTCGCGGAGGCGGCGCGCAAGCTCGACGAACGCGCCCATCTGATCCCCGATCGCGAGGCGCGCCAGCGGTTCCTCGACCATTCACGGGATCAGGCGAAGCTGCGCTCGCTCACGGCCCCCCCTGCGACGTAAAAATGAAGTGGTAGCCTCAGCTTCCTTCCCCTGGGCCCAGCAAACTCTGATAGAAAAATAAGCAGAGGCTCAAGAGCCGTTCACACGAGCCGATAGGACCCCATGCGGGCGAAGCCCGAGATGAGCGAAGGCCGGCCGGCCGGAGCAGACCCATGCGTGTGACGGCGCCATAGAGGACGCACCGGATGCATTCAGCCGCAGGGGCAGCGGGCATGCTATCGGTGGCCGGACACCAGGTCTTGCAACCGCTGTCCGAGGGCCGCAGCACGGCGGTCTATCGTGCGTTGCGGCTCGCGGACTCCCGGCCCGTGATCATCAAGGTGCTGCGGCAGCCCTATCCGCCGCCGGCGGTGCTGGCCCGCTTCCGGCGCGAGTACGAGCTCCTGCGGACGCTCGCCCTGCCCGGGATCATCGAGACCTATGGGCTCGCCGAGAGCGAGCACGTCTGGATGATCTTCCTCGAGGACTTCGGCGGCACCTCGCTCGATCGCCTGGTCGTGTCCGGACCGCTGCCGATCCCCCATGTGCTCGACATCGGCATCCGCGTGGCCGAGATCCTCGGCCAGCTCCACGACCGCGGCATCATCCACAAGGACCTCACCCCCGGCAACGTCGTCTTCAACGCGGCCACCGGCCAGGTCAAGGTCATCGACTTCGGCATCTCGACCCAGCTGTCGCAGGAGAGCCCGGATTTTCGCAACCCGGGCGAAGTCGAAGGGACCCTGGCCTACATCTCACCCGAGCAGACGGGGCGGATGAACCGCTACGTCGATTACCGGTCCGACTTCTATTCGCTCGGCGCGACGCTCTATCACGTCCTCACCGGGCAGCTGCCCTTCACCGAGCACGATCCGCTCGCGCTCGTGCACTGCCACATCGCCCGCCAGCCGCTCGCGCCCCACCTCCGCCACGAGGGCGTGCCCGAGGCGCTCTCGGACATCGTGATGAAGTTGATGTCCAAGGACGTGGAGGCGCGCTACCAGTCGGCCGCCGGGCTGCGCCTCGATCTCGAGCGCTGCGCCGCCGAGTGGCGCGAGCGTAAGGCCATCCAGCGCTTCGATCTGGGCCAACGCGACCGGCCGGCGCGCTTCCGCGTGCCGCAGCGCCTCTACGCCCGCGAGGCCGAGGTCGAGCAGCTCCTCCAGGCGTTCGGTCGCGTGGCGGTGGGGGCGGCGGAGACGCTGCTCGTGTCGGGGCCGGCGGGCATCGGCAAGTCCGTGCTGGTGCAGGAGGTGTATCGGCCGATCACCGGGAGCCGCGGCTACTTCACCTCGGGTAAATTCGACCAGCTCCGGCGCAACACCCCCTACGCCCCGCTCCTCGAGGCGTTCCACAAGCTCATCCGCGAGCTCCTCACCGAGAGCACGGCGGCGCTCACGCTCTGGCGGGAGCGCCTCTCGCGGGCGCTCGGCCCCAACGGCGCGCTGGTCGTGGAGGTGATCCCCGAGCTCGAGCTCATCCTCGGCCCGCAGCAGCCCGTGCCGGCGCTGCCGCCGGCCGAAGCGCAGAACCGGTTCGTGCTCGTGCTCCTCAACTTCGTGCGGGCGTTCGCGAGCGTGGAGCACCCGCTCGTGGTGTTCATCGACGACCTGCAATGGGCCGATGCCGCCTCGCTCGAGTTCATCCAGCGGCTCATGACCGCGAGCGACACGGCCTACACGTTCTTCATCGGCGCCTACCGCGACGAGCAGGTGCACGATGCGCACCCGGTGGCGCTGCTCCGCGAGGCGCTCGGCAAGGCGGGGGCGCGCCTCGGCGAGTGCCACCTCGGCCCCCTCGGCGTGAAGCCGCTCGTCGAGCTCCTCGGAGACACGCTCGGCGCGGAGCCGGCGGAGGTCGAGCCGCTCGCGCAGCTCGTGCACGGCAAGACCCACGGCAACCCCTTCTTCGTCAACACCTTCCTCACCGAGCTGCACCGCAACCAGCAGCTCCGCTATGACCCCGAGCGCGGCTCGTGGACCTGGGATCTCAACGCCATCGCCAGCCTGGCCATCACCGACAACGTCGTCGAGCTCGTGGCCGACCGGGTGCGGCACCTGCCGCCGGCGGCGCAACGGGTGCTCGAACTCGCGGCCTGCATCGGCAACCGCTTCGATCTCGCCACGCTGGCCCTGATCCACGAGCGCACGCCGCGCGAGACGGCGCGCGACCTTTGGGAGTGCGTGGCCGCGGGCATGGTGCTCCCACTCGGCGACGCCTACCAGTGGATCCAGATGGAGGTGCCGGGCCTCGAGGACGCGCTCAAGGTCGAGTACCGCTTCGCCCACGACCGCGTCCAGCAGGCCGCCTACTCGCTCATCGGCGTCACCGCGCGGCCGGCGATGCACCGGCGCATCGGCGAGCAGCTCCTGCGCAGCATCCCGGTCGCGGAGCGCCCCCAGAACATCTTCGACATCGTCGACCAGCTCAACCGGGCGGTGGACGAGATCGCCGGCGCCGCGGGCGAGAAGGCACGCGAGGAGCTGGCCGAGCTGAACCTCCTCGCCGCGCGCCGCGCCAAGGACGCGGCGGCCTTCGCCGCGGCCCTGTCCTACGCGCGCACGGCGCTCGGGCTCCTGCCGGTCGATCTGTGGGAGAAGCGATACGATCTCGCGCTCCAGCTCCACGAGCTGGCGGCCGAGGGCGCCTTCCTCACGTCGGCCTTCGACGCCATGACCGGCTACGTCGACGCCGTGGTGGCCCACGCCCGCGACGTGCTCGACGTGCAGCGGGTCTACGAGATCAAGATCCAGGCGCTCGGGCTGCAGGATCGCCTGAGCGAGGCGATCGACACGGCGCTCGGGCTGCTGGCCCAGCTCGGCGTGCGCTTCCCCGCGCAGCCGAGCGTGCCACACATCCTGGCCGGCATGGGCCGCGCCTGGTGGGCGCTGCGGGGCAAGTCGCCCGAGGCGCTGGCCGAGCTCGGTGAGATGACCGACCCACGGCAGCGCCTGGCCATCCGCATCATGTTCGCTGTGGCGGCGCCGGCGGTGTTCGCGCGACCCAAGCTCCTGCCGCTCCTCACCTGCGAGGAGATCATCACCTCGGTGCGCCACGGCAATGGCCCGGAGACCGGCCTGGTCTACGGCTCGTGGGCCGTGATCCGCATCGGTTTCATCGGCGACGTCGCCGATGGCCTGCGTTTCACGCGGCTCGCCGAGGTGGTGCACGAGCGCTACGGCTCGGCGGCCAACCAGGTCCGGTTCTGCTTCACCCTGAACGTGCTCCTGCGCCACTGGCGCGAGCACCTGCGCGAGTCGCTGCCGCGGCTCCTCGACGGCGTGCAGAAGGGGCTCGACACCGGCGACTACGAATACGGGGCGCATTGCGCGCGCTTCTACTGCTACTACCTCTTCGCCGCCGGCGAGGATCTCGACCGCGTGCGGCGGGAGATGGAGCGCTACGGCCGCCTCATCGTGGACATGAAGCAGCCCTTCACGCTGCGTGGGCACACGATGTGGCAGCAGTCGGTGATCAACCTGATGGGCGAGTCACCGGGCTCCTCGGAGTCCCCCGCCTCCGGTAGCCCGCTGCAGCTCATCGGCACGGTCTACGACGAGCGTGAGGTGGTGCCGCAGCTGCTCGAGGCCAAGAACGGCAACACCCTGTGCGATTACCACATGCACAAGCTGCTCCTCGCCCTCCTGTTCGGCGATCCCGAGGGCGCGGCCTCCCACGCCGACCAGGCCGACAGCTACCTCGAGAGCCAGATCTGCACGTTCACGACCGTGCTCGTCACCTTCTACGGGGCCCTGGCGCGCCTCGGGCTGCTCTCCAAGACCGGGGACGGGGACGGGCTCCCGCCGCAGCGCGTGCGCAGCCTGCGCAAGCGCATCGGCCAGGCGAAGAAGAAGCTCGCGCTCTGGGCCGAGCACGCGCCCATGACCTTCCGGCATCGCTACCTCCTCGTGGCGGCCGAGGACGCCCGCACCCACGGCGACACCGAGGAGGCGCGCCAGCTCTACGACCAGGCCATCGACGCCGCGCGCGAGCACCGCTGGCTGAACGATGAAGCGCTCGCTTGCGAGCTGGCCGGGCGCTTCTACCTCGAGACCGCGCAGCCGCGCGTGGCCGCGTTCTACATGCACGAGGCGCGCTACGCCTACCAGCGCTGGGGCGCGCGCGCCAAGGTCAGGGATCTCGAGGCTCGCTACGCGCAGCTCCGGCTCCACATCAATCCCGGCCCCGGCGCGGGCGCGGGAGACGATGCCCAGAACCCCGTGCGGACGCAGGTGTCCACGACCATTACCACCACCGGACGGTCGACCGGGGCGGCGCTCGATCTGTCGAGCGTGCTGCGCGCCTCGCAGGCCCTCTCGGGCGAGATCGTGCTCGAGCAGCTGCTCTCGGCGCTCATGCGCATCGTGCTCGAGAACGCGGGCGCGCAGCGCGGCTGGCTCGTCCTGCCACGGTCGCAGGACGGCGCCTGGGTGATCGCCGCCACCGGCGAGGTCGACGACACCGGTGCCACCGTGGCGCGCGCGCTCGGCGCGAGCGGCCCCACGGCCGGGCCCGAGGATCTCCCGCTCACGCTCATCCAGTACGTGGCGCGCACCCTGGAGAGCGTGGTGCTCGACGACGCGAGCAGCCTCGGCCCGCACGCGCGCGACCCCTACGTGGCCCTTCGCAAGCCGCGCTCGATCCTGTGCGCGCCGCTCATCAAGCAGGGGCGGCTCGTGGGTGCCGTGTACCTCGAGAACAACCTCACCCACAACGCGTTCACCCCGGCGCGCCTGCAGGTGATCGATCTCCTGTCGTCCCAGGCCGCGGTGTCCATCGAGAACGCCACCCTGTACGGGCAACAGATGGCGCTCACCCGCGCCTACAGCCGCTTCGTGCCGCGCGAGTTCCTCAAATACCTCGAGAAGGAGAGCATCCTCGAGGTGGCGCTCGGCGATCAGGTGCAGCGCGAGATGAGCATCTTGTTCGCCGACATCCGCGACTTCACCACGCTCTCCGAGCAGATGACGCCCAAGGAGACGTTCGACTTCATCAACGAGCTCCTGCGCCGCATCGGTCCGGTGATGCGCCAGCATGGCGGTTTCATCGACAAGTACATCGGCGACGCGATCATGGCCCTGTTCCCCCACACCGCCGACGACAGCGTGAGGGCCGCGGTGGCCCTGCACCAGGAGCTCGAGCGCCTCAACGAGGAGCGCACGGCCCGGAGCCTCGCGCCCATCCGGATGGGCGCGGGCGTGCACACCGGCAGCCTCATGCTCGGCACCATCGGCGAGACCGAGCGCATGGAGAACACCGTCATCTCCGACGCGGTCAACACCGCCTCCCGGATCGAGAGCCTGACCAAGAGCTACCGCGTCACCGTCCTCATCAGCGAGGACACGCGCGCACGGCTCAGCGATCCCTCTCGCTTCGCCCACCGCTTCGTCGACGAGGTGGCGGTCAAGGGGCGGCAGAAGAAGGTGGCCGTCTACGAGGTGTTCGAGGCCGATCCCGCGCACCTCAAGGAGCTCAAACAAAAGACGCGAGCGGACTTCGAGGCGGGGGCGCAGGCCTATCGCGCAGGGGAGTTCGCCACCACGGCCGAGCTCATGCGGCGCGTGCTCGCGGTGAACCCCGACGATCCCGTCGCTCGCCTCTACCTCGAGCGTAGCACCGAATCCGCCCAGATCACGGCCAAGACCGCGCCCGCGAAGTAAGCGATCACTTGACCGGGCGCGGCCGGTCGCCGAAGTTGGCGATGACCTGCCGCACCGTGTGACCGGCGTCCTCCACCACGAACAACGTGTTGGTGTTGCTCGACACGGTCATGCCGTTCACGAGCTCGGTGCGCAGGATGAGCTGCTCCGGTCGTCCCGCCAGGAACCGGCGGTAGATCTCGGTGCCGTTCCAGCTGAACCACGACTTGCCATCGCTCGCCCAGGCGACGTGCAGACCCGCCTCGGAGGCCTTGGAGCGCGGATCCTCCGACAGGGGGGGCGGCGGCGGCGGCTGGCCCGGGCCCATCAAGCGCCAGCGAAACCCTTTGTCCGGCCGCTCGAAGCCGACGAGCTGCCAGCCGCCGACGGGGGCCGGCAGCACCAGCAAGGCTCCCGGCGCCGATTCGCGCACCGCCTCCCCACCGGCCAGCGGGGCTCGCCAGCCGCCGCGGGCACTTCCCTGCCGGATCGCCAGATGGACCCAGCCTTCGCGGTCTACGGCCAGGTTCGACACCGGCCCGGGGGCGTGGGTGATGCGCCGCGCCTCCCCCCCACCGAGGGGCATGGCCAGGATCCGCGCGCCCTGCTCCTCGTTCAGGGCAAAGATCAGCTCGGTGCCATCCAGGCCGAGGGCCACCGCATCGGCCGCAGTGAGGATCCGCTCCTCGCCCCCCGTCAGTGGCAGCACGACCGCATAGCTCTTCTCCTGGCGCGTCACGAGGATCACGAGCTGGCGGCCATCCGGCGTCACGAACGGCTGCCGCAGCTTCTGCGACAAGGGATGGCTGATGCGTCGTCGATCCGGGCTGTCGAGACGGTACGCGTAGAGCTGGTCGGCCTCGCTCTCGTGATTGTAGATGAGGAGCTTACCGTCGGGCGTGATGTCGAACGGCAGGGACTTGGTGTGACCGCCGCTGCTCGTGAGGGGCATGGCCACCCCCCCCTGGACCGGGATCTCCCACAGCTCGTGAGCGCCGCTGCGGTTCGACGAGAAGATGATGGTCTTGCCGTCCGGCGCGAACTTCGGGTGATCATTATAGTAATGGTCGAACGTGAGCCGCCGGAGCGAGCCGCTGTCGATGTCGAGCACATAGATGTCGGCCTGCTGCACCATGCCCCCCGTTTGCGGTTGCAGCAGCGCCGCGAAGGTCAGTTGCCGGCCACTCGGATCGCAATGCATGGCCCTGATCACGGCCGCTTCCGGCACCCGGAGGATCTCGCGCCAGCGGGCCCCCTCGCCGGTCCCCTCCTGCGCCGTCCAGCGGTAACAGGTGGCGCACTGACCGTCGCCCCGGGTGCGCAGGACCAGCCGTCCCTTGCAGTCGGCCACGTCGACCGCCGGCCGTGCCACCTCCTCCACCGCCCCCCCCACCATCGGGACACGGACCACACGGGCGTCCTTGTACACCACGCCGAGGAGAGACTGGCTGTCATGAGCCCAGCGCACCGGGTACAAGAGCCCCTCCCACGGCAGCACGCGCGCGGGCCCCCCCGAGATCGGCTCGACGTACAGGCGCCAAGGCCCCTCGCGATCGGAGATGTAGGCGAGCCAGCGGCCATCGGGCGAGATGTTGGGAGAGCCGGCATGCTCCTCATAGGCCGGCACACGGACACGGCTATCCGCGTGCCACTCCACCTTGTGGCCCATCGATCGATACACGCCGATCGCCCCCAGGCCGAGGACCACCGCAGCGACGAACGGTATCCACAGGCGCCGCCCCTCCAAGCGCAGCGGCCCGGCCAACGCGGCGCGCAACGCCGCCGCATGGGGGTATCGCTGGCGCGGATCCTTAACCAGCAGCTTGCGGATGATCGCCGCCAGCCAGAAGGGCAGATCGGGCCGCCTGACCCGCGGGTCCGGTATCGGCTCGTCGAGATAATGCAGCGCCGACCGGGACGACGTCACCTCCGGATAGGGCACCTCGCCCACGGCCAGTTGATACAGCACACAACCGAGCGCATAGAGATCGGTGCGCGCATCCACGCTCCCGCCCGAGAGCTGCTCCGGCGCCATATAGGCCGGCGTCCCCCAGAAGAGCGAGTCACCGCTCGTCGTCCCCCGCGCCGTCGCGCGGGCGATTCCAAAGTCCATCAGCACCGGCCGCTTGGTGCCGTGCTCGATGAGGATGTTCTCCGGTTTGAGGTCGCAGTGCACCACCCCCTGGGCATGCGCCGCCTCGAGACCGGCCGTGATCGCGCGCGCCAGGCGCAAGAGCTCATCGATCGACACTTTGGCTTCGCGCGCCAACCGCCGCGCCAGCGTCTCGCCGGCCACATACTCCATCTTGATGAAGAGCAGACCATCGAGCTCTTCCAGGTCATAGGTGCGGCAGACGTTGGGGTGCGAGGCCCTCTGCGCCAGCAGGACCTCGGCTCGCAGGCGCCGCAAGTCCTGTTCGCGATGCGTCAGATCACGGAGCACGAACTTGAGCGCCACGTCCGCGCCCAGGACCTCGTCATGAGCAAGGAAGACCGCCCCCATACCGCCCTCGCCAAGGAGCGCGCGGAGCTCGTAGCGTCCACCGACAACCGCTCCGACCACCAACCCCTTCTCGACCACCGAGCCTGGCTGGATGGTGACGGGCGCCGTCTGTTGCCCCTCCACGGCGTTCGCCGCCCCAGGGGTAGACCCGGCATCGGCCTCACGAGGAAGGGGGGCTGGACGTACATGCGCGGCGCCGCCGCGGCTGACACCAGGATCGGTGCCCTCCGTGGTGATGGTGACCGGCTGCTCCCGAGGCGGATCCGGGAGGGTCGGAGGATCTGTATCCTGAGCTGCCACCGGAACGTCTGAGCTCGTGCGGTGGCCAATCATACCCATCAGAATATCAGCGAATGTTCTGCCGGTGAATGTCTCTTGTCGTGACGGTTCGGACGCAGGACCGACATCGTGAAGCTCGATCGGCTTCTCGGAACAGTGCTCTCTGGAGTGCTGGTCGGTGAGGGAAGCCCCAGGGATGGAAGCCGCCGCGCTTCCGGTATCGGGGACACATGATGGGCTTGGGGTGGGTCGTGCGGGCGCTCAGTGCCCGGTCGCCGGCAGTGAGCTTAAGGACCTATGCAGGTCCAGATCGTGCAGTCTTGGGTGGGCTCTGCCCCTCCGGCGACTCCTCTCAGCTCCTTGTCCGTCAGTCGCCGGAGCGATTCCTTCTTCAAGGCCAGCTTCTTTTCGATCCTCTTCATCGTCTTTTCCATCATGTGCTCCTCCTCATGTTTCCCCCTCCGACGCTTTGCCTCGACGATGGCCATCATAGCCAATTCGTCGCGTTTCGGTGCATGTCACCGGCATCCGAGCGCTGGGCTCGGGACAGGAGAGTAGACGGTACTACGGCTTGCGGCCGTCGGGCTTGGTGCCCGAATTACGGAATAGGAGACGTACGCCGGCTTAGCCGGCGCCGGATGTGTCAGGGGCCAGGAGCGGCAGCTCGATCCGGAAGGTCGCGCCCTTTCCTGGACCGTCCGACTGTACCGTAACGGAGCCTCCGTGCCCACGGATAATCTGTTTGACCACCGTGAGCCCCACGCCGTTACGCCCCTCACGCGTGCTGTAACCGAGGAGGAACACCTGCGACAGGGCCTCGCTCGCGATGCCCTCTCCCTCGTCCGTCACATCGAGGGTGCCGCGCCCTCCCCGGACGTTGGCCCGCACCGTCACCGTCCCCCCTGCCGAGGAAGCATCGAGCGCATTCTCGATGAGCAGATCGAGCACCCGGCAGAGCGCCGCCTCGTCGAACGTCCAGCGCGCCTCGGCGGGCGTGATGCGCGATTGCAGACGGATCTCCCTTTCCTTGGCCTGCGGGCGAGCTCGCTCGAGCGCCGCTCGCACCACATCCCCTACCACCAGCACCTGACGCTCGAACTCACGCGGTCCCACACAATCTAGATACGTTCCAAGAATGCGATCGATACGCTCGACCTCGCGGCCAAGTGATCCGATCGAACGTTCGATCGCCGTGGGATCGGCCAGGCCCGCCTTGCGCAGACGCGAGGCCAGGAGATCGGCATGGATAGCAATGGAATTGAGCGGGTTACGGACCTCGTGCGCCAGCGCGGCCGCCAGGTGCGCGAGCGCCAGTGTATCGAGAGGCTTGGACATGGCCATCGCGTGGGGCTCCTGGCTCCTGATTGTGATCTCTGGCGTCGATCGTGAGGCTTACCGCCCCGCGTCCCGGGAAGACCGGGAGGCCGGGGGGCTCGGACGCCGCCGTACCGCGTCCGCGCCATACTCGGCAAGTTTGTTGTACAGCGACCGGCGGCTGATCCCGAGCACCTCGGCGGTCGTCTTCTTGTTCCCCTCTTTGGAATCGAGCGTGCGCAAAATGATCTCACGCTCGGCCTCGCGCATCGACACCCCGAGCGGGATGCGGATGACCTCCTCCACGGGGCCGGCCTGGTAGATCATCTGCGGCAGGAGCTCCGGGGCGAGGGTCCGACCGCCGCTGAGCAGCACCGCCTGCTGGATCACGTTGCGCAATTCGCGCACATTGCCCGGCCAGTGATACCCATCGAGCAGGCGCTGCGTCTCCGCGGGGACGAGCTCCACCGTGGTGCGGTACTGTTCGGAGAACTGGCGCACGAACTCGTTGGCCAGGAGCGCGATGTCCTCTTTGCGCTCGCGCAAAGGCGGCAGGCTGATCTGGAGGATGTTCAGCCGGTAGTAGAGGTCCTCACGAAAGGTCCCCTCCTCCACCATCTTGGACAGGTCGCGGTTGGTGGCGGCCACCACACGCACATCGGCCGCGCGCTCCTTCTTGCCGCCGATGCGCATGTAGGTGAAGTTCTCGAGCACCCGCAGGAGGTTGATCTGCGTGCGCTCGTCCATGGTCGAGATCTCGTCGAGGAAGATGGTGCCGCCCTCGGACAGCTCGAACTTGCCTTCTTTGCGCTCCACCGCCCCCGTGAAGGAGCCCTTCTCGTGACCGAACAGCTCCGAGGAGATGAGGTCGCGCGGGATGGCGCCGGTGTGCACCGCCACGAACGGGCCGCTCATGCGCCGCGAGCGCCGATGGACCGCCCGCGCCACCAGCTCCTTGCCCGTCCCCGACTCCCCGGTGATGAGCACCGTGGCGTCGGCCTGGGCGGCCAGCTTGATCTTCTCGAAGACGTTGTGCATCACGCGGGTGCGCGCGATCATCCCCTCGAAGTGGACCTCTCCCGAGCGCCCCACCGACAGGAGCCGGTTGGGCAGGTAATCCGGGCGGTTGGCGAGCAGCGTGGCGATTCGCTCCTTGAGCCGCTTCGGGTTGACCGGCTTGCGCACATAGTCGGCGGCGCCGCGCTTGAGCGCCGCCACCGCGGTCTTCACCGTGGCGTGCCCCGTGACGAGCACGATCGCCGTGGCCGGACAACTATCGTGGATCGCCTTGGTCAGATCGACGCCGCTCTTGCCCGGCAGGAGGAGGTCGGTGAGGAGGAGATGATAGGTCTCCAAACGAAATCGCTCGAGCGCATCCTCGGCCGATCCCACAACGTCCACGGCGTAGCCTTCCTCGCGTAGGATCTCCGCCAGGCTGCTGGCCACCTCGGGCTCGTCATCCACCACCAGGATCTTGCGCGCCGGGGCCCCGGCCTGGGCCCGGGTGGGCTCTCGACCGGCCACCGGGACCGCAGCAGAACGCTCCAGCTCCGACATGGCCCTCACTCTATCACCCGATCCCGCCCCCGCAACGTGGATGTGTAAACCATCTCCTCAGGAGAGGGAAAATTTTTCCCTTCCTCCAGGCAGCGAGCAGGCCAGAGTGTAAATCTGTTTCCCTTCAGTCTGCTATAGCAGCCGCGTCAACCTCTGGATCACCGGTCTGGTGGCTCTCTGAGTATGGGACCAAGCGCAGGGCACGGAACCTGCACCGGTCTCATTTCGCAATGGCAAGGCAGCGCGAAACCAGAGACCCCCAGGTGGCAGAGAGAGGTGAGGAGATGGATCACGCCAACTCCGGCAACCCTTCGAATCAGGCGGCGCATGCGAACAGCGGGCGCCTGCAAGATGATCTCGAGCAGCTGCGCCAAGCTGCAACGGATCGCGGCAACGAACTGGTGTCCAATCTCCGCAGCTGGATCGAGGAGCGTCCACTCCCCGCCGTGGCTGCGGCCTTTGCGGTCGGCTTCGTCGTCTCGGGCGGACTTTTCTCGCGGATGACCTGGCGCCTCGCGCGGCTCGGAGCGCGCACCTACCTGCGCTCGTTCATGGGCGATGTGCTCGGCCAGGGCGCGCGTGAAATGTTTGCCGGTCTCCTGGATCCGGAGTCGATGTCCGGCGCCGCCCATAGAAGTTGACGTAGGACGAAGGGCCCGCGCGGGGAAGGGCCCGCGGGGAGCGTGCGGTGGGGGGTGGCTCACCCGGCTCTGCCGGGTGAGGGGGGACAAACAGTCCCCCCCTAAAACTGATGACCTGTCAGCCGGATTTGGAGGCTCTTATGACGATGCTCGCCGAGACTACGACTGCTGAACGCCCCCACCGTGACGGCCCTCTGACGGCCATCGAGGAACGTACCCTCGCTCGCCGGTGGCAGGTGTTCGAGGATCAGGACGCCCTCGCGCGCCTGGTCGAGGCCCACCTGGGTCTGGTGATCCGCATTGCCATGGAGTTCAGGCACTCGGGCCCCTCGATGGAGGATCTCATCCAGGAAGGCAACCTCGGCCTCACCATCGCGGCGCGGCGCTTCGATCCCAACCGGGCCACCCGCCTGGCAACGTACGCTACCTACTGGATCCGTGCCTGCATGCTCGAGCATGTGGTGCGCAGTCACGGTCCGGTCCGCATCGGCACCACCCGCTCGCAGCGCAAGATCTTCTTTGGCCTCGGCCGCGCCCGCCGCAAGCTCGAGCGCGAGGGCGAGCCGGCGAGCCTCGAGCTCCTGGCCGGCGAGCTCGGCGTGATGCAGGAGGACGTAGAGGCCATGACCCCGCGCCTGACGGGGCGGGACGTCTCGATCGATGCGCAGCGCGGCTTTGACGATCGCCGCGCCGTGGGGACTACCCTGGCGCACGAGGGTCCGAACCCCGAGGACATGGTCGCCGGCACCCAGGAGGAGGACTTCCGCAAGGTGACGCTGACCGAAGGGCTCAAGCTCCTCGATCCGCGCGAGCGGGCCATCATCCGCGCCCGTCACATGCGGCAGCGCCCGGCCACCCTGGCGGCGCTTGGCAAGAAGTTCGGCATCTCGCGCGAGCGCGTACGTCAGCTCGAGCTGCGTGCCAAGGCCAAGCTGCGCAGCTACTGCGTGGGGGACTCGGGCAGGCCCCTGCAGATGGATGACGACGAGGACTTCGACCGCAGCGTGCATCTCGACGCGTAAGTCCCTGCTCTCTCTTCGCCCTCCAACCTGCCTGCTCCCGGCCGAGCCCGGCCCCCCTCGTTCGCAATCTGACTGTGTTCTTCCTTAATACAGCGCCCCGCTAGTGGGTGACCACCGCGAGGTTCCGAAGGCCTGTCCGGGCTCTGAGTAGAGCGCTGGCGATCCTAGTCCCCAACCAGGGCAACCAGGGGGTACGCGCCACTCAACCGGGGGGTACGCGCCACTCAACCGGGGGGGTACGCGGCACTCAACCCGTGGTCACCACCGGAACGCTGGAGATGGTGGTGGGCAGTGAGCAGTATCTGCTCGGCACCGGGGACGCGATCCTGTTCGCGGCGGACGTCCCCCATCAGTGCCGCAACCCCGGGAACATCGCGGTGGTGATGTATCTGGTGCTGACCTATGCGGAAAAGACCGCCTAGAGCGGCCTGGCGCGGCCCGGCCACCCGGGCCAAGCAACTCGGAATCGCCGGTTGCCGATAATCGCTCGCGAGGGATATCATCCAGCGAGCATCCGCCAGCTATCGTCCATGAAGAGGGTTCCATGCCTGCGCCGCAAGCTTCGATGATGAAGCAACTTGCCCGGCTGCAATTCAGCAGCTTCGGGATCAAGGTGCCGGACCAGGCGCCGCAGATGAACGTCCCCAAGACGTTCGCCGACGCCTTCAAGGACGACGAGAAGAGCGCCTCGCCCGATCCCACCGTCCCGCCCCTCTTCATCGCCGACTCGACGAACAAGTACCACTGCGACGTCCAGAAGCAGAAGACCAAGGATTACGGCGGCTACATCGACGGCATCTGCGATGCCATCTGCTCGGCCTGGAGCCAGTGGCAGAGCGCGGCCACCTTGGTCGGGGTGATGGTCAACGCCGTCACGGCGAGCGGCGGGCAGGTGGTGGGACCGCCGCTGCAGCCGCTGATCCTGGCCACGGCGCCCAAGGCCGGTCCCTCCCAGCTCAAGTATTCGAACGTCATCTCCCAGGTGATCGGGACCGCCTGGCTGCAGTATCAGTCGAGCATCAAGGTGCCGGGCCTGCCGTGGTATCCGGCCTTCGCCGCCATGGCGCTGCCCGTGGCGCCCCCCATGCCCAACATCCCGGTGCCGGTGGCGGCGCTGACCCAGGTGACGGTGCCGGTGTCCAAGGACGTCCTCAAGGGACAGATGATCGCGCAGTTCGCCGATCCCGGGGCGCCGCACCACAAGGAGCTGTTCGACTGCATCGCCGACGCCTTCGAGAAGTGCTTCCAGATCTGGCAGACGTCGACGATGGTCACCAACGTGCTCGGGACCGGACCCGTGCCCACCTTCGCGCCGCCGATCGTACCGGCCGGACCGGTGGTGGGGGGCGTGGCCAACATGCCCCCCGGAGGCTTTGCGTAGTTTGTATGGGTCCGCGGAGATTCGCATCGCCTGACGCCGGACGCGGGCCGTCCGGCAGGAGACACCATGGCCAAGCTCGGAAAAGATGATCCCCTGTCGCTCGAACACCGGGATTTCCAGCACACGATCCAGGGGGTGGTGATCGGCATCGTGACGGACAACGTCTGTCGCACGCAGGGGTCGGCCTTCGACAAGGACTACCGCGTGCGGGTGAAGTTCCCCTGGCTGCCGCCCGATCCCGAGACCGGGGCCGACATCGACAGCTACTGGGCACGCATCGCCACCATCGGGGCAGGGCCCGAGCGCGGCATGTTCTGGCTGCCCGAGAAGGACGACGAGGTGCTGGTCACCTTCATCAACGGCGAGTTCAACCAGCCGGTGATCATCGGCTCGCTGTGGAACGGCATGGACAAGCCGACCTACAGCAACAAGGACGCGCAGGGCAAGGTCCGCTGGGCCAAGTTCGAGGGGAAGAACGAGGCCAAGAAGAACGACCTGCGGAGCTTCACCTCGCGCACCTTCCACCAGCTCATCTTCAACGACAACGCCTCGTCGCCGCGCGTGGCCCTGCACTCGAGCCAGAAGCACCGCATCGTCCTCGACGACGATGGCAATGAGCCGAACAAGATCGAGATCTACGACGGCAAGGAAGAGAACTACATCCTCATCGACACGAAGAACAAGAAGATCACGATGGAGACCAAGACGGGCGACATCCTGATCAAGGCCAAGAAGACCATCCGCTTCGAGTGCGAGACGCTGGAGACCAAGTCGGACAAAGGCACCCAGATGGACGTGGGCCAGAACTTCGACCTCAAGGTCAAGAGCAACATGACCATGAAGGCCAACGGTCAGGGCGACGTCGAATCGAGCGGCACGATGACGATCAAGGGCAGCACGGTCAACATCAACTAGAACGCCGCGCCGTCCGGCTCATGGCAAGGAGCAGAGATGCCCCCGCAAGGTAGATTGGGAGACAAGTCGATGGTCCCGGCAGATGCGCACGGTTGCCCTGCCTGTCCGCATCCGGCCGTGGGGCCGGCGGTCTCGGGATCGCCCAACGTGCTCGTCAACAAGCGGCCCGCGCTGCGCGTGGGCGATTCGGGGGTCCATGCAGCCTGCTGCGGCCCCAACACCTGGACCGCCCAGCAGGGCAGTGGCACCGTGTTCATCAACGGCAAGGCCGCACACCGGCTGGGCGATGCCGACAAGCATTGTGGCGGCATGGGCAAGCTCATCGAAGGTTCCAACAACGTGATCGTGGGCGGCTGAGACCGCCGCCGCCAGCCACAACCACCCGCCCCTCCCCCTCCAATAGTTAGTTAGAACCCGGCCCTCGCACATGGATCCCACCGCCGTATGAGCGGCGGCGTGGCCTCGGGGCCGAGAATCGATGCTATCCTCGACTCACTCATGAGCACCCTGCGTCTCGAACGAGAGCTTTGTTGCCGGCGTGACGGAAGTCTCGGGGATACGGCCGGGACGAGCGGACCGCAGCCTTTCGTCCTGCCCGGCGCCCGCGCCGTCTATGCGCCCGACCGCGTGTGCGACGTGCGCCACATCAAGATCGAGATCCTGCTCGACTTCGCCACCCGCTCGGTGAGCGGCGCCTGCACCCAGACCATCGCGCCGCTCAATGACGGGCCCACGCGCCTGCGCCTCGATGCCGTCGAGATGCACATCGACGCGGTCACGCTCGCCGACGGCACGCGGCTCCCTCACAGCCACGATGGCCAGCACCTCCTCGTGGACCTCGGCCCGCGTCGGGCCGGCGAGATCATCGACCTCGTGGTGCGCTATCACGCCACGCCGCGCCGCGGCCTCTACTTCCTCCAACCCGACGAGCTGCACCCGCACCGACCGGTCCAGGTGTGGTCGCAAGGCCAGGACGACGACAACCGCTTCTGGTTCCCGTGCTTCGATCACCCGCACGAGAAATCCACCTCGGAGGTGGTGGCGACCGTGCCGGAGAAGATGACGGTCATGTCCAACGGCCGCCTGGTCTCGATGCGCGGCAGCACCCGGGGCACGCGCACCTTCCACTTCCGGCACGAAGTCCCCCACTCGAGCTACCTCATCACCCTGGTCGCCGGGGAGTACGTCGAGCTGCGCGACCAGATCGACGACGTCCAGGTGCAATACCTCGTGCCGCCCGGGCGCGAGGAGGACGCGCGCCGCGCCTTTGGCCGCACCCCGGAGATGATCCGCCTGTTCGGCGAGAAGATCGGCCACCCCTACCCGTACGAGAAATACGCCCAGGTGGTGGTGTCCGACTTCATCTTCGGCGGCATGGAGAACACCTCGGCGACCACCATCACCGAGCTCACCCTGCACGACGCGCGCGCCCACCTCGACTTCTCCTCCGCGCCGCTCGTGGCGCACGAACTCGCGCATCAGTGGTTCGGCGACCTCGTCACCTGCCGCGACTGGTCGCACGGCTGGCTCAACGAGGGCTTTGCCACCTACTTCGAGATCGTGTGGAAGGAGCACGCCGAGGGCCGCGACGCCGCCGACTACGATCGGCTGGCCGACATGGACGCCTACTTCGAGGAGGACGGCGGGCGCTACCGGCGGCCGATGGTGACCAACGTCTTCCACGAGCCGCTCGACGTCTTTGACCGCCACCTCTACGAGCGCGGGGGCGCGGTGCTCCACATGCTGCGCCATCAGCTCAGCTGGGGCACGGGAGCGACCCGGGAGGATGACCGCTTCTGGAAGGCCATCCGCCATTACGTGGGCAAGCACCGCACCGGCTCGGTGGAGTCGCGCGACCTCGCCCGGGCCATCGAAGAGGCCACCGGAGTGAACGCCGACCGCTTCTTCGATCAGTGGGTGTTCGGCGCCGGCTACCCGGTGCTGGAGGTGGATTACTCATTCGATGAGTTCCAGCACCTCGCGCGGGTGGCGATCAAACAGACCCACGAGATCAAAGAGGGGACGCCCCTCTTTGCCTTCCCCCTCGACCTGTGCTTCGTGGTGGACGGGGTGGAGAGCCACTTCACCGTGCAGGTCGAGGAGGCGCAGCACATCTTCTTCTTCCCTCTCCCGGGCCGGCCCACCCAGGCGATCATCGACCCGGGCGCGCACCTCCTCAAGAAGAGCCACGAACGAAAGCCCCCCGGGGTATGGATGAGCGAGCTCACCGGGGCGCGGCACGCCATCGACCGCGTGCGGGCGGCGCGAGCCCTCGGCAAGGCGGGCGATCCCCTGGCCTTGCCCGCCCTCGCCCGGGCCATGGTAGAGGACCCCGTGTGGTCGGTGCGTGGGGAGGCGGCCCTGGCGATCGGACAGCTCCGCGTGGAGGCGGCCCGCGACGCGCTGGTCGGGGCCGTGCGCGTCGAGACGCACCACAAGGCGCGGCGCCTGCTCGTACGAGCGCTCGGTGAGTTCCGTCACGATCGCATCGCGGCACAGGCCGCGGCCCAGGTCCTGAGCGGCGATCCCAGCTACTTCGTCGAGGCCGAGGCCGCGATCGCCCTGGGGCGCACGCGCACCGAGGGGGCCTTGGAGGCGCTCCTCGGCGGGCTCGGCATCCCCTCCTACCTCGAGGTCAGGCGCTCCGCCTGCCTCACCGGCCTCGGCGAGCTGCGGGACGAGCGCGCCTTCTCCGTGGCGCTCGAGGAGGCGGCGCCCGGCAAACCACCCACCTCACGGCGCGCGGCCCTGGCCCTCATCGCCACGCTCGGCGACGAGCACCCTGGGCTGCGCCGTCGCGCGCTCGAGGCGCTCGCCGGGCACCTCACCGATCCCGACTTCCGCGTCCGCATCGCCGCCATCGAGGCCCTGCGCACGCTCGGCGACGCCCGCGCGCTCGCGCCGCTCGCGCGGGTCGAGAGCGCCGATCTCGAGCCCCGGGTGCGCCGTCGGGCCCGCGAGGCCAGCCGGGCGCTGCAGGAGGGCTTGCGCGCCAAAGAGCAGAGTCAGGCGTTGCGCGACGAGCTCGAGCGGCTCCGCGAGGGCTATGACAAGCTGCGCGAGCGGCTCTTCAAGCTCGAGACGCTCACGTCCGATTAGTTGGCTTGTAGCTGGGTTACTTCGGGAGCCAGCCCTGGGCGAGCTGCCAGAGTTCGCGCGCCAGGAGGAAATCGAGCGCCTGATCCGGTGTGAGCTGGTAGCCCTTGGCGAGCGCCTCCAGGGCCGTGACCTGCTCCTCCTTGAGGAGGTAGCTCTGGTCGAAGTAGTCCCCCACGGGATCGTTGGCGACGCCGCCGAGCAGGAGCGGCCGCTGTACGAACTGATTGATGCTCTCCGACGGCTCCGGAGACGGCGCGCCGCGCTCGTCGCGCAGGCTGTCGCGCAGGGCCTCCTCCTCGGGGTCCATCCCGCCGGCCCCTTCCGCCCCACCAGCGTCCTCCGATTCGCCGGCGTCCTCTGAGGCCACGGGGGCCACGGGGGCCGCGGGCGCGGCCGGCGCAGGCGGCGCGGACGACCGGAGCTCGATGAGACGGCCCACGATCCAGCTCGCGGGGTAACCGGTGGACTCCTCGAGCAGGAGCAACCCGTTCCGCCAGCGCAGGCGGTGCCTCACCCTGATGGAGATCTTGTTGCCGGGAGGCGGTCCGCCGACTCCGGGATCGGCCGGCGGCGGCACGCAGCGCACCACGCGATCATGGGTAAGCCAAGGTCGTTCCATCCATTCCTCCTTTGCGCGGGCTTGGCGTGGGACGCGCTCAGGCGTAGTGCACGCGAATGGTGTCGATGATGGTCTTGAGGGCGCGCTGCACCACCTCGGTGTCCTCGTGGCGCACGATGACGTAGCCGTCGCCCTCGTAGCTGTCGCTCTTGTTGGCGCCGAGCGCCGGCAGCTTGACCTCTTCGACCAGGCGCCCGACCAGCTCGTGGGCTCGCTTGACGCCGTCGACCCCGATCACGCGTCCGCGCCCCGGGCCGCGCAGGAAGGCGCAGCCGGTGGCATAGCGCCGCTCCCACGGCCCATCGAAGGCATCGTCGACCACGGCGCGGGCCCAGGCGCGGTAGAGGTCGGCATCATGAGCCAGCCCGGTCAGGCGCACGATGTTGGCGCCCGGCGGCCGGGCCGCGATCTCGCCGATGGCCAGCGAGCCGTCCTGGCGGCGGAACCACTCCATGTGGGTGAAGCCCGTATCGAGGCCGAGCGCGCGGATGGTCGCGTACCCGAGGCGACGCGCGTCCTCGTACTCGGGCCCCGAGATGTCGCGCGGCAGGAGCACACACCACTGGATCCAGGCGTTCTCCGTGACGTCGAGCGGCGGCGGCAGGTAGTGCGACAGCGAGTGAAAGCGCACCTGGCCGCCGAGGGTGATGGTCTCGAAGCTGAACTCGCGACCGCGCAGGAACTCCTCGGCCAGCGTGGGGTCCTCGGGCCGCGGCTGGACGGTCTGCAAGGCCTCGCGCAGCTGTTCGACCGATTGGATGCGCCAGGTGGCCTTGCACCCCATCCCGGCCGGCGGCTTGAGCACGATCGGAAAGCCCACCTCCTCGACAAAGGCCTGGGCATCCTGCCAGGAGCGGAGCAAGCGGTGACGGGCGCAGGGGAGGCCATGGGCGCGGAGCATGTCCTTCATGCTCGCCTTGTCGCGAAACAGCTCGGAGGTGCGGACGTCGGGGCCGGGCACGCGGAAGTGCTCGCGCAGCTGGGCCAGCTGGACCTGGATGGGCTCGAGGATGCCGATGATGCGGTGCAGCGGCCCGTGACGATGGATCAAGGTCTCGACCGCGCGGCCGAGGTCGTTGACGTTGAGCGGATCTTCGACATGGACCATGTCATGGAGCAGCTGGCGGTCCGGTCCCTCGGGCGGCGTATGGACCACCCCGAGGATCCGGACGCCCTGGAGACCTCCGAGCGCACGCAGGAAGCGGAGCGTGGTCTCGAGAGGGAAGGGAGCGACGAAGACGACGTTGCGCATGAACCTCCTTTGCGTGTCAGCGGTCAGTGGTCAGGCAGCCGAACGCCAGGCGTCGGCCCCCGGACCCGAGGCAAGGGGGCGGCCCAAGGGACTCGAGATCGCTCCGCAAGCCAGCGCCGGCCGTGCCCATCGTGTCAATCGCGTGATAGTATGCGCGCATCGAAACGCTATTCCTAGCACCGTCCTATCCCCCCGAGATGCAGGAGTACACCCGTGGCCTGGCCGAGGTGGGCGCGCGGGTCTATGGGGTCGGCGACACACCGCCGCACCAGCTGCCGCCTGAGCTGCGGCGCCATCTCACCGATTATCTCGCCGTGCCGCGCCTCATGGACGAAGAGGATGTGCTCGAGCGCGTGAGCGCCTGGCTGCGCGGCCGGACCATCGATCGCGTCCTCTGCAACTGGGAGCCGCTCGTCATCCTGGCCGCCCGGCTGCGCGAGCGCTGGGGCATCCCGGGCATGTCAGTCGATACGGTGCTCGGCTTCCGCGACAAGAAGCTCATGAAGGATCGCGTGGCCGCGGCCGGCCTGCGCGTGCCCAAGGCCGAGCGCGCGCGCACCGTGAGCGCGGCCTGGGCGGCGCAGGAGCGCATCGGCTTCCCGATGGTCCTCAAGCCCATCGCCGGGGCCGGCAGCGCCGACACCCACCATGTGACGACGCGCGCCGAGATGGAGACGGCGCTCGCGCAGCTGCGTCACGTGGAGGAGATCTCGTGTGAGGAGTACATCGACGGGGAAGAGTTCACCTTCGACACCGTGTGCATCGGTGGACGGCCGGCGTTCGAGAATGTCGCCTCCTACTTGCCCAAGCCGCTCATCGCCCGCACCAACGAGTGGATCAGCCCCGTCATCATCACCGTGCGAGACCTCGCCCAGCCACGGCTCCGGCCGGGCATCGACCTCGGGCGCAAGGTCCTCCAGGCGCTCGGCATGCAGGACGGCTTCACCCACATGGAGTGGTTCCTCACCCCATCGGGGGAGGCGGTGTTCGGCGAGATCGGTTGCCGCCCGGGCGGCGCCCACCTCGTGGATCAGATGAACTACACCTGCGACGTCGATCTGTTCCGCGAGTGGGCCCGCGCCGTGTGTTACGGCCGCTTCGAGGGCGACACCCGACGCAAGTACAACGTGGCCATCGTCTTCAAACGGGCCATCGGTCAGGGACGCATCCGCTCCATCACCGGCCTCGAGGAGTATCGCCAGCGCGTCGGCGCCTGGCTCGTCGAGGAGAAGCTCCTGCCCATCGGCACGCCGCGGCGCAACTGGAAGCACACGCTCGTGTCCGACGGTTACCTCATGCTCCGCCATCCCGACTGGGACGAGGCCTACCGCATGGCCTTCGCCGCCGCCACCGACGTGACGCTCCACGCCGGCTGACACCTGCCATCTAGCGCTGTTCTCGCGTCTTCGCAGGCCAGGAGGCCAGGGAAGGACGCCACCGCGTGGCGACCTCCCCTGCAGGTGGGGATCTATGAGGGGGGCTTGGAGGGTCCGGTCTCGTCCCCGGAACGTGAAGCTCGATGGCCAGAGCAGGCCAGGAGATGGATACTGCTCGTCAGGCGCCTGTGCCTCTGGAAACGGTGCGCCTACGGTCCGCGAAGCGGCCCCTTGAAGGGTGACACGTTGAACGCGGGCCCATCCTCGCCGCAAATGCGGGTCAGAGTGGCCAGCGCGGTGTCCGTGCCGGAACCGCCGACGATCTGGTCCATCTCCCGATGGGTCAACTCGCGAAGCGTCTCCCGGTTCAGCGCCAGCTTCCTCCGCCCCGGTTTCCGATCCTTCAGCACTGGCTTATAGGTCATATGGCTCCTCCTTCCTGCAAGCCTTTAGCGCCCTCCTTCGACGTGATCGAAACAAAGCGCAAAGTAACTTGCATCCTATCATGGACGACTCGTTCTTCGTCAGTTCAACTGCAACATGCAGCTGCCTAATTTCGAATGAGCAAGAGCCGCCCTCTGTCAGGCATACGGCGGCAACGACTCAATCGTACCGGTGTGAAAAAATTCGGTAAGCGCCCACCATCTATTCATCAGGAGTAGAAATCTTTTTGTTGCAGCGGCTTTGAACAGGGAACGCGTTCACACCTGCCGCAATTTGCCCCAATCTGTGTTGCGAGGTCGCGTTTCCGTGGCGCAGCACACAGGCGCCGCGCCGCGGGAACGCGCCGATGAGCTCGACGGCCGCGCCCGCATCACACGCTGCCCCTGCCGTTCGTCGGACGGGTTACAATCACGGGTCACGACGATTCGCCCCCTTCATGCCGGCCAGGTACCGAGATGAGCCGTGACCCGGACACCACGTCGCCAGACGGCGACAAATGCGCGACGTCGCGCGACCCGCAAGGGGGGCAGGAGCAGGCGTCCCCTGCGCTGGAGCCCGGGGCCTTCCGCCTCCCCACCATCACGGAGGCGCACAGCGGTGCCGACACCATGCTCATGACGGGCCCCATGCCCGAGGGCATGGCCGTGGAACCACGGCTCACCCCCGGCATGCGCCTGGGCGGCCGCTACGAGCTCCGCGCGCTCCTCGGCCAAGGGGGGATGGGCGCCGTGTTCCTCGCCCGCGACGAGATCCTCGGCACCGACGTGGCCCTCAAATTCGTCCTCGAGCTCGGCACCGGTGGCCTGCGCCGCCTCCGCGCCGAAGTGCTCCTCGCCCAGCAGGTCACCCACCGCAACGTTTGCCGCACGTACGATCTCGAGGAGCTGGAGGGGTTCTTCTTCGTCAAGATGGAGTACATCGCCGGCGAGACCCTCGGGCAGCGGCTCCACCGCGTAGGGCCACTGCCCATCGCCGACGCCCTGATCATCGCCCGCGCCGTGGCCATGGGGCTCGAGGCCGCGCACGCCCAGGGCGTCGTGCACTGTGACCTCAAGCCCGAGAACATCCTCATCGAGCACGGCACCGAGCGCGTCGTGCTCATGGACTTCGGCGTCGCCCGGTTCGCCATGGGGGGCGGCCGCCTGATCGGCGATAGCCAAAGCGGCACACCGGCCTACATGGCGCCCGAGCAGATCCTGGGCGCCGGCGTGGATGCACGCAGCGATCTCTACGCCTTCGGCTGCGTCCTCTATCAGATGCTCGTAGGCGAGGTGCCTCACCCGAAGGTGATCTCGTTCGCCAGCGCCCAGCAGCATCTCGAAGAGCCGCCGCCCGATCCGCGCCTGCGGCGGCCCGAGCTCCCGAACTGGCTGGCGGCCATCGTCCGGCGCCTGCTCGCCAAGGCCCCGCGCGATCGCTACCCGAGCGCCACCGTGGTCCTCGAGGCGCTCGCCGGCCCCCGCCGTCGTTCCTGGCGCCGCGCCTTGGTCCTCGGGGCCGTAGCGGTCCTGGGGGCCATGATCCCTGTGGGGCTGGGCTACCGGAGCCGCGAGCGCCGGGGAACGGCCTGGGAGCCGCGGATCGAGACCCGCCAGCCCGCCTACCAGGAGCGGGCCGACGCACCCATCATCTCTCCTGATGGCCGGTACCTGGCCTACATCGCCAACCGTGAAGGGTTCTGGCGCGTCTACGTGGAGCCCCTCGCCGGGGGCGAGCCGCGAGCGCTCACCCCGAGAGGCGGCTACCTCGACTTCCTCCGCTGGGCCCATGACAGCCAGGCCCTCCTTGGCGTGACCCGCGACTTCCGGGTGCAGTCGGTCCCCATCCACGGCGGCGAGCCACAAGTGCTGGCGAGCAACACCACGCAAGTCGATGATTGCGCCGGCCGGCTCGTCCGCCTCCAGACCGGGGCCCCTGGTTGCCCTTTCTGCCTCGTGCTCCTGGTTCGGGATGGGCTCCAGCCCTCGGCCTCGGAGCATGAGCGCTTTCGTTTCCCCCCCGGCACCTGGATCGACGGGCTGCGCTGCGACCCCAAGGGAGAGCGGCTGGTCTATCCGGCGACCTTCGCGACCCTGAGCGGTGCACTCTCGGGCAAGGGCGACCTCTACCTCCTGGATCTCGCCCGTGGGTCACCCAGGCGACTCACGTCCGACGAGCATCAGAACCTCCGCCCGGTCTTCACCCCCGACGGCCGGAGCATCGTCTTCTCCTCGCTCCGCAGCAGCTCCCAGGAGCTGTGGGAGCTCCCTCTCACCGGGGGGAGCCCGATGCCCATCACCACCATGGCCGGCCACGCCACCAACCCCACCATCTCCCCCGATGGCAAGCTCCTCATCTACGATCAGACCTTCGAATCGGACACGCTCCAGGCCTATCACGTCGATACGAACACCAAGCAGCTCATCAGCACCACGCTCGATCTGGTGCTGCAGCCGCACCCGACCCCCGATGGCCGCGCGGTGGTCGTGCAGCTCGTCCGACAGGGGAGAGGCCACGCGGCGATCTGGCCTCTCGCCGAGGGAGCGCCACGGCTCCTGGTCCCCGCCGACGTGGTGGGTTTGACGCTGGATGGCCGCGCGCTCCTCTACGCGATCTATCAGGGCACGGAGACCGAGATCCTGACCCTGCCGCTCACCGGCGGCCTCCCGCGCTCGATCACGCGGGTCCCCGGTCACGTGCGCACGCTCGTGCCGGACGATCACGGCCTGGTGCACGCCTGGGTGCGCGACGGAGATGGGCGAGGGGCCTGGAGCGCGCCGTTCTCCGGCGGGGCTGCCGTGCACGAGACCACCCCTGGCGTGCTGGCCGTGATGCCGGCCCCGGCCGGCGGCTGGCGCCTGGTGGGCTTCGACGCCCCGGACAAGCGGCGCTGGCTGCGCTGGCACGTGGTGGCCCCGGGATGGCGGCCCGACGATCCTCGCGCCCGCGTCATCGAAGCCATCGAGCACGTGGCCTGGGCGGCCGACGGACAATCCTTCCTCACCTGGAACGGCAGCGAGATCCGCCGCCACTTCGTCGCCACGGGGAAGGACGAACCATTCTACTGGAACGATCAGATGGAAGGCGGCATGGCCCTGTCGCACGACGGCAAGACCCTATTCCTGGCGGAGTTCGGCGGCTACACCACGCGCCAGATGATCACCAACTTCGCCGAGCGGCCCCGCCCGGCGAAGTGAGTCACGCCCCTTCTTCGTCAGCGCTCGACGATGGACAGCCCCTTCTCGGTCAAGAGCCACACCCGGTCGGTCTTGTCGATCGCCAGGCGGTGAACGTGATTGTCGAGCAGCCCCCGGGTGACGTCGATGCGCTCGATGTCCGGGCCGCTCTTGGCGAACAGCCCGCGCTCGGTGCCGATGAAGACGACGTTGTGCCGGTCGCGCGCGAGCGACGTGGTGCGCAGGTGCAAGACGTCGCCCTCGGGTGGGAAGAGCCAGCGCTTGCCGTTGAAGGTCCCGACGCCGCGGCTCGTGGCCACCCACATCGCCCCGTCCGGCCCCTCGAGGATGTCGCGGATGTACTCCGACTCGAGGCCCGCGTCGTTCTCGGTGTAGAGCCGCACCTGCGCCCCGGTCACGTGGGCCGCGCCCGAGTGGCTGCCGAACCAGTAGTCCTTCACGTTGCGGAAGTAGACCGCGACCACGTCGTTGGGGATGGACAGCCCCTGGCCCGCCGCCTTGGCCGAGGTGAAGCGCCGGTGATAGATCACCTTGCCGAGATCGAGCGACACCTCGGCCGCGCCGTAGTCGACGCGATCGCCCACGCGATCCACGTAATTGAGCCCGAGCCAGAGGTGGCGGTTGGGCGCGACCACGGCGAAGGTGAGATCGGGCACCCCCTCGGGCACCTGCAGCTCCTGCACGGCGATGGGCGTCCACCGTCCCTCGGCCACCGTGGAGATGCGCAGCACCCGATCGGTCGCGCCGCGATGGATGGCCAGCACCTGCGCGGGCGGCACCTCGACCACCGCCAGGACGCGCGAGCCCGCCTCGGGGTCGATGTCCGCGGGCTCGAAGCTGCGCCCGTCGTAATGCCAGGCCATGGCGCCGCCCGTGGCCACGTAACAATCCTGCGCCTTGACGCACGCCACGCTGAGGCTGACCGCGTCGCGCGAGAGATCGCCCGTGCGGAAGTTGGTGACGAGGTTGGGCTCGATGCGCGCCGCGCCGAGGAAGCGCGTGCCGACGTAGAGCGCCGCGCCATCGGGCGCCACGGCGGTCACGGCGTCGGGCAGCGGCGGCCCCCAGCGCAGCACCTCCCAGCGCGGCGCATCGGAGAGCGGCGGCGCCGGCTCGTCCTCCCCGCGTCCCTTCCCCCCCTTGCCCTGCGCGCCCGCGCCCCGGGTCGCCGAGCCCGCCTTGGCCGGGGTCCCCGTGGCCCCGGCGTCGGGCAACTCGCTCGTCGCCGCCCCGCTCGGCGGAGGCCGGCGGCGCGGGCGTGAGCTCATGGGCACGAGCTTGAACGGCG
This sequence comes from Polyangia bacterium, assembly GCA_036263495.1. Taxonomy (GTDB): domain Bacteria; phylum Myxococcota_A; class Polyangia; order Palsa-1104; family SHYY01; genus DATAGU01. Next base: position 9,107 of record DATAGU010000330.1, on the reverse strand, counting down.
CCGCGCTCGAGGAGACGAGGTTCGAGAGCGTGGTGATGCGGCTCAGCGTGTAGATCTGCGAGCCGCTGCCGAACAGGTTCTCACTGCCGATGTGCCGCACCCACTCGAGCACCGTGCCGGCCGGCGCCTCGACGCGGTAGGTCCAGAAGCGCTTGCCGTCGTAGATCGCGATCCGCTCGTGCTCGCTGGGGTCCTTGCCGATCACCACGAGGCCGAGGGGACCCGAGGTGACGCCCCGCACCACGTCGATCTCGCAGCCCTGATCCGCCCCGTACACGAACGCCCGATCGCCATTGACCCGCACCACCCCGTGATCACTCGTCCCCACCCACAGCTCAGGGCCCACGGCCGCCAGCGCCGTGACCGAGGTGGTCCCGAGATACCGCTCCCAGCGTCCGTTCTTGAAACGCGCCAGCCCCTCGGGGCCACCGGCCCACAGCGAGCCATCGCTCGCCTGCACGAGGCCGGTCACGAACGCCCCCACCGGCAGGGCCGGCGCGGTCGTCCAGGCCCCCTTGGAGAGATGGGCCAGGCCGCTCGCGGTCATCACCCAGAGGCCGCCCGTGCCGTCGGGCGCCACCGCGGAGATCCTGTCGCTCGGCAGCCCGTCCTTGCGCTGCACCATCGTGCTCGTCGGCCCGGCGAAGTCCCAGCGGAGGAGGCCGCGCCGGGTCCCCACCCACAGCACATTGTCCACCGCGGCGAGCGCCGTGACCCCGGTGGTGTCCGAGAGAGAGTGGATCTTGAGCGCGCGGGACTGCGTGTCGGTGGCGACGCCCTTGGTGCGCGCACCTCTCATGGCCCCGCACCCCAACCCGGCCAGGAGGACGACGGAGAAGATGAGGAACGACCTGTACATGACGCGCATTGAAGGGTGGGACGCCGAGGGTGTCAAGGACGGCGGGCGGTGACGTCCCTCGGCGCGGCGACGGCGCGCCGGCCCCATCCTCTATAATGAGGCTCGTGCGCGTGCTCTGGCTGCTGCTCGGACTCGATGGATTCGTGATGCTGCCGGGGGCGGTGCCGCGGGCCATGGCGGTGCCCTCCGGGGAGACGGTGGAGGTCCGGCTCGGGCGTCGCCCCCGCGGCCTCGAGTCCGGCCTCGAGCGCGGCACCAGCTACGAGCGGGCCCTCGAGGCCGTGCACGCGCGTCGCTATCGCCAGGCCGCCGACCTGTTCATCGCCAGCATGGGCGAGTTCCAGCAGGCCGCCCTCGCGGGCCGGATCTCCTTCGCCCGCAGCCGGGCCCTCATGTACAAGGCGCGCTTCGAAGCCGAGCAGGCCGAGCACCTCCTGCGCGCCGAGCGCGAGAGCGCGCGCCGCCCGAGCCTCGAGCTGCGCGCCGAGGCCGCGGCGGCGCTGCACAACCTGTACCTCACGGCGAGCGCCTACTTCGAGCGCGAGGACACGCTCTTGCTCGACCGCGCGCTGAAGGCCTATCGCCTCCTGCTGGGCGCGGCCTCGGGTGAAGCCGGGGATCCGATGCTCGCGCGGGTGCGGCTCGGCTATGCCGGGCTCCTCGCCACGGCCGGGCAGCGCCACGCCGCCGCCGCCGAATATGCGCGAGCGCTCGGCGGGGAGCCGCAGAGCGGGCCCGAGGTCCTCCTCGCCGAGGCGCACTACTTCGCCGGCATGGGGATGCCGGACCGTGCCTTCCGGGCGCTCATCGAGCTGGGCGAAAGCGTCCCGGACTGGATCGAGCTGCGCGCGCTCCTGCGCGTGGCCAACGATCTCGACGCGCTGCGCGAGGATCCCCGCTTCCCCCGCGTCCTTGGCGGCGAAGAGTAGCCCGAAGCCGTCCCGGGAGCCTCGGCGGCCGCGGAGAAAGCCTTGCCGGAGCTGGCCCCTGGGCGCTGGGAACACAGGGAGTTACGCTGCAAAAGCGTCCGAAAAGCGTTTGCAAGCGTTGCAAAGCCCACTTCGGACGTCCGAAAAGCGTTTGCAACGCTTGCAAAGCCCACTTCGGACGTCCGGAAAGCGTTTGCAAGCGTTGCAGAGCCTACCTCGGACGTCCCCGAGAGCGTTTGCAAGCGTTGCAGAGCCTACATCGGACGTCCGAAAAGCGTTTGCAACGCTTGCAGAGCCCACTTCGGACGTCCGAAAAGCGTTTGCAACGCTTGCAAGGCGATTCAGGGACGCTCCGAACGCCGCTTGCAGGGACTGACCGTGCAGGGGCGGGATCTCGGAGGGGCGGCGACCGGCGATGCGTCGGAAGCCCGGGGAGAATACACATATTCTTTATAGCACGCCTTGACAGCTCGGAGACCATTTGATAGGTCCCCTACCACTGTGAGCGATCGTCCCGACGAGCTGCGACGGCAACTGGCCACCCTGTGGCGGGCTGCCCGGACCGGGATCGACACGATGAAGGAGATCGCGGTCCGCTCGTCGGAGGCAGGGCGGCTGCGGTTCGACATCGCGATGCTCCAGCGCGAGCGGGTGCAGCTCCTCACCGAGCTTGGCAAACGCACCTGCGAGTTCCTCGATGGCGGCGCCGATCGGCCGCTGCCGGCCGAGCTGCACCGGCTGCACGAGCGCATCCGCGACGTGGAGGAGCGCATCAAGAGCAACTCGTTCAAGGTGTACGACAACGCCTTTGGAGCGCCGCGGGGTTATGAGCCCGAAGCAGCGGTTGACTACGGGGATGAACACGCGGTAGAAGATCCGTCCGAAGAGATCGTTGCCCCTCCGCCACGCCGTCGCTCCTCCACGCGCAAGCGTGCGCCGCAGCGACGCAAGGGAAGCAACGGGAAGCACTGAGAGGGAGACGAGAGCAGAAATAGATGGGGCTGTAGCTCAGCTGGGAGAGCGCCTGAATGGCATTCAGGAGGCCGACGGTTCGATCCCGTTCAGCTCCACAAAATCACGAAGGGCTCCGCGCACTTGCGGGGCCCTTCGTATTTTCAGGGTCGGCTTGGGGAACGAAATTCCGGCAATCGTTCCCCACCTCGCTGAGGTCCAGAACCTCCACCACTCGTCGCTGACGGGCGTTCCCGACTGCCGATTGCTGGGCGTAGGCACCGTAGGTCATCGTTGGCGAGGTATGGCCCAGTGCCGCCGCTACCGTGTGCCCGGTGACACCCCGGTCCGTAGCGAGGGTGGCGTGCGTCCCGCGCATCCCGTGGGCCGTCACCTCCATGATGCCCACCTTCTTGCAGATGCGCTGGACCCAGAGCCTCGGCCAGTCCCGCCAATGCTGCCCGAAAAGCAGCTCATTGGGCTTACGGCCTCCGGCGAGCTTCGCGAGGAACGGGACGAGCACCTCCGGTACCTCTAGGGTACGACGACCGGCGTCAGTCTTCGAGTCAGGGATCCACAACAGACGCCCACCATCGTCCACGTCCCTAACCACACGCGAAGTGATCTCCGAGCAGCGCATGCCGAGCAGGATGGTCATCATTGCGGCCACCGCGCCCTGCTCACCTGCCTCCGCCAACATCACGGCCGTCTCCAGCCACTTCCTCGACTCGTCGACGCGGAGCTGCGGTTTGCCCCGCCGCCGCTTGCCGACGCCCTCTACATGTTCCATCGGGTTCGCGCCGATCCACTTCTTCTTCGTCGCGCACCATGAGAGGAACGTCTTGGCTTCGGCCAGACTGTTGCGGTGATAGTCGACCGATGGAGGATTCCCCGTCGAGGTCGGCCGCGTCCGGAATTTCTCATAGACCGCAGCCGCCCGGCTCTCATCGAGCTGACGAAGAGGGAGGTCGAGCACATCGCCGAAGAACAGGCGGAGGCGACGCGAGGTCTCTCCAACGGACTTTGGCTTGTTGCCCTTGTCCCTCATGTACAGCTCATACTTGTCGAGCGTGTCTCCTATGGTCTGCTCCTCAATCTCGCCCAGCTCGCGCTTTAGCGATCGGACGACCTGCCTCGCCTGCTTCTCCGTCGGATAGAAGTAACGATTCTTCTTGCCTCGTTCATCGACCACGAGGACTCGCCATCGTCCACGGTCTCGTTCTTCGTAGGGACCGAGCACGCGCTGTCCTTGTCTCTGTCGCGCCATGCCGGCTCCTCCTTTCTGCGGCGCGACAGGATGTCAGTCGCCGATAGCGTACCATTCGCGGTCAAGAGTTCCACCACTCGCTCGGCGATCCGCTGCGCCAGCGCTTCCTCGCGGGACAACAACGTGCGGCGGTGAGCAGGCATGGCTATCGTGCGCCCTCGAGTACCGAGGACACTAGCCGGACCTCGGCGGTTCCCTGGATGCCGGCGAGGTGCCAGAGCGCGATGCCGACGTGAAGGGCCTTGCCCGGCAACATTGGTGCTCCCCCACCATCACCGCCGGGGACATCACTCCCTTGGCACCTCATCTCCCACCCCCATGCTCCAACTCCGGCGGTGGGGGTGACGTAGAGCTGCCCGCCGCCACGTCCCCTCCGCCATGTTCCACCCAGCGCTGCACCGTCGGCCAAGGGAATCGGATGAGACGGCCCACCTTGCCGAACGGGATTTGCCGCCGAGCCACGAGAGTGCGCAGGGTGCCGGGCACGGCTACTCTTCCTCCGAGGTGCAGGCGCCAGCACGCTCGCCGACGTCGAGAACGGAGACCCGCGGCGCCCGCCCGCGCTGCTGATTGACCTCCACGAGGCCAGCCTTCGCGAGAGCGGACAGGGCCCGGTAGAGAGCATGGCGCTTCACGTGGAAAAGCTGCAGCACCGAGGAGGAGAGGATGATGCCGGAGTCACCAGTGATGCCTGCGAGAAACCGGATTGCGATGGCGACGTGCAACGCGCGCCCTGGCAACTGCGCTGCCATCGACAACCACGCAATCGGGACCGGGCCCTTGAGGAACTTCCCCTCGGTACGCCGGTGTCGCGGTCGGCGTGAGGGCCGAGCTTGCACCGACGAGGTGGTGGAAATACGCAGCTTCTCTATGTCGAAGGGTGGTGTCATCGGTCACGCCCCGTCCTCTGTGGCGACGCGGATGCTCATGTCGCCAACGGTCTGGTCCAACTCGGCGATGATGCGCCAGACGGTGTTCCACATCCTGACGCCACGCTCGTCGCTGTAGCGGTCAGGGAACTTGACGGTAGTCACATCCGAGCGCAGCTCGAAACCATCGAGCACGATGCGGCTCGCCTCGGCCATCGCCTGCTGCATTGACGCAACGACGGCCTCGATGACCTCTTCCTCCCCCATCACGACGAAGGCGTCGTGGACGGGCGCGCATAACGGGATGCCTCGCTCGGTAGCCAGGCACGCCGCCGTGCGCATCATCTCGGCGGCGTTCGCCTGAACAGGATAGTTGCGAAGCGAGCAGGGGCTCGAGTCGGACGCGGCGTGCAGGCGCCAGCCGAACACCGTGTCCAAGTGGCCAAAGAGCATGGCGTGGTCGACCGCCGCTTCACTCCACCGCCAGAACGCCGGGTATGTCCGACGATGTAGCTCAAGCAGCTCCCGGGCACGGGCAGTGGGCTGCCCAATCCGGTACGCGAGCGTCGCCTCCCCCATGCCGTAGAGTACGCCCAGCGAGACGCCCTTGAACTGGTTCCGCTCCGTCTTGTGTGACCGCTTCGTGCCTTCGGGCGGGATGATGCCCGCCTGCTTGCCGCTGGCGAGGTAGAAATCCCCGGAGCAGTACGCCGCCATCATCTTCTCATCGCCGCTCAACTTGGCGGCGATGCCAATCTCCTGCTGCTCCCAGTCGATGTATGCGACGGCGTAACCTGGCGGTGGCTGGATGAGTGACCGCAGCCACTTCGACGGCCCGAAGATGAATTTGCTGTTACTCGGCTGGTTTCGCCCCGTCTTGGCCGCAAACGCCGACAGGAGACAGCGATTTCTCCCGTCTGCACCGACGGCCAGCGTCTCTAGACGCAGCGCCGAGAGCGCGTGCCGCAGCTCGGCGAGCGGCGCAATGGCCAGATGGACCTTTGCCATGTCCGAAAAGGTGTCGCTGTCAAGCATGGGCTCGCCCGACGGGTGGCGGGGCCATGCGATGCCCCGGTCACGTACCCACCGCTCGAAGTTGTCACGCTTGAACGTCGTCCCCTCGTAGACGTGGAAGTCGGTGTCCACCGCGGTGATGAGCCGCGTCTGGATCTCCGGCCAGTAGCGCCGAAGGATATCGAGTGAGCAAACATCTATGGGGACGCCCGCATACTCCATGCGCGCGGCAGCCCGCATGTACCGCCCACGGTGGAGCGCTAAAGGGAGGTGGATGCGTGGCAACATCACCGGGAGCAGCCGCTCGAGCGCGACCACGTCGCTCTCGCAGTAGTTCAGCAGCGCGGCCTGCTCCTCGGTGTTCCATGGCCCGCCGCGTATGGCGAGTTGCCTCATCTCCTCCTTTTCCTCGAAGCCAATGCCGTTGATGCCAAAGAAGGCGAGTGCGCAGAGCAGGCTGTTGGCCTTGCCACCGACCTTGGGCAGCGTGATGCCGTTCGTGAGGTTGCGGAACTCGGCGAACAGGTCGAGCACGCGCGACGGCAGCGGCCAGCCGAGCGCCAGGTGGCAGCTCATCTCGGCGCTCGCATAGAACGCCACGAACAGGCATTCATCGTCGACTGGGTAGGGTGGCCGTTGCATTGCCAGCAATTCCTCTCTCCAGAACCGCATGGTCCGCCCCGACCGCAGCTCGCGGGCGACCAGGCAGATGACCGCCGGGCGCTCGCCGTCGGGCGCGGAAAACTCGAAGTCATGGACCCACACCTCGCGGAACTGCTCCAAGAGAGCGGACAGCGAGGCGTGGGTCCCGTTGGTGGCGCCCCTACGCCTCACCGCGCAGCCGGCGCAGCACGGGGTGGTCGGGCGAGTCAATAACCTTCCCACGGAACGCGATCTCGAGAAGGTCGCGGAACGACCTATCGCCGAAGTTAGGGTCGGCCAGATTCACCTTGGCGAACATCGGCTGGTAGCAGCCAAGGTTGCGGTTCGACACTAGGCGCACCCACCGCTTCTTCGCCGCGTCGACGGCGACCATGGCCGAGGAATTCCAACCATCGAGCTTCCCGTCGGCGTCGGGCAGCTTCACGGTCCAGATGCCCAGGTCGCCCTGCGTGGTGACGTAGACGAAGAGCCGCTTAGCCACCACCTCGTGCGGCACCTGGTATGCGACTGCCGGCTCTACCAGGTAGACCTCATTGTCGCCGTCCAGCACCAGCACATTTACGTCGAGGACGAAGTTGGGGTCCGGGTTGACCCTGAACCATACCTGCTTGTTCGGACGCCCAACCGGCACGTGCGTGAGCATTTTCTCGCCGCCGAGGATCCCTGCATAATCCTGCTCGATGCGGAACCGGGTGGGATCAAAGGGGTCGGTGGCACCACCGCCGGAGTGCTCCGGGCCTCCACCGGGTCCGGCCGCGCTGCCGTCGCTGCCGTTGTTATTCTGGTTGCTCGTGTCGAGTACGCTCATGTGGCCTCCTTGCCCCGCTCGTGTCCGTCTTGGCCGTGGGCGCGGGCGGGGCAGCGTCTCCCGCGCCGTCCGCCGTTCAGCCCTTCGCCGAGAGCACGTCAACCGCACCGCACACGAACGCCCACGGGCCCTCGCCCAGCTCGGCGACCAGCGCGTCACGCAGGCGTGAGGACGGCTGCCGCGCACCAAGCACCACCGCGCGCAAGTGGCAGTCGGAGACGGCGAGCCTCCTCGCGAGACCGATGATGGACTGGTCGCGCAGCGCCAGGACCGCACGAAGGCGTCGAACGGCAACGGGGGAAGCGCTTCGGTCGAACGTCATGAATACGACTTAGCGATTCTGGTCCTGCCCGTCACGAACGTGACGGTCGAATGTTCCCGTCACGTTTTCTTGCGGCTTGTCCTCGGGCGCTCCTTGTTGAGCGCGGTCTTTGCGACCGGCTGCTCGTAGCCCCCCGCACGGAGGCGTGACATCTGCCGCCTGATGTTCTCCGGCTTGGCCTCCGCCTCGGGGTATCCGGCTTCACTCAGGTAGGCGGCGATGTCCTTCTCCCTCACCTTCGCGACTCCGGCGGCAGCGAACAGAACCATCAGGCGGTGGTCGCGCGAGATGTGCGTGTAGGATGCAAGGCGCGCCGATACGGCCTCAAGCTGCGCGAGCGCATGCTTGGTCGACTCGACGGCGATGGCGATGGCGGGGAGCATTCCGGCTGGCGGCCACGGCTCCATCTTCCGAATGCGTTCGAGTGCGGCCTTGAGCGCCCGGATGGGCGGCTTCAACGCCTCGGTTCGCTTCACCGCCTCGGTCTCCGGCGGCAGCTCGAGCGCGATGAGCGCCATCGCGAATTGAAGCGCCATGAGGCGGTTCTCGTCGGCCAAGGCGAGCCCGAGACGGTGCGTGAGGTCCAGGCCGAACAGCGGCACACTGGGAGCAATGGCGGGAGAGGCGTGGATTTGGGACGAGATGACCTGCCAGGGGTCCACGATGCCCGTGGGCTTACGCGGCGGCGCCGGGCCATCCAGCACCAGCTCGCACTCGATAGCGCGGCGCACTTCGGCGACGAGCACCCCGTCCAAGGTGACCGCTTTCTCGTCGAGCATCTTGACAGCGCAACGTCTCAGCTCCTCGAAGAGGCGCCGTGCTTCAGGCCGGTGGTCCCAGAAGTACCAGAGGTCCAACTGCGCCTTGTTGTTGCCGTTAGCCGCCATGTGCCTGCGAGCGACGGGACGGCAACGAGCGGGATGTCGCGCCGCCGCAACAAGGTAGTTGCGCTGGTACACATCTGTCCAGCCTCCTATCTATTAGGAGTGTCATTGCCCAAGCTGGCGTGCTGACGGTTAGACATTGGTCCCGGAGAGTCCTGGAGAGGGTACCAATAAGACTACAAGATAGAAGACTGTACGGGTGTGCGTCGGTGCAACAACCTTGTTGCACCGGTGCACACCCGGCCACTGCTATCGCCGTCCCACTACCCCACCCACTGGAGCGCCCTACCCAGGATGATGGTGCAGGTGGGTACCAGAGGACACATCACCGGGGTGTCGCGGGCCGCCCTGCCGCGTACACGAGGGTGGCTGGTGGTAGGTATATCCGGCGGCAGAGGTGGTGACGCAGGCGGCCGGGATGCGGTCACAGCTACATGAAGTTGGACGAGATGCTGTGCCACCAGCTCGAGATGTACCAGCGGCTATGGAGGGATGGCGAGGGGCCATGCCTCTTCCCCTGCGCCACACAGCCCCAGCGCCC
>DATAGU010000329.1:0-12269 GCA_036263495.1 Polyangia bacterium | reverse complement strand
CGCGGTGACCAGGCGTCACCGCGCGGTGACCAGGCGCCACCGTGCGGTCGCCAGGCGTCACCTCGGGGGCCCCAGGCGTCACCATGGGGATGGAAAGTGACACCTCGCACGGGCATGGTGACACCTCGCACGGGTATGGTGACACCTCGCACGCAAATGGTTACACCTCGCACGGGTATGGTGACACCTCGCACGCAAATGGTGACACCTCGCACGCAAATGGTGGCACCTCGCACGCGCATGATGTGCATCATGCGGTTTCCCGGAGGCGTCCTGCGCATCTGGCTGGGGCCTGGCGGATCGCGTAGTCTCATGGCGCACCCGGACCATGTACCCATCCGGCCCTCGCAAGGGCCGATGCCGTGGGGCCGGAAGGAGACTGCATGCAAGACACCTCCCCCTCCACCGATTACATCGAGCTGCGGTTCGGGCCTCGCTGGACGTACATCGGGTGCGTCCGCAAGTTCATCGCCAGCTTCTTCCTCATCGGCCTCGCGGACAAGGAGCGCGCCGAGCAGATCTCGGTGGCCGCCTCGGAGCTGCTCGAGAACGCCATCAAGTACTCGTCCGGCGACGACAGCTCGCTGCACATCTCCATTCGCAAGTACGACAAGGAGGTGGACGTGTGCGTGCGCAACCCCGCCGAGCCGCGCCAGATCAGCCTCCTGCGCCGCGAGTTCGCCATGATCACGAGCGGCAACGCGGAGGACATCTATCTCAAGCGCATGGAGGAGGCGGCCAAGACCGCGGACCAGAGCCGCCTCGGGCTCGTGCGCATCATCTACGAAACCGAGGCCCGGCTGCACCTCGAGGTGCTCGAGAACGAGGTCGCCCTTCACGCCATCTTCCCGGTGGAATGACGCCGGGACCCACCGCTGGAAGGACCATGGCACGAACGATAACCATCCCCCCGCTCGCCTCCGGTGATCTCAAGATCGCCGCTGCGCTCGACGGCGAGATCCTGCGCATCAAGATGTCGGGGATCGTCGACATGCGCGACCCCCAGACGATCCTCAACCCCTACTGGGAGAAGGTGGACAAGGAGATCGTGAGCGCCGGCCTCCAGCAGGTGGAGCTCGACGTGCGCGGGGTCGACTTCATGAACAGCTCGGGGATCATCTGCATGGTCCGCTGGATCACGCAGGCCAAGGCCCGTGCGCCCGACGAGGCCTATCACATCGTGGTCCAGCACGAGCCGGCCATCGGCTGGCAGAAGAAGACCATCCCGCTGTTCCTCAAGCTGGCGCCGGGGCTCGTGACCCTGGGCGGCAAGGCGACGTAGCGCCCACCGGGGTCCGAGGCACGATGGAGATGGAGCTCGCCTGCACCGGTTGCCATAGCCCCTGTCGGCCCGAGGATCGCTTCTGCAGTCAGTGCGGCCGCCGCGATCCCACCAAGCTCGGCGACGACCCCACGGTGGCCGGGGAGGCGCCCGGAGAGCCGACCCTGCCGGCGGCGCGGCGGCCGGGGAGCGGGCTCCGGCCCGGGTCGCTCTTCGCCCGCCGGTATCGCGTCCAGCGGCTCCTCGGGGAAGGCGGCATGGGGCGGGTGTACTCGGCGATCGACGGCTCGATCGACGAGCTCGTGGCGCTCAAGGTCCTCAAGGACTCGATGGCCTCGAACCCGGAGGCGCTCGGGCTGTTCAAGCAGGAGCTCAAGCTCGCCCGCAAGGTGCGGCACCGCCACGTGGTGCAGAGCTTCGACCTCGGCTTTGCCGACGGCTGCGCCTACATCTCGATGGAGTACATCGACGCCGACAACCTGGCCAATCACCTGCAGCGCAAGAAGCACCTGCGCGAGGACGAGGCGCTCGGCATCCTGCAGCAGGTGCTGCGCGGGCTCAAGGCGGCCCACGACCTCGGCATCGTCCACCGCGACATCAAGCCGGGGAACATCCTCCTCAACAAGGACGGCATGGCCTTCGTCACCGACTTCGGGGTGGCGACGCAGGCGACGCGTAGCGCGGCGGGCGCGGCGCGGGACGCGGAGGCCCTGGGGGCCGCGGCGGATGGGGTCGTGGCGGGCACGCCGCAGTTCATGGCGCCCGAGCAGTTCCAGGTGGGGCCGATCGGGGTGGCGGCGGATCTGTATGCCTGCGGCGCGCTGCTCTATCTGATGCTGACCGGAGAGCTGCCGTACGCGGCGACGAGCATCGCCGCGCTCGAGCACGCCAAGGCGACGGCCGAGGCGCGCCCGATGCCCGAGTCGCTCGCGGTGTCCCGATCCACGCGGGAGCTCGTGGCCCAGCTGCTCAGGCGCAACGCCGCCGAGCGCCCGCAGCACGCGGCGGCGGTGCTCGAGCACATCGGCCTCGCCCTGCGGGCGCGCGAGGCGCCGGTCGCGTCGGAGCCCTCGGATCGCCCGGTGGCGCTCGTCATCGAGGGCGATCCGGGGGTCGTCGAGCTGTGCCGGGGCACGCTGCAGGGCGAGGGCTACCACGTGCTCCACGCGCACGACAGCGATACGGCGCTGCGCCTGGCCTTCGAGAGTGATCCGTCGCTCATCCTCCTGGCCGCCGAGGTGCAGAGCGATCTCGGGCTCAACACCGGGCGGCTCCCGGCGGCGGGGAGCGCCAGCGAGCGGCTGTCGTCGCTCGAGGGCCTCGGCCTCTGCCGCATCCTGCGGAGTGACGAGAAGCTCAAGAGGATCCCGATCCTGGTGACGGCCGGCGAGGAGGCGCCCGAGGTGCGGAGCGCGTTCCGGTCGGCCGGGGCCTCGGATCTGATGGTCAAGCCGTTCTCCCAGGTCGAGCTCGTGTCCGCCATCCGCAAGAGCAAGGCCGTGGCCGCGGCCACCTCGCACGCCCCCGCGTAGTCCCTCCTCCCGCCCCTCCTGCCACCGACGGCCCTCTGCTGACAGGGCACGTGCGTTTCCGAGAGAAACGCCGGGCGCTCCCTGGGCGTAGACCGAGGTAGAGCAGCATGGGCCGCTTCTAGACTAACGATGAGCGATGGAGGGTCGGATGAAGATCATGCACCCAGCGAGGCCGCCTCCCGCGAGGGCGGATGATCAGCGATGGTAATTGTCGGACATCCATGCCTGCCGGCGCTCCTGCATGAGCGAGCGCCCTCTCTTCCCTAGTCGTCCTCGCGGCCCCTCGCCTGCGTCGCTCCTCGCACACTACGTCCCCGTCCCCGGACTCACCGGGTGGCGGCGAAGGCCGGCGGGCCCGCCGATGCCGTATCTCCATGTCCTGTCGGTGGTGCTGCTGAGCTCAGCGTGAGCCGAACCGCCCCCGGCGTCGGACCCGCAGGACCAGGGCGGCGAGCAGGGAGAGGCTCGCGAGGAGGGCGGCGGCGCCGTCGCCCTGGCTCCGGCCGCCGAGCTGGCAGCTGCACCCCTGCCGCACGTGGAGGCAGCCGAGCTTCGCGTCGCAGCGATCCGCGGTGCGGGCGTTGAGGTCGTCGCAGACCAGGGTCAGGCCGGCGTAGCAGATGCCGCCGCGGCAGATCTCGTCCCCGTTGCACACCGTGTCGTCCGCGCACGAGCTGCCGTCGGGGATGGCCTCGTGCCGGCAACCCACGCCGGGCTCGCAGCTGTCCACCGTGCAGGGGTTACCGTCGTCGCAGTTCTGTTCGGCCGAGCACACGCCGCCAAAGCACACCGCCTGGTTGCTGCACCCGCACTGCGTGCCGTCGGGCTTGTAGCCATCGGTCGGGCACTCGGCCGAGGTCCCGCTGCACGTCTCGGCCACGTCGCAGAAGCCCGCCGCCGGCCGGCACGCCGCCCCCGCCGGCTGCAGGCGGTCGGGCGGGCAGGTGCCGCCCGTGCCATTGCACTGCTCCTCGACGTCGCAGCCGCCCGTCGCCGGGCGGCACACCGTGCCCGCCGCCATCCGCGCGTCGGACGGGCAGTCGGGGCTCGTGCCCGTGCAATACTCGGCCACGTCGCACGCGCCGATCGAGGGCCGGCACAAGGTGCTCGAGGGCTTCTGGCGATCCGGCGGGCAATTGATCGAGGCGCCGTCGCACGACTCGGGTACGTCGCAGCCGCCCGTGGCGCGGCGGCACAGGACGCCCGCCCGCTCCACCATGTGGCGGCAGACGAGCGCGGAGACGCCGCGCTCGGCCGCGTCGGTCGTGCACCCGATGCCATCGTCGCAGTTGATGTAGACCGCCAGCTCGGCCTCCCGTAGGGTGCTCTGGTTGTGGCCGCCCACGAGCAGCACCTCCCCGGAGGCGAGCCGGGTGGCCGTGTGGCGCTCGCGCGCGTCCGCGAGGAAGCCGGCGACGAGGAGACGCTCGGTCGTGGGGATGAAGAGCTCGATCGAGTCCGTGGCCACGGTCGACTGGTAGCCGGGCGAGCCGCCCGCGATGAGCACCAGGCCCGTCTCCACCAGGGTCGCGGTGTGCCCCTGGCGCGGCTGGTTCAGGCTCCCGACGATCGTGAACTCCCGGGTCGCGGGGTCGTAGATCTCGACCTCGGCCAGCGAGTCGAAGTTGACGCTGCTCCCGGCCCCGCCGGTGATGAGCACCCGGCCGTCCGCGAGCAGTGTCGCCTGGTGGAGGAAGCGCGCCCGCTGGAGGTCGCCCGTGGTCACGAACTGCCCGGTGCTCGGGTCGTAGATCTCGGCGCGCACCGTGGGGCCGGCGTTCGACATGCCGCCCGCGATGAGCACCCGCCCGTCTTGCAGCAGGGTGGCGCTGTGGAGCTGGCGCCCGACCGAGAGCGGCCGCCCGCGCGTGAAGAGATCGAGCGCCGGGTCGTAGAGCTCGGTGCTGGCGAGCGCGGTCCGGGTCACGCCGTCATAGCCGCCGACCACGAGCACCTGCCCGTTGCCGAGGCGCGTCGCGGTGTGGGCCTGGCGGCGATCGCCCATGGGCCGGGTGTAGGTGAAGCGCCCGGTCGCCGTGCTGTAGATCTCGGCGGTGGCCAGGCTGTCCGTGCCGTTCTGCTCGCCGCCCGCGATGAGGACGCGGCCGTCGTCGAGCCGGGTGGCGGTGTGGAGCACGCGCGCGGCCTGCAGGCTGCCGGTGTACGAGAAGCTGCGCGTGGCCGGGTCGAAGATCTCGGCGTTGCGCGAGGCGTCGCGGGCGAAGTCGGTGAACGGCTTGGTGTTGCCGCCCACGACGAGGACGCGGCCGTCGAGGAGCGTGGTCTCGCTGTGGGCCGAGTGCGCGAAGCGCTGCGGCACGAGCTGCGGCGAGCCCCCGCCGCCGCCCGGCGTGGGCAGGGGGTTCGGCACGGTGTAGAGCTCGGCCTCGAGCACGTTGTCCGCGGCGTGCCCGCCCGCGAGCAGCACCTGCCCGCCGGCGAGCAGGGTGGCGCCGTGGCGCTCGCGGCCGTGCACGAGCGTGCCGGCGTCGAAGAACTGCCCCGAGCCCGGGTCGAAGAGCTCGGCGGTGCTCGACGCCACGAGCGACTGGAACGCGGGGGAGCCGCCGGCGATGAGCACCCAGCCGTTGGCGAGCAGCGTGGTGGTGTGGGACTGCCGCGCCGTGAGCATGTTGCCGATGTCATAGAAGCTGTCGGTCGCCGGGTCGAAGATCTCGGCCGCCGCCACCGAGGCGAAGTTGGCGCCGCCGGTGACGAGGACCTGGCCGCTGCGGAGCAGGGTGGCCTGGTGCAGGAAGCGCGCGGTGTTCAAGGTGGTGAGGACGGTGAACTGCCCGGTGGCGGGCTCGTAGATCTCGACCTCCCGCACCGGCGCCGCGTTCGGGCTCCCCGGGGGGCCGCCGTAGCCGCCGGTGATGAGCACGCGGCCGTCCTGGAGCACGGTGGCCTGGTGTAGCTGCCGGCGGAAGTTCATGTTCCCGACCGGGAAGAAGGTGCGGGTCGCGGGGTCGTAGAGCTCGGCGCTGGCCAGGAGCTGGCGCGTCACCGCGCCGTCGAAGCCGCCGGTGATGAGCACGCGGCCGTTCGAGAGCAGGGTGGCGGTGTGGGCCTGCCGCGGCGAGCGCATGGGGCTCGTGAGCGAGAAGGTGCCGGCCACGGGGTCGTAGAGCTCGGCGCTGGCCAGGCTGCCGTTGCCGCTCTGTTCGCCGCCGGCCACGAGCACCTGGCCATCGGCGAGCAGGGTGGCGGTGTGGAGCGCGCGGGCGCTCTGGAGATTCCCGGTGCGGGTGAAGGTCCCGGCCTGCGGATCATAGATCTCGGCCACGTTGCCCACGTCGCGCGCCACGTCGGTGAACGGGGTGCGCTGCCCCCCCGCGACCAGGACCCGTCCGTCGGCGAGGAGGGTCTGGGTGTGGAGCGAGTGGCCCACCGCGAGCGCGCCCGTGGCGGTGAAGGGCGGGGCGGTGACCGCCTGGGACCGTGCCGCGGCGCCCGTGGTCTCGGGCGTGTCGGGGCCGCGGCGGGAGGGGCCGCAATGGGTCGTCCCCAAGACGAGGGCACCGAGGAACAGGGCTTGCCTGGAAAGAAGGAACGAGTCCATCCGGAACATGGCACCTCGCAATGCCTGTCGCGTCTTCAAGATCGTGCTTGGAGCCGGGCTATCAACCGGAGCCATCGAAGAGCCGGGTCCCCTGCCCTGCCCTGCCCTACTCCCCGAGCCCCCTGCCCGGTACGCGCCGAGTAGCCGCAAGTGCCTGCGAAACAGGTGTTTTTTCGCATGGCCAGGCCAAGATAGTAACAAGCTGTCGGACGGTTGCCTAGACGGTGGCGCGGGGGCCTGGAAGGATTCTGCTGACAAGGTAAGCTGCCCCCCTATGTCCGTGCCCGAGGAATCCCCGTACCGCCGGCTCATCCACAATCTGCCGGATGTGCTCTGGACCGCGGACGAGAGGGGTCACACCGTCTTCGTCAGCCCCAACGTGAAGGAGGTGCTCGGCTACAGCCCCGAGGAGATGTACGGCGACGGGGGGAGCATCTGGCCGGGCCGCATCCACCCCGAGGACCGCGAGGACGTGCTGCGCACCTACGCCGCGCTGTTCCACGAGCGCGTCATCTTCTCGGTCGAGTACCGCATGCAGCGCAAGGACGGGACGTGGATCTGGGTCCACGACCGCTCGATGACGACCTACGAGAAGGGCGGCGTGCTCTACGCGGACGGCATGCTCTCGGACGTCAGCGAGCGCCGCCGCCGCGATCACATGCGCGAGCTGGGGCTGTCGGTGGCCAAGGCGCTCGCCTTCTCCGCCAGCCTCGGCGAGGCGGTGGCGCGCATCCTCGGGGCGGTGTGCCCGGGCATGGGCTGGGTCTGGGGGGCGTTCTGGCGCGTCGATGCGCAGGCGCGGCGGCTGCGCTGCCTCGACACGTACTGCGCCCCCGGCGAGCCGCTCGAGGAGTTCGAGGCGGTGAGCCGGCGGCTCGCGCTCTCGCCCGGAGAAGGGTTGCCGGGGCGGGTGTGGCAGACCCGCGAGCCGCTGTGGGTCGACGACTCCACGACCCGGCGCGTGCTGCCGCGTTCGCAGGCCGCGGCGCGCGGCGGCCTGCGCGGCGGCTTGATCCTGCCGGTGCTCGTGCGCGGCGAGGTGGCGGCGGTGCTGGAGTTCGCGGCCCTCGAACACAAGGCGCCCGACAGCGAGCTCCTGGCGCTGCTCGGCAACCTCGGCATGCAGATCGGGCAGTTCATCGAGCGCATCCGCGCCGAGGAGGCGCTGCGCGCGAGCGAGCACCGGCTGCGGGGCCTCCTCGGCAGCCTGAGCGGCGCGGTGCTCGAGGTGGACGCCGAGACCCGCTGCCTCCACGTCTGGAGCCACGACGAGCGCCAGCTCGGCGGCGCGCGCGCCGAGATCGTGGGGCGCACGCTGGTCGAGATCTGGGGCGAGGCCGTGGGCGCGCCGCTGGCCGACCGCGTGCGCCGGGTGCTCGCCTCGGGCCGGCCGGAGATCCACGAGCACCAGCGGCAGGTCGGCGAGACGGACGGCGAGACCCGCTGGTTCCTGGCCGACGTGTCGTGCGCGCCGCCGGCCACCGGGACCGCGCCCACCGTGGTGCTGTTCGTGCGCGACGTGACCGAGCACAAGCAGGCCGAGCAGGCCAGCATCCTCTACCGGCAGGCGGTGCGGGCGCGCGAGGCCGCCATCGACGCCGAAGAGGGCGAGCGCAGCCGCATCGCCCGCGAGCTGCACGACGAGACCGGGCAGGCGCTCACGTCGGTGCTGGTGCGGCTGCGGGCCCTCGAGGATCGGGTGGATGGCGCGGCGCTGCGGGAGGAGCTGCAGGCGTTACGCCGGCTCACGGCCATGACGCTCGAGGATCTCAGCCGCCTGGTCCACGACCTCCACCCCTCCGCGCTCGATCAGCTCGGCCTGGCGGCGGCGCTGCGCCACCTCGCGGCCGAGTTCATGCGCACCCACGGGGTGGCGGTGGACGTGCACATCGTGAACGGAGAGGCCCCCGGGCCTGGAGGTGAGGGGCGCGAGGAGCGCGAGGCGCTCCGGCTGCCGGCGGCGATGGAGCGGACCCTGTACCGCATGGCGCAGGAGGCGCTCACCAACGTGGCCCGCCATGCCCGGGCGACCCAGGTGAGCATCATCCTGTCCTGGCGCCAGGGGCAGGTCCAGCTGGTCATCGAAGACGACGGTCAAGGCTTCGATCCCCAGGCGCTCGAGCACAGCGCCGGCGGCGGCATGGGCCTGCGCGGCATGCGCGAACGCATCACGCTCCATGGCGGCGCCTTCACGGTAGAATCACAACCCGGGCGGGGGACCGCCTTGTTCGCTCGCATCCCACTCGCACCACCCGAGTCCGGCGCATGAACAAAATCCGCATCGTCATCGCTGATGATCACGCCCTCCTGCGCAGCGGTCTGCGCATGCTCATCGACTCCCAGAGCGACATGGAAGTGGTGGGCGAGGCGGGCGACGGCGCCGAGGCCCTGGAGCGGGCGCAGGCGCTCGACCCCGACGTGGTCCTGATGGACCTCACGATGCCGGGGACCGACGGCATGGAGGCGCTCGCGCGGTGCCGCCACGAGTGCCCGCGCAGCCGCGTGCTCGTGCTCACCATGCACGACAGCGAGCACCACCTGCGCGCGGCCATCGCCGCCTCGGCCGCCGGCTACGTGGCCAAGCGCGCCGCCGACACCGAGCTCCTGGCCGCCATCCGCACCGTGCACGAGGGTCGCTGCTACTTCAGCGCCACGCTCGACACCCCCGGCGCGCTGCCGCTCACCCCGCCCCTGCCGGCGCCGCTCGCCAACACACCCGAGACAATCCTCAGCCGGCGGGAGCGGCAGGTGCTCGAGTTCATCGCCTGGGGCCACACCAACCAGGAGATCGCCGACCGCCTCCATATCAGCGTGAAGAGCGTCGAGACCTACCGCACGCGGCTCGGCGACAAGCTCGGGCTGCGCACGCGCGCGGATCTGGTCCGCTACGCCATGCGGGCGGGCCTCCTGCGCCCTGCCCGCTGAGCCGGATGAACCGCGAGCGGGCTCCTGGAGGCATGTAAGCCTGCAAGCCAGCGCTCGGCCGCGCTGAAGACGGGCGCACCGCGGTCCATTGCCCCGCACGACCGTCAACGGTACGCTCCCCCTTGATGAATGGCCCCGCGGTCCCCACGTGGCTCCAGGCGGCTCTCGACGAATACGCCATCCGGCTCCGGGAGGGGCTGGGGTCGCGCCTCCTCGGGTTGCGCCTGTTTGGCTCGTGGGCGCGCGGCGAAGCAGGGCCGGACAGCGACGTCGACGTGTGGGTGCTGGTGGACCGTCGTGACGAGCTGACCCGGACCCTGCCCTACGATGCCAGCATCGAGGTCCTCGTGCGCCACGACGTCGACCTGGCGCCGACGGTCATGGATCGCGAAGAATGGAACCGCCTGCTGGCCGGCGAACGCCGCCTGGCGCGGGACATCCTCACCGAAGGACGTCCGTTGTGAGTCCCGCCAGCACCGCCGCCAACGTGGCCGACGAGCTGTCCCACAGCGAAGAAGCCATGCGGGCCGCCGAGGCCTTGCTCGGCCTGAATCTGCCACGAGACGCCATCAATCGGCTGTACTACGCCCTCTACCACGCGACGCTGGCGTTGCTCCTGACAGAGGGGCTCGAACCGACAAGCCACCACGGGGTGCTGAGCTTGCTCGGCATGCATTTCATCAAACCCGGGCGGCTGCCGGCGGCCCTGGGCGCGACGTTGAGGCGCATCCAGGCGTACCGGGAGGCCGCCGATTACACCCGTGGCTTCGTGCTTCCCGACGAAGAGTGTCGGCAAGAGTTCGAGGCCGGCAGGCACTTCCTCGGGGCGGCGCGCCAGCTGCTGGCGCAGATGGGATATCCCTCATCGAGTGGTGGATAGATGCCTGGCGACTTCTTCCGAAGTTCTCCTGATACACACCTTGAGGTCGCGCTCCGCACGCGTAGTACACCCTCCCCGGTCCTTCTGCCTGCTGCGGCGCAGCCAGCGACGGCATCCAACGGTGGTGTGCCGGCTCAACACGGGCAGATGTGGGAGGGGATGGCCTCGCGGTCGACGTCCCGCAGGCGATCGTCACGCCACCGGACGATGCCATGCGCGATCAGCATCTCCGGGCGGCCATCGCCATCCACGTCGACCACGTGGGCCGGCGTGACGGGGTCGGCGTCGTCCGGCTCCACGTCGCCCTGCAAGATGAAGCGGGCGGTCGCCGGGGTCTTGCCACGCACGAGGAACAGCGCCCACAGCGAGCCGCCGAAAGCGCCGCAGCTGGGAGGGACGGAGAAGGTGACGGAGATGTAGCGCCGGCCTTCATGCTCGAACGACAGGATCGTCTCCTTGCCGTCGACGTACTGCTCCCAGGCGTCCGGCAGCGCGGCCGGCTTGGGGTTCTGTTCGATCTGGGGGGCGTTCCGGTACTTGTCGTAGTCGGCTTGCAGCTTCCGGTAGGCCGGCAGCGCACGGCTGGCGGCGCGGGCGGCGTCGGCCCAGGCCGGCTCGACGGGCTCGACCCCCCGGATCTCGGGGACCGGCAGCGCGGCGTCGCGCGCCCACTCGGCGTCCGTGCAGTCCCCGCTCGCGGCCTGCAGCTGGCCGATGAGGAGCCGCTCGCCGGCACCGTCCTTCCAGGCGCGGTTGGCGAGCGCCTGGCCGGTGAGCGGCTTCCCCTCCTCATCGTCCACGAGCTGATCGGATAGGAGGCGCGTGAGGAGGCGGAGCTCGGTGACCGTGGCCTCACAGACGGGGCCCCGCTCCTTGAAGAGCCGTAGCCGCAGGCCGACGATCTTGGCCAGGTCCGCCGGCAGCGCGGCGACCGTGACCGCGCGGCTCACGGTCGCGCTGAGGTCGTCGTGCTCGAGGAGCTGGAGCGGGCCGGCGCCCCACGCCTCCGCCGGCTGGCTGCCCACGATGACGCCTTCCTTGATCACGTGGAGGTACGCGACGTCGCCGGGCCGGGCGACGGGCACGCGCGAGGCCGCCAGCATCTCCTCGCCGGCGATGCGCAGCGCCCCGCCCTCCTCGACCAGAGTGAGCCGCTTCGGCCCCACGTCGCGATAGCTGCCGGTCGTGAACGTCTGCGCGAACGTGACGCGCGCGCCCTGGGCCTCCGGCTGTACGGCGACGTCGGCGACCTCCACCCGGATCGGCTTCTTGAACATCCGCGCGCGGTCCCGCAGCCACCCCGCGCGGTCGAAGCGCGCCATGCGCTTGCCCGAGCGCCGCACGCCATGAAACGTCTGGGCGTAGAGGGCCCCGTAGGCGGTGAAGTCGCCGGTGTTCTGGGCCTGCACCCAGCGCTCCACCACGGCTCGCGCGGTGGCCGTGGGGTCGACCGGCAGCACCGCGGCCGGCGACGGCTGCGTCTCCGTGCGCTTGCGGCACGCCGGCGCCCCTCCGAGCGCCGCCGCGAAGAGACCGAAAATGAGGGGCGCTGGCCAGGATCTGGAGCGCCCGCAGGCCCCTGCGGTTCGACCATCGTACATTGCTCGCCTCCCTCGGCACCTGAGGCACGAACCTCCAGGATGCCAACATACGTTTGCTACCTCTGCGCGCATTCTCTGCGCCCTCTCTCCGCCCCTACGGCAACTTCTTCGCAGAATCGTACCCCTCCCTGGGCCACTCCCAACGCCCACTCTGACATGGAGATTGCATTCTCATCTACAGAACCCCCCCCAGCTTGGAGCAACGACTCACCAGGACCGCCTAGCGAGCCGCGGACGACACGTTCCATGAACCACCCCTCCGACTCCGACCACCGGACCCACGCCGTCCGGCGCCGCCGCACCTTGCCGCCGGCCACCCCGCCCGAATCCTCAGCGCCCGTCCTCGCGCCTCTGAACAGCCCCCCCTCCGAGCCGAGCCTCGACCCCGCCCCCTCCGACACCCAGGAGATGGAGGCGCCCTTCCCGTCCAGCGAGCATCGCTCCCCGGCGCCGGAGCCCACCCGCCCCGCGCCCGATGCGTCCACCT
>DATAGU010000328.1:0-8545 GCA_036263495.1 Polyangia bacterium | reverse complement strand
CCTGGCGAAAAGAGAAGCGCCGGCCCGGGGAGCCCCGTCATCATCTCCCGCCCGCTTGACCCGGGCCTTGGGGGCGCGCTATCGAAACGCCCGTGTCCTCCCTGACGAGCCCTCCCTCCACCCCCCCTCTCGTCGAAAAGGCCGAGCTGCTCGATGCCGATGGCATGGCCCGGGCTCTGCGCCGCATGGCCACCGAGATGGCCGAGCGCAACCGCGGCGTCCGCGAGCTCCTCCTGGTCGGCATCCGCACCCGCGGCGTGCCCCTGGCCGAGCGCCTGGCCCACCAGCTCGCCGCCATCGAGGGCGTCGCCCCCCCCGTGGGCGCGGTCGACATCACCCTCTATCGCGACGACGTCTTCGTCGGCCTCCCGCGGCCCGAGATCGGGCGCACCGAGCTGCCCGGGAGCATCGATGGCCGCAAGGTCGTCCTGGTCGACGACGTCCTCTACACCGGCCGCACCGTACGCGCGGCGCTCGACGTGCTCATGGACTACGGCCGGCCCCGCGCCGTGGAGCTGGCCGCGCTCATCGACCGCGGCCGGCGCGAGCTGCCCATCCACGCCGACTACGTCGGCCTCAGCGTCCCCACCACCGCCACCCAGTCGGTGCGCGTCTACCTCCGCGAGACCGACGGCGAAGAGCGCGTGGCGCTGCGCGAGAAGGTGGCGGCCCCATGACCCCGACGACCCAGGCCCAGACCCCGTTCCGCCACCGCCACATCCTCGGCATGGAGGGCTGGACGCGCGAGGACATCCTCCAGGTGCTCGACCTCAGCGAGACCTTCATCGAGGTGTCCGCCAGGCCCATCAAGAAGGTGCCGACCCTGCGCGGGCGCACCGTCATCAACCTGTTCCTCGAACCCTCGACGCGCACCCGCACCTCGTTCGAGATCGCGGCCAAGCGCCTCTCGGCCGACGCCATCAACATCTCGGGCTCGACCTCCTCGACCGTCAAGGGCGAGACCCTGCTCGACACCGCGCGCAACCTCCAGGCCATGGCCCCCGACGTCATCGTGCTGCGCCACAGCGCCTCCGGCGGCCCGCACTTCATCGCCCAGCACGTCGACGCCGCGGTCATCAACGCCGGCGATGGCCTCCACGAGCACCCCACGCAGGCCCTCCTCGACGCCGCCACCATCCGCCACCGCCTCGGCCGGATCGAGGGGCTGACCGTGGCCATCTGCGGCGACATCGCCCACTCGCGCGTGGCGCGCTCGAACCTGCACGCGCTCACCACGCTCGGGGCGCGGGTGCGGGTGGCGGCCCCGCACACCATGCTGCCCATGGGCATCGATGAGCTCGGGGCCGAGGTGCACGATCGCCTGGAGACCGCGATCGAGGGCGCCGACGTGGTGATGATGCTGCGCATCCAGCAGGAGCGGCTCGAGGGACCGGGGCCGTTCCCCAACACCCGCGAGTACAGCCGCTACTTCGGCCTGGGCCCGCGCATGGCGGAGCGGCTCGCGCCCCACGCCATCGTCATGCACCCCGGCCCCATCAACCGCGGCGTCGAGCTCGACCCCACCATCGCCGATGGGCCGCGCTCCGTCATTCTCGAGCAGGTGCGCTACGGCGTGGCCGTGCGCATGGCGCTCCTCTACCTGGTGGGCGGCGGCCTGCACGCGGCGGAGTAGGTAAGGTCCGTTCTCCTCCGTGCCCGAGGTGCCATAAGTCCTCAGAGGGCAAGGTGGTACACTGGGATCGAGCGGAGGCGCAGATGCGGAAGCGACGGCTCGCGTTGTGGCTGGCCCTCGGGCTTGGAGGGCTCCTTCTGGGCAGCGGGGTGGCGCTCGGCAATGCGTTTTTGCTGGAGGGCAGAGCGCTCAAGAAATGGTGGAAGGAGCAGGACAAGCTCCCTCCCAAGCCGGATCCACCACCACCACCGCCCTCCGAGCGGCAGCGGCAGGTGGCATCGGTCATCGCGATCGTCAAGGAGGTGTGCACGGTGCTCAAGCAGCCGGTGGTGCACTCGCGTGAGATCGCCGAACGCTTCGGTACCGTGGTGTCTTACAACCCGGAGTTCAGCGTCCCGTTTCAGCCTCATCACCCGCTGCTCCGACACCGGGACCCGGACCTCGATGCCGAGGTGTGGGCCTCGGGGAATCCCAACTGGGTGGCCAGAGTGAATTTCTATATGGCGGAGGAGGGAGCGCTGACCCTGGCCGACTTCGAGCAGGCGTTCGGCCCCGGGCGCGTGACGTTCGACAACGGGATCGTACAGGCCAACATCGATTTCGACTGGGAGCTCTCATATGAAGGCCCCCTGCACTGCCAGGTCGGTATCCACGTGTCGCCGCTCGATCTGATCGAAGTGGGGGGCCACGCACTCTATGACCGGGAGACAGGACAGATCGACCCGCGCCTGCACCGCGATCTGGTGCCGGCGAAAGAGGTCTACGTGGAGCGTGGCAAGAAGGACGCAGAGGGGTATCTCTGGCCCGCGGAGTCCAATCCGCCCGAAGTGCCTCACCCCTCGACCGCCCTGCCCCAAAACAGGCCCGTGCTCCGCTAATCCGAACCACGGATGCGGAAACTCGACGGGATCGGCAGGCGATGGTGGGCGCGACGGACACCCTGCCTGGTATCGCCGCGTTCGGTCCTGGCGCTGGCGATCGCCTCGGTACATGTCTTTGCGTCGACGTGGGCGAAGGAGCCCGCCACACTGGCCACGCGCGAGCGCCGCGAGCACTTTGTGGAGCATGTGGCCCTGGCGTTGGCCGTCGACTCACGACTCACGGGTAAGGCCCGGCGCGATCAGGTGAAGCAGCGTTTGTGGATGCTCATCGACCACGAACTCGACCAGGTGGGCTTGCCCGCGATTCCTGGGCGGCGATATCGCGTTTGGTTCGATGTCGCTGAGGCCGCGCCGCTCGGCGCCTCGTTCAATTACAGGGACTGGCAGATCATTCTGGACAAGAAGCTGGTGGACCAGGCCCGGCGGCCGGAGAAGGCCGTGGAGCTCGGCGAACTCCTCTATCACGAGCTGCGGCACGTGGAGCAGCACTACCTCCTCGGGCGCTGGCTCGTGGCCCAGGGGCGCGTTCGTGAGATCTACAGGGTCCTCCCCAGGTTCTTCGCGGAGGCCGCCCGGTACGATGCTCTGCCGGCAGGTCCCTTGGCGAAAACGGTGGCCCGTTGGTATGCCCAGTTCACGCCCGAGAACCAGGCCACGTTGGAGGCCTTCACGAGCGCCTGCAATGCGGTGCGCAGCGCGGTGAAGCGGCGCGAGAAGCTCGCCAAGCGCCTGGCCGAAGCGCGCGCCCGCAAGCGAGATGGGGGACTCCGGCAGCAGCTGGAACGTGAATTCAAAGGCGCACGGTTCGAGGAGGGCCTGGCGCGCCAGGGCTATCGCAAGCTGCTGCCGCGGTACAAGCACCTGCCGTTCGAGGCGGACGCCTACAAGGTGGCCGGCCGCCTGCGGACGCTCCTGGCGCGACGCCTCGCCGAGTGACATGCGATGTCGCCGGGGCCCGCCTGTCATGGTACGAGCAGGATGAGGACCCAAGATGCCGCTCACTTCTTTCCTCGCCAACCTCCGTGTGCAGCTCCTGGCCGCGCTCTTCCTCGTCGCCTGCAGCAACCCGCCGTCCCGCCCGTCGCAGAACCAGGGCCAGGCCCCGGCAGACCCGGCGCCCGCGGCCCCTCGCCCGCCGGGCTCCACCGTCGCGCCGCCGGGCCCCACCGTCGCGCCGACGAACCCGCCGGCCGAAGCGGCCCGGCCCACGGCCCCGTCGGATCCCTCCGCCCCCGCGGCGCCTGCCCCGGCCCTCCCCCGGCCGGCCGCGGTGCACCCCGTGCCCCAGCTCCCCGCCAAGCCGCGCCCGTGCATCGACATCCGGCCCGTGCTGATGCGGTGCAAGCCCGGCGAGCGCCTCACGCATGAGGGCTGCCCCGAGCCCGCCTACATGCAGCACTGCGTGCCGGATCAGTCGTAGCTTCTAGAGGGAGCAGGGGAGGCCGGAGACCGCGGAGCGATCCCCGGCCGGGGCGTCACTGGGTGGGGAGCGGCGGCAAGGAGCCGTCGCTGTTGAGGCGCGGCAGCGGGGTCGTGAACGTGGCCCGATCCGCGTCGGTGCAGGCGTTCAGGAAATCCTCCTGCGTCCGCGGCGTGCCGGAGAAACAATCGGGCGTCTTGTTGCCGCACGCCAGGAACAGACCCGTGGCCGCGAGCACGAAGACGAAGAACCAGGGGGCAGAGCGGGTCCAGCGCTTCATGAGCTTGTTCTCGGTCATGGTCTCACCTCGCCTCGCAGTAGCCAAAGCTGCAGGTCTCGTTCGCGTTGCAGTTGGAGTCTGACGTGCACGCCCGGCAGCTCGTCGCGCCGTCGTTCTTGAACTCGAAGTAGCAGCCGCAGGGGTTGCTCGGCTTGTAGGCCGAGACGTTCCCGAGCTCGCTCTGGCGCTGCACCCGCATGGCGCACTGGGGCACGGTGTGCGCCGCGATCTCGAGGTCGACGAGGTTCAGGCCCTGGGGCAGCGGCGTGTTGCCGTTGAAGTAGCCGAGGAACCGGGCGACGTTGGGCGTGATCTGCTGCGGCGGGGCGGCGAGGAGGTGGAGCGGCCCCCAGATGGGGTAGTGACCGTCGCGCACGTTGCGCTTGTTGCGCAGGCTCTCCTTCGAGTCGGGCCAGTAGGCGTAGCGCTGCTTGTAGTGCCGATAGGCGAGGAACTTCACCTTGTCGCGGTTGGCGTCGGCAAAGAGGGCGGGGAGGACGCCGATGTAACTGTCGGGGTTGGTGGCCGAGCCGAAGGTGCTGATGATGGTGGCGACCGGCGTCGTCACGCCCTTCCACGTGCTGGCGTTGGTGTTGATGATGCGCGCGGGCAGCTGCTGGATGCCCGATTGATCGCTGCGGATGAGCACCCGCGTGTCATCGGTCCAGGGGGCCACCTGCCCGGCCGCGGCGCCGAAGCCAAAGACGAAGTAGGCGGCCTCGGCGCTGATCGCGGTCTGGGTGGAGGCCCGCGGCGCGGCGAAGCCGTACACCTGGATGGGCCCGAGGGCTTCGCTCAGGCCATTGGGCAGCGGCACGCTGAACCCCGGGCAGGTCGTGTAATAGACGTCCGACACCGCGATGTCGACCGGGGTGCCGTTCGCGTCGAGATCGCAGGGGTTCGCCACCGGCCCCGACGGCCCCGCGACCCAGTACGTCGCCGTCCCCTGGAGGCGCCCGCTGGTGATGAGGCTGCTCACCGCCACGCAGGAGTCGGAGGACTGAAAGATGTAGCTGATGGTGCCGGCGTTGGCGGCGCTGAGCGCGGCGATGTACGACTGCGCCGCCGCCGAGCCCTGCAGGTAGGTGGCCCCGGGCAGGCTGCTGCAGGCGACGTTCTGGGCCCACGCGTCCCCGCTGTAGGCCGCGCTCGCGAACAGGAGCAGCGCGACCGAGCGCCATGTCCATGAGGTGGTGAGACGTTGTTTCATGGTGTTCCTCTCCTCGGCGGCGCCGTGATGCGCCGTGGTTCTGTGCCGGGCGAGCGGGCACCGCCGCCGTCCGGATGCGGCGGCCGGCCCCGTATCGGCCGGGCAGGGTGGGGCGATGATCGCGAGCGCCCGGAGTGCCGTCAAGCGCCGCCGTCAGGAGAAACCCTGCATGCGCTCACGCTCGCGCTCACGCTCACGTTCACGCTCACGTAAATTCCCGGCAGGATGGAGGGCTTCCTGCACTAGCCTGGGCCGGCATGCAGGATGCTGGCGCCACCGAACGAACGTTGGAGCGCGGAATGTCCTCCCTCCCAGGCCCGGTCGAGCACCGCCCCCCGGGCGACCAGGCCCTGCGCACCCTCCTCCGCCTCTACCGGGAAGAGCGGCGCCGGCTCGTGCTCGCCCTCGTGTTCTTCGTCATCAAGCACAGCCCCGTGTGGGTCGGCCCGCTCCTCACGGCCAACATCATCGACATCATCGCCGACCCCGAGCACCACCGGCTGGCCGAGCTCGGCACCCAGGGCCTGTGGCTCGCCCTCGTCCTCGTCCAGAACCTCCCCACCCACTACCTCTACATCGCCCACATCTCGGGCGCGACCCGTGGCATCGAGATGCGCCTGCGCCAGCTCCTCGGCGAGAAGCTGCAGCGCCTGACCCTCCTCGGCGCGCACCACCGCTACGGCACCGGCGTGCTCCAGAGCAAGCTCCTCCGCGACGTCGAGGTGGTCGGCCAGCTGACCATGAACCTCTTCCAGAACATCCCCGCCACCGTCCTCACCCTCCTCATCGCCCTCGCGGCCACCGCCATCCGCGCCCCCGCCTTCCTCGGCTTTTTCCTCCTCACCGTCCCGCTCGCCGGCGTGCTCGGCCGCCAGCTGCGCCACACCCTCGAGGAGCGCAACCGCGACTTCCGCCACGAGGTCGAGGGCCTCTCCGGACACCTCGTGGAGATGATCCGGCTCCTCCCCGTGACCCGCGCCCACGGCGCCGAGGCCGCCGAGCTCGGGCGCCTCGACCGGGTGCTCCGCTCCACCTACGGGGCCGGCCTCAAGCTCGACCGCCTCAACGCCCTCTTCGGCTCCGCCGCGTGGGTGAGTTTTCATCTCGTCCACGCCTCGTGCCTGCTCGTGGCCGGCTGGCTCGCCTACCGCCACCGGTGGAGCATCACCGTGGGCGACGTCGTGCTCCTCGCCGGGTACTTCAGCAGCCTGACGAGCGGCGTCCTCGAGCTGGCCAACGTCGTCCCCCAGATCAGCAAAGGCTTCGAGTCCCTCCGCTCGATCGGCGAGATCCTCGAGTCGACCGACGTGGAGGACAACGAGGGCAAGCGCGCGCTCGACGCCGTGAGCGGGCACCTCGCCTTCGAGGCCGTGGGCTACGTCTACCCCGAGCCGGGCGGCCCCGGGACCCGCGCCCTCGACGGCGTCTCGCTCACCGTGCGCCCCGGCGAGACCCTGGCCGTCGTCGGCCCCTCGGGCGCCGGCAAGTCCACCCTCCTCAACCTCCTCATCGGCTTCCTCCGTCCCACCACCGGCCGCATCCTCCTCGACGGCCAAGACCTCGCCGAGATCGACCTCCGGAGCTACCGCCGCTTCCTCTCCGTGGTGCCGCAGGAGACCCTCATCTTCGACGGCACCGTGGCCGACAACGTGCTCCACGGCCTGGGCGACGTCTCGCGCGAGCGGCTGCGGCAGGCGCTCGCCGACGCCAACGCGCTCGAGTTCGTGGAGCGGCTACCGCAGGGCGTGGAGACCCCCGTGGGCGAAGGCGGCGCGCGCCTGTCGGGCGGCCAGCGCCAGCGCCTGGCCATCGCCCGGGCCCTCATCCGCGACCCGCGCGTCCTCATCCTCGACGAGGCCACCGCCGCGCTCGACAGCGAGTCCGAGGCCCTGGTGCAGGAGGCGCTCGGCCGGCTCATGCGGGGCCGCACGACCGTGGTGGTGGCGCACCGCCTGTCCACCATCCGCCACGCCACGCGGATCGCCGTGCTGTCCGCCGGCCGCCTCGTCGAGCACGGCACGCCCGCCGAGCTCCTCGGCCAGAGCGGCCTCTACGCGCGCCTCCACGCCCTCGCCCAGCTCCCGAGCGCCTGAGCGCCGATTCAAGACAGAGGGGACGGCCTGTGCTGTGATGAAGCCCTCCCAGAGAGCGGCGAGGTGCGCGCGTGGAACGTCTGACCGTGCTCGAGAATCGCCTGGCGGTGGCCGGCCCGCAGGGCGCGAGGCCGGTGCGGCTCAAGGGCTACAATCGTTCGGGCTTCCAGCACAAGCCCTCGCTCGCCCTGGCCGGGATGCCCGATCCCGCGGCCGAGCTGCGCGCCTTCGCCACGACGTGGGGCGCGCGCATCGTCCGCTTCCCGCTCGCCCTCGACCTCTACCTCGGCGACCCCGCCTACCGCGACGATCTCGACCGGGTGGTGACCGGGGCCGAGGCCGCGGGCGTGTACCTCATGCTCGAGTTCCACGGCGTGAGCGACGCGCCGCAGCCGCCCCTCCCGCCGCGCTCGATCATCGGGGCCTGGGGAGCGCTGGCGCGCGCCTACGGCGGGCGCGCGCACGTCGTGTTCGACCTCTTCAACGAGCCGCACAGCGTACCCTGGGCGCCGTGGAAGGCGCTGGCCGAGGCCTGCGTGCGAGCCATCCGCGACGCCGGCGCGCTCGCGACCCTCCTCGTCGTGGGCGGGCTCGACTGGGCCTACGACCTCTCGCCGCTGCGCCGCCCGGAGAACCGCATCGCCGACGGGGGCCCGCTCGCCTACGCCACGCACCCCTACCCGTTCAAGGGTGTCCCGGCGCATCGCGAGGCCGAGTGGGATCGCCACTTCGGCGACGTCTCCGAGGAGGTGCCGGTGCTGGTGGCGGAGTTTGGCGCCAATGGCTCGGGCATCCCGCCCTTCGGGTTCGGGACGAACGAGGAGGCGGTGGACTGGCTCGGCGCGCTCCTCGCGTACATCGATGCGCGCGGGCTCTCGGGCATGGCCTGGTCGGTGGGCGACATGCCGCACCTCGTGGACGCGGCCCCGGGCGTGCCCGTGGTCCTGCCGGCCGCGCCGCCGCACCCCGAAGAGCCGACGGATCCCTTCGGGGTGATGGTGCGCGACTGGATGAGGGCGTGAGCGGGG
>DATAGU010000327.1:0-60460 GCA_036263495.1 Polyangia bacterium | reverse complement strand
CTTGTCATCTGCTGAGCCAGCTGCGGCGGCGGGGTTCCTCCCCACAACGAAGTGGCATGGCCGGACAAGGCATGATTGACTGGCGCCCCAATGGACCTTTCCCCGACACCGGCTCACGGGCTGGCCTGCGCTGGTGCTTTGCTGCGGGTTGACGCAGCGCGCAGCCGCCATGCCTTGATCCCGGTGTTCGGTGTTCCTATTCGTCCCTCAGGCTACTTCTAAGTTGTCCCGCATCCGCAGAAGACGGTGACACGGCACGAACGATGAGCGACTCCCACGGCGATTCCGGACCCCACGACCTCATGCACCCCCCCGGGTGGCTCCAGGCCACGTTCCGCTTCATCGTGGCGCGGCGCTGGTGGTGGGTGATCCTCTATGCCCTGCTCCTGATCCCGGGCGCCTACTACGCGCGCCGCGTGCCGATCGACAGCTCCATCGAGCAGCTGATCGTCCGCTCGGACCACGACTACATCCGCGCCAAGGCGTTCGAGAAGGTCTTTGGTCAGGGCGAGTTCGTGGTCGTCCTGGCCGAGGCCAAGGACCCCTACGACCCCGAGGTGCTGCGGCGCATGGACGCGCTCCAGACGGAGCTCGGCCACGTGCCCCGGGTCCAGACCGACTCCATCATCTCGGTCTATCGCCGCGCCAAGGCGCACTTCGAGCCGACCCGCGAGCAGGCCGAGGCGCTGCGCCGCTTCGCCACCGGCACCGACCTCTTCCGCCGCCAGGGCCTGCTCGGCGACCACCACCTCACCATCGCCCTCATCCTCGACGTGGACGAGCCGGCGCGGCGGCACGAGATCCTGGACCGGATCGACCGGGTGGTGGCGCGCCTCGAGGCCGACCCCGGCCCCATCACCGCCGTGCGCAAGACCGGCGTCTCCTACGTCAACTCCCAGCTCGACACCGAGATCGGCGCCGGGAACAAATACTTCCCCGTCTTCGTCGTCTTCGTCGTGCTGCTCAACCTCTTCCTCTACCGCTCGTGGCGCGCGCTCGTCGCCTTCCTCGTCACGCTCGGCGTCTCCGCCGCCCTCACCGTCGGCTTCATCGGCCTCATCGGCGGCGTCTTTACGATCGTCTCCTCGCTCGTCCCCATGACCGTGCTCATCACCTGCACGGCCACCCTCGTCTACCTCCACTCGCGGTACGTCGAGCGGCCGGCCGGCGTCGCGGTCGAGCAGCACCAGATCCTCGCCCTCTGCAACAAGTTCCTGCCCGCCACCGCCTCCGTGTTCGCCACGGCCGTGGGCTTCGCCGCCCTGGCCGTGTCCAAGATCCGGCCGATCCGCGAGGTCGGCATCTGGGTGGCCATCGGCCTCGTCTTCACCTGGTTCGTGGTCTTCACCCTGTTCCCCGCGCTCCAGCGCCTCCTCAAGGCGCCCACGTCGCAGGAGCGCACCGTCTCGGGGTCGGGCTGGTTCCTCCGCCTCATCGACGTCCTGCCCGCGTGGACCTACCGCTGGCGCTGGCTCCTCGTCTCGAGCTCCATCGCCCTGTGCGGCGTGGGCGCCGTCACCCTGTTCGGCATCCCGGGCCTCATCGCCCCCATGCACCTCGAGACCAACCCGCTCGAGTACTTCAACCGCAGCTCGCGCCTCTACATCGACACCCACCGCGCGGCCGAGCTCGGCCCCGGCCAGTCCATGACCGAGATCTGGCTCAAGAGCTCCACGCTCGGCGCCATGACCGACCCCGAGGTGCTGCGCGGCCTCGGGCGGTACGTGAGCGCGCTCGAGAAGGAGAAGGACATCGGCGCGATCATCGGCGTGCCGCAGGTCGTGCGCATGCTGCGCTACATCGGCGGGCAGGGCGACCGCATCCCCGAGGACGAGGCCGGGCTCGAGGCCGCCGCCGCCCAGATCGAGTCCCTGGCGCCGAGCGAGCCCACCCTCGGCCGCTTCCTCGACAAGACCTTCAGCCAGACCCACCTCGTCGTGCTCAGCCACACCAACGATTACGAGGGCTACGTGGCCCTCGAGAAGGTCATCCGCGATCGCTGGAAGGAGGCGGTGGCCGCCGAGCCCGCGCTCAAGAAGATCGAGCTCGGAGGACCCGAGGACACCACGTCCGGCATCAGCGGCCTCGGCCCGCTCCAGGCCAAGATCGCCTACCACCTCGTGCCCACCCTGGTCGAGAGCTTCGTGCTCTCGATCGTCATCATCTACGCCGCGTTCCTCCTCATCTTCCGCAACTGGGCCGCGCGGCTCATGGCCATCATCCCGTCGCTCTTCGCGATCCTGGTCATGTTCGCGCTCATGCGCCTCTTCGGCATGACCCTGAACGTGGCCACCATCCTCATCGCCTCCACCGTGCTCGGCACGTCGGAGAACGACCAGATCCACTTCTTCTACCACTTCCTCGAGCGCTCCGAGGCGAGCACCGAGGCCGGGCTGCGCCACGCGCTGCTCATCGCTGGCCGCGCCATCCTCTTCGCCACCCTCATCAACGCCGGCGGCTTCCTCGCCTTCGCCCTGTCCGACCTGCCGCCCATCCGCCAGTTCGGCATCCTCTCGTCCATCGCCTTCATCCTGTCGATGGTGGCGGACTTCACCGCCCTGCCCGCGGCGCTGTGGATCGTCTTCCGCGCCCGCCCCGACGCCGCCGTGGCCGCCGCCCTGAGCGACAAGGCCAAAGCCAAGGATGGACTCGACCGCGCCCGAGTCTGAGCCTGCGGTCCAAGAGGAGGCGGCGCCTCGGGCGGGTTCGCGCCGCGAGCAGGCGCTCAGGTCCCTGAAAGGGGAGGGCGGGCTGGTCGTCCTCGGCGCCTCTCTGATCACTCTCTCCGCCCACCTCATCCTGGTCTTTCCCGCCAACCTGCTCGGCCTCGTCGCCGGTCTCGCCTGTTACTTCCGCCTGATCGGTCGCGCCGGCCCCGTGCGACCCGTGCGGCCCGCGCGATCGATACGGGCGGGCTTCCTGTACGGCTCCCTGTTCGGGATGCTGGTGGCGGCGGGGTGTCTCTACTGGTTCACCGACGTCCTGTACGTGCTCACGACGGCCGAGAGGGTGGCCGGCGTGGGGGTGATCCTCGGGTGGATGATGATCGTGGCGTTACCGTACGGGCTCTGGGCCGGCGCGGTGCGCTGGTGGATGCGCCGGGGCCGGCGCTGCCCGCCGCTCGTGCAGGCGATCGGGCTCCTCCTCGTGCAGGTGCTCCTCGTGGAGGTGTGGCTCGACTTCCCCTGGTTGCAGTACGGCTACTGGCTCGCCGACGGCCCGTTCGGCGCCTGGCTCGGGATCCTCGGCGCCCGCTGGGTGGGGCTCCTCCTCCTCGCTGGGGCGGCTGGGATCGGGCTCTGGGGGCTCGTGCCCGGGGCCAAGGTGCAGGCCGTGGTGGTGGGCGTGGTGTTCGGCGCCGTGCTCGTGGTGCCCAGCCTCGGCACCTCGGGAGCGCAGCCCGGCGACGACGCGGCGCCACCCCTGCGGGTGGCGGTCGTGTCGGTCGAGCAGGCGTTCCACGAGGACAGCGAAGAGGACGATCTCGCGCTCCTCTCCCGCTACGCCCTGGCCACGCGCAAGACCTCGGCCGACTGGGTGTTCTGGCCCGAGTCGGTCGTCCGCAACGGTGAGGCGAGCCTGGGGCCGCTCGCGTCCCTGCTCGCCGAGTCGGGCCAGCGCCGGCGCGTCCTGGTCGGCGCGCTCCTGCGGGCCCCGGGCGGGGGCAGGTACAACGCCCTGGTCGAGCTGCCGGGCGCGAAGACGCGGTACTACAAGCAGCGGCTGGTGCCGTTCTCGGAGCACGTGCCGGGAGCGCTCCTCCAGCGCCTGTTCGCGCTCCTCGGCGTGAACACGCTCAAGAACAACGTCGCCGTGGGAGATGCGCCCGAGCCGGCGATGGAGCTCGGGGGCAGGGCAGGGGGCGTGGCCGCGTTCCCCCTGATCTGTTACGAGGCGGCGTTCACCGAGCTCATCCGCCCCGACGAGCGACCGGCCGTGCTGCTCCACGTCGGCAACGAGGGCTGGTTCCGGAGCGCCATCGTGCACCGCATGCTGTGGGCCATGAGCGCCGCGCGCGCCCTCGAGTACGGCCTCCCCCTCGTGCGAGTCGCGGTGAACGGACGGAGCGGCGTGTTCGACCCTTCACGGGATCTCGGCTGGGCCCACGGCGGCGCTGCGAGCGGGCCCGTGGTCGTCGAAGAGACGCTCGTGCGGCCCCGTCCTTCGCACACGCTCTATGGCACCCTCTATGGCCTCGTGCGGCGGCGTTTTTCTGGTACATACGCGCGGCATTAGATCAGGAGGAGCGAGGATGGACCCAGCACAAGGGGCGCCCCGGCGCGCGTTCGTCACCGGGGGCTCGGGCTTCGTAGGGCGCGAGCTCATCGCCATGCTCGTCGGCAAGGGGTACGAGGTGCGGGCCCTGGCCCGCTCGCCCAAGGCAGAGGCGGCCGTGCGCGCGGCCGGCGCCACGCCCGTGTCCGGTGATCTCGACGACGAGGCCGCGCTGCGCCAGGGCATGTCGGGCTGCGGCGTGGTGTTTCACTCGGCGGCCATGGTGGCGCTGTGGGGCAGCCGCGAGCAGGCGATGCGCGACAACGTGGGCGGCACCGAGCACGTGCTGGCCGCGGCGCGGGCGGCCAGCGTGTCGCGCCTGGTCCACATCAGCACCGAGGCCGTCCTCGCCGACGGGCATCCGATCGTCGAGGCCGACGAGACCCGGCCCCTGCCCGCCAAGCCCGTCGGCATCTATCCCCTCACCAAGGGCCTGGCCGAGCAGCGGGTGCTGGCGGCCCACGGCGGCGGCCTGGAGACGATGATCGTCCGGCCGCGCTTCATCTGGGGCCGCGGCGACACCTCGGTGCTGCCGCAGATCACCCTCGCGGCGCGCCAGGGCAAGTTGGTCTGGGTCGACGGCGGGCGCTACCGCACATCGACCTGCCACGTGAAGAACGTCTGCCAGGGCGCGATCCTGGCCGCCGAGCGCGGCCGAGGCGGCGAGGTGTACTTCCTCACCGATGGGGAGCCCGTGGAGTTCCGCCGCTTCATCACCGCGCTCCTGCGCAGCCAGGGCGTGGAGCCGGGGACGCGGGAGGTGCCCGGCTGGGTCGTGCGCCTGGCGGCCTCGGTCAGCGAGGGACTCTGGCGGCTCCTGCCGCTCCCCGGGCAGCCCCCCCTCAACCGCACCGCCGCCAACCTGTTCTTCGGCGAGGTGACGGTCCGAGCGGACAAGGCGAAGCAGGAGCTCGGCTATGAGCCCGAGGTGTCGGTGGCCGAGGGGCTGGCCGAGATGGGGGCGCCGGGCTGGTGAGCGGCGGCCCACCGAACCTGGCGCACATCCCGGCGTGGACGGCTCGAGGACATCACGTTCGCGGCGCCACCTGGAGCGACCTCGATCTTTCAAATCTCTTCAAGACGAACAGTTCCCTTTGCCAGGATCTCCCATTCCAACCACCGGCCATCGGGTGCAAAGCCGGTGAGCTTCCACAGGCCGGCCTCGATGACGACCTCGGCGATGTCGCGCATGTACTCCCGATCCTGCAGATCGCGCCACTGCTCTGTGCGCGAGTCGTACGCTCGCACCGAGCGAACACACGGTCTCTCGAAGACCAGGCGCGTCTTACGTAAGAGCCGCGGCGCCGCAGTGCCGTTGTCGGGGTGCGCAGGCATCAGGTGAACCCCATCGAGCTCGAATACGAGCTGCGCGGAGCTCTCTTCGAGGCTCACGACCCTGGCATCGTGAAAGGCGACGTTGTCCCAGTCCTTGGTAAGGGTCATGGACCGACCTTGATGTGACCGGCAGGCGAGTCTCGCGGCACAGCGTTCCCATTCGGATCCATCAGCTCGCCGTTCTCATTATAGATGTGCAGGTGCTCATAAGGCGTTATTTTGTCGGGGGGATCAATACGCGCACGCAAACGCCCGGCCGCGTCGCGGAAGTGCATGAAACGACCATCCGGACTACCCGAGCGTCGCAGTCCGAGATTCTCGAGGGCCTGTGTCACCTGTCCGCGGTTCATGCTGCCAGCCCGCTGGGCGACGGACTCGATTTGCGTGATAACCGGCTCGGCCTCGGGGGCTTGCTGCGCTACTTCATCTTTACCTGGAACGTTCTCCACCGGCGCCGTGCGCGCTCCGCCTGCTGCGGCTACGGGCCCAGCTTCTCCGGTGATCTCTGGCGGCAGCGTCTCCGCCCTATTCGCCGCCATTGTATCTGGGGCCTGCCCCTGCCCTGAGGCGATCTCGCCCTGCCCCTCGCCCCGCGCCAACGACAGCGCCTGGGCCCGCCCCGCGCGGCCGAGGCTGAGCCCCTTGTAAAACACGCGGCTGCCCATGAAGATCGCCGCCACATTCCCCGCCCCTGACCCCAGCTGCTCGCTGCGCGTCTCGGTATCGAGCGCCGCCTCGGTCCCGAGCCGATGCCCGGTGATGCCCTCGATCATCTGGCTCACGCCCACGATGTCGCCGGCCGAATGGACCAGGGTCGCCGGAATCGCCACCTCATGCCCTTGGGCCTCGATCTCCTCGCGGCGGGCGAGGTACGACTCGAGCCCCGCATAACCCGCCAGGCCGACGAGCAGCCAGGTCGCCTGCCCGGCGGTGATGATCTCGGCGCCTACGGCGGCCCCTACGATGCCGATGACGAGGAGCCCCTTGCCCACGGTCTTGCCGAAGGCGAGCGCCGCCTCGCCGAGATCGAGCGGTTCCTCCTTGATCCCGCCGCTCAGGACAGGCGCCGCCAGCGGATCGCCCTCCTTCACCTCGAAGAAGTACGTATCTGCGAACTCGAGCCCCGGTGGCTCGACCCAGGTGACGATTCTTCCGCCGGGATCGGCCTGCCCCGGGGCCGATTTGCATCCTTCTAGCCGCGTCGCCGGGTAGCTCGCTCCGAGCGGTCCCTGATAGCCGTTATAAAGGACATCGAGCACTCGTGCCGCGCCCCCATCGAGCACCAGCGTCACCTTGCGGGCCGCTGGGTAGAGCACGACCCGGGTGATGTTCCCCGCCGCCCCGCCGCCCTGCTTCGCCTGTACCGCCACCGCCTCGGCCGCCGCGGCGGTAGAGGCCGCTTCGCCGCTCGCCTCGGCTTCCGCCGGCTCGGCCGCTGGTGGCGCCGCACCCTCCTCCTGCAGCACCCGAGGCTCCGCCTCCGCCGGCGGGGCCCTTACACCATGGTATTCGAGCAGCCCGCGCGGTGGCGTCCAACCTGGCCGGCCTCCCCAGCGACCCTGCACCGCCGCCCCCGCCGTCCGAGGTATCCCGTAATGATCGTAATAGCCCGGCGGCAGCACGAAGTCCCTTCGCGGGGGCGGAACCGCGTCCGGCGGCTAGCGCGCCGAAGAAGGGACAGGAAGACCGGAGCGTGAACGCCTCCCCTGCGACATGACAGCCTCCAGGCCGGGATCGAAGGGTCGTACCCCCGCGCTCTGCCTGTCAATGCCGCAAAGAGGCGCGCTCCCAGCCCACCGGACCCGTCGCGGGTCCCAGTTCGCCCAAAAACTTCCGCTCCGCGAACGCACCTCCAGGGATCGCTGCGACCGCGAACTCGATCCGACTGGAAGAATTGCGTCCGCAGGAGCTGGCACCGCGATCGCGGCGGCCGAGATCGACCCGTTGGCGCGATCATCATCATCCCGCCGCCGAGATCGACCTGTCGGATCCTCGCCATCGCGATCCGAACGTCGAGATCACCCGGTCCTTCTCACGCACCTGCGATCCCGACGTCCAGATCGCCCTGGCGAGATCCGCCCCCTTCGATCCCGACGTCGAGATCGCCCCGTCAGGTCCCCCCACCAGGATTCGACCGCCGAGATCGCCTCGTCGCGTGCCGGCCCTGGCGATCCCGACGTCGAGATCGCTCCGTCACGTGTTGCACTTGGATTCCGGCGGTCTGGAACCAGTTCGCCCATTCATCCGCACAAAAGCGCTTGTCCAAGGACCGCCTGCATCGTAATATTCCGATATGGCCACAATACAAACCTTTGGCACAGATGACACCCTCGCCACCCTGCGCAGCGAGTGGCTCTATACCCTCGCCCGGCTCCTCAAGAGCCCCCACACCGAAGCGTTCGTGCCCGAGTTTCGGGCCGTAGGCGCCCTCCTCGATGCGGCCCTCAAGACCCAGACCGAGCTCGAAGACGCGAGCATGATCGCCGCGGCCGCGCGCGATGCTGCAGACGATGTGCTGGATCCGCTCGTCGTTCAGATCATCAATGCCCTCCTGGTCGTCACCAAGAACAACCGCGACGATCCGGTGTTCATCTCCTACACCGGCCACCAGACCCCCTCTGAGATCGTAAGGCCCGTGCTCGGCGCCGAACTCACCACGGTCGCAGGATGGGTCGAGCCGCTCAAGAATGAGGAAGACGCCACTCTCCAGGCGCTCGGCGCACAACTCGAAGAGGTGGTGGCGGCCGGCCAACGCGCCGAAAAAGAGGTGGCGGCCACCGACAAGGCGCTCAGCGATTTTCGGCTCACCGGCGAGCGGAAGAAGGCCGTCGATGCCTTGAACGCGGCCCGCGGCAGCCTCCTCGGCTCGCTCATCAAGTTCCAGCACGACAACTCTCAACTACGCCTGCCCAAGGACTGGGCGATGCAGTTCTTCCGCCACACGACCAAGGGCGGCAAGTACGGCACCACCGTCGCACAGGCCGAGCAGATCCTGGCCAAGCTGACGGAGCAGATGACGGCGGCCCAGGCCAACATGGCCGAACTGAAACAGAAGACCGCCGCCTACGAGGAGGCCAAGGCCAAGCGCGCCAAGGCACGCCTCGATCTCGCCGCGGTGAAGCAGGCCGAGAAGGAGAAGAAGAAGCAGGAGAAGGCGCTCAAGGCCGAGGCGGAAAAGAAGCTCAAGAAGAGGTGATCCGCCGTCGCCCGTCGCGCCCCTCGAACCCGCCCGCTCCTCCCCGCCGTGATCTGCCCCACCTTCCCAACGCAACCCCCAGGACACACCGCCGACCGCCGGTGGGCGCGCACGCCCCTTGCGATACCGCAACCTCCTCGGGACACCTGCGAGGCAGGGAGCCTGGCATTGCTGAGCAGAACCCTTTATGCGATGGTGGCGGTATGCGCGGCCAGAACCGCAACGACGAAACACCCCCTCCTCGTTCCTCTCCCTCGCCAGGCTCTTCCGCGTCCCTGGCGGCGCTTCCAGGGATCGACGGCAGGGACACCCCGTGGGTCGGCCAGCTCGGCGGAACCCGCTACACCCAGACGTACCTCGTCTTCCACTCGGTCATCGGCCACGACGTCGTCGTAGAGCAGCTGCGACCCGAGGTTGCGCAGGACGGGACGCTGCGCGATCGCTTCCAGCGCGCGGCCGAGGCGCTCCGGCGGATCGGGCATCCGAGCATCATCTGTCTCTTCGACCATGACGAGGGCGGCATCGCCGGCGAGCCGCGCATGCTCCTCGAGCGGATCCAGGGCCCGTCCTTGAAGGAGTTTTGTAAGGCCCACGGGCCCCTTTCGCCGTCGATCGTGCTGAGCATCGCTCGCATCCTCGGGAGCGCACTCCAGGCCCTGCATGACCGCGGCATCGTCCACCGCGACATCACGCCCGAGAACATCTACCTCGATCTCGAGCACGGGCGTCTCGTCGTGGCCGGGTTCCTCTTCATCCTGGTCCCCGACACCGCGGAGACGCCCGAGATCACCCGGGATGGCGAGGCCATCGGCACGCTCGGCTACATGGCCCCCGAGCAGGCGCGCGGCGAGCCCGTGGACGAGCGGGCGGACATTTTTTCCTTCGGGGTCCTCCTCTACGAACTGCTCGAGGGCCATCTGCCGTTCGCCAGCGACTCCCTCGAACAATTCCTCGCCGAGGTCGACAAGGGAGGCTACGTGGGCGCGGAGGCCTTCGACGCGCGGGCGCACGAGTGTCTGGTCGCGGGGATCCAGGGGTGCCTGCACTCCGATCCCGAGGCTCGCTGGCATGAGCTCGACGAACTCGTACACACGTTCGAGCGCGGCCTCAAAGACGAACTCCTCGCGGACGCCGAGGTCGAACTGCGCCGGTTCCTCACCGCCCCGGATGCTTATCTCGCCGGCTTGCCAGAGCGCCGCGTGAGGGCGCTCAGGCACAAGGCGTGCTTTTCCCTGGCCGCAGGCGATCAAGAGGAAGCCGCGCGCCTCATCGAAGTGGCGCTCGAGTGGCACCGCGAAGACCCGGAGCTGAAGGCGATCCTCCACGCCTTGCCGGCGGCGACCCCGGCCGAGGTAGAGAGCCTGCGCGTCCGGTTGGCTCCGCGCCCCAAGGCGCCCGTGCCGTTGCCAGGGCGTGCCCCTCCTGACCCCGAGACGGTGGCTCTCGTCCCCGCACCGGCCGAGAAACCTCCCCAGACGCCGGAGACGCCCAAGACCGGGCACTCTCTTTCCCAGCGCTGGCTCCACTGGCGTCGTGGAGTGGTGGCGGCCGTGTGCGTGCTTCTGGCCAGCACCGTCACGGGCCTCGTCGCCCTCGTGCAAACGCAGCGCTACTCGCCCGTCGAGAAGGCCTTTGGCGCGGTGCTCAGGCAAGAACGCCCGGGGCCGGTTCAGTTCACCTACCGCCTGCTCGCCGACTATCGTCCCTATCCTATCGAGCGGGCCGACCGGGCCGACCGTGAGCCCGAGGCCGCGCGGCGCCTCGATCTGGAGGCGCTCGACCGGCTGGAGAAACAGGGAGATCTCCACGCTGTGTGCAGCGCCTGGGTGGCCGATGGGGGCGCCGGCAGTTTGGAGCACGCGCAGGCCTGCCTCGACGTCCTGGCGCCACGGACGGAACAGCCGGGGCTCGTGAAGGTATCGGTCTCGCCCTCGCCGGCTCCGGACGTCGACAGCGACCGCGCGGCCATCCTGCTCCTCCTCGGCAAGCCCGACCAGGCCTTGTGGCTCATCGCGGGCGTGCTCGCGAGCCGCCCCGATCATCAGGCGGCCCAGTGGAACCGGGCCCTGGCCCTGCAGGCTCTCGGTCTCCCGATCTCGGCGGCGGAGGCGTTCGAGCGCATCGAGAAGCGCGGCATCCCGGGCTGGAGCAAGGAGGCCGGCGAGCGCAAGGTGGTGCTCGAGCGCGAGCTGTCGGCCCAGCGCCGCCCCTACGACGAGGTGATCGCCAAGGGGCGGGCCCTGGTGGCAGGCGGGCCGATCCCCCTCGAACTGGCAGCCCTCCAGCCCGGGTACTTGCGGCTGTTCTTCTATGACGCGGTCCGCGCGGCGACGGACCCGGAGCGGGTGCGCGAGCTCCTACGCCTGGCCGAGGCGCTCGATCAAGCCTACGGCGGGAACGTGCTGGCCAACTACGTGAAGCGGCTCCTCCAAGCGCCGCCAGAGGCCTTCCAGCGCCGGGCGCCGCTCGCGCGGACCTACGCCAAGTTGTTCGCCGATCACGGCGCGCTCGACGCCCAGGCCCAGGATGGATACTTCGCCGCGCTGCGCGCCGCGGGCGCGGAAGATCTGCTCCTCGGAGCCCTGCTCCTCACCGGACGCGTGCGCGAGCACCTGGCCGAGTATCGCGCGCTCGCGCAAAGGAGCGGCGACCCCTGGTTCGCCGTTCTGGCCGAGACCGAAGAGGCGAACGCCGACATGGCGCGCGGCGATGAGCGCCGAGCCGAGGAGCGCCTGCGCTCCGCGCTCGAGACCTGCGAGCGCCACAACCTGGCCTATCGCTACCTCCGCACCGAGTACGCTCGGGTCCACCTCTACATCTCGCAATACGCCCTTCAAAAGGCGGAGGTCGAGGCGCAGGCCAGCCTCGCGCTGGCGCGCAAGACCGGCGACTGGGAGGCCGAGACCCAGTTCCTGGGCAACCTCTTCGAGGTCGCCCAGCTCCGCAACAACCGGCCGCTCGCCGTGGCCTATCTCGACGAGACGGGAACGCGGGAGGCGGCGCATTGTCCCTATCGGCGCTACGTGCACGAGAACCGGGCCCTCATGTACCTCTTCGATCTGCGCTTCGAGGACGCGCGGCGCGAGATCCTGCAGGAACCGCTCTGCGGAGAGCCGCGGACCTTTGCATCGTTGAATGTCATGGCCGAACTTATCCGCGCGGGAGTCCCCGTCATGCCGCTGGCTCAGCTACGCGCGGATCTGGCCGCGCTGCACCGCCAGAGGAGCCTGGGTCCGGGCGATCAGGCCTTCGCCGAATACGTCGAGGGCCTCTTGTCGATAGGACACGACCCTCAGGAAGGGCGTTTGCACTTTCGGCAGGCCATCTCCACGGTGGAGGGGATGCCCACCTGGGACCGGAGGGCACGTGAGGCGTGGGTCCATAGCTACGAGGAACTCAGTCTTGACGCCGGAAAGACCGGCGATGTGACCGGTGCTCTCGTGCCGCTCGCCGAGCAAGCCAGAATCCCTCTGCCGACCCAGTGTGTACTCGGAGTCGTGGTCTTTGGTGAGCGGTCTCTAGTGGTGATGCGCGATGGCAGTGGGGGCGAACGCATACGCTACGAGGGGCATCTTACGAACCCCAACATCGATCTGACGCACCTCGTCCCAGACGACTGGAAGGCACGGCTCGTCGCTTGTGAACGGGTCGATGTGCTGGCTTCGCCCCTGCTCCGCGGCCGTTCAGAGTTCCTCCCCAGCACCCTGCAATGGGTGACTCAGGCACGACATCTCGTACCGGCCCAGGCCAGCCGCTGCGAGGCTCACCAGCTGGAGGTCCGCGATCCTCTGCCCGCCTCCGACTTCCGACGGCCACAGTTCTCTACCGGGAAGAGTGAACTCTTATCGACGGTGGGGCGTAC
The DNA here is from genome assembly GCA_036263495.1 of Polyangia bacterium. Taxonomy (GTDB): domain Bacteria; phylum Myxococcota_A; class Polyangia; order Palsa-1104; family SHYY01; genus DATAGU01. The sequence continues at coordinate 47,792 of DATAGU010000327.1, read as the reverse complement.
GATCCTGTGGGGTTCTTCGGCCACCCCCTCGGCCCTCCTCCAGGAGATGCCCAGGGCCTCGGAGATCCTGATCGCCGCCCCCGCCTTTGCGGCAGATAGTGCGGCGTCCCTCTTGCTCTCCCCCGACAAGAACAACAAGTCCGTGCTGACGAGCGAGGATCTGCAAGGGCTCGAACTGCCATGCGCGCCCGTGGTCGCGCTGATCTTGAGCCCCGCCGAAGCGACCCTGCTGGGACCCCACGAGCCCCTGAGTTGGGCCGACACGCTCATCGAACGGGGAGCCCGTGCGGTCTTCCTCGTCAGCGGGCCGGTTCCCGGTTCCGAATACCGCCAGTTCTTTGGTATGGTGAACGCGCGTATCAACGCTGGCGCGGCGGCAGCTGAGGCCTTGGATGAAACCAAGAAGCAGTGGGTGATGTGGAATCGGGACCAGAACACGGATTGGGTCGATCACATCGTCCTTTTTCAATGACCGGCCGAGGCGGCTCCACCTCCACGACTCTTCGCTCAACTCAGGAGGCACCGATGGCACGACAGAAGGTAAAGAGTACAGGAGGGCAAGCTCAGACCCGCGCGGCAAGAGCCTCGTGTCCCCATCTCCGGGTGACGTCACTTTCGCCCACGTCCTTGCGTGCTGTGATGGGTGGCGACGGCGGAGGGCAAACAGTCGCCAACGACCCCGCGCCTACTCCACCCGGGCCCACGGTGGGCTGACATCGCCCTCCGAGAGATTCACGATTGAAGCTGGCCCCGGCGCACGAGTCCTGCTAAAGAATTCCGCGTCGATGTTTCTCTCCTGAACGTCCTGTTCGGCGACCGGTAGAGGTGGAGGGCGGTGGGATCGCGCACCATCCCCCCCCTTGATGTGCGGTTCCATCGCCCTCCTCCTCTGCCGGTCGCCTCTCCGTCCCTCCCGGCGTCCTTGCGAGTGTACTCTCCGTGTACCGCACCCGTCAGATCTACCCCCTCAGCCCGGAGCGCCAGGCATTCCGCAACTCGACCGCAGGGGTCTCCCGGGACACGGGATCTCACGGGGCCAGGATGCGTCGTCCCAGTTCGATCAATGTCTCGGCTTCCCGCCGGCCGAGGGCGTGGGCCTCGTAGACGGCCTCGGCCGCGGCACCCAGGGAGTCTTCGCCCAGGGCCGCGAGGAGGCTGCCTGCGGCCCGGGCCTGCCCAAAGATGGGGCTTGGATCTCGATCTCTTGCGTCGACCCCGCCCGCGGCGAGGACCTCAGGTCCTGGCCCGAACGCCTGCTGATCCAGCTGGTCACGCACCTCCTTCAGCTCAGCCCGGACCCCTTTCAGGGCCTGCATCTCGGGCGGTTCTCCACTCTCCCACTGGTCGCAGAGCGACAGCGCGCGTGTGACGACGTCCCCGTCAAGGCCCGCGCGCCGCACCGCCCAGCGCGCGCACTCCGCGGCGAATCTCCGCTGGCGGCGCGGGGTTGCGTCCCGCAAGAGCGCCCCCAGGCGGGGATCCAGGATCCGCAGGCTCTCATCGCTGCCCATGGCTCGTGCCTCCATAGAAAAAAGATGACCGGGGACCGCCCGCGATACGGACGTTGGCTGTGCCGCTGTGACCCCCACCCCCACGGCCCCCGGGATCGATATTCTCACAAGACGGATTCGGCGGGGACAACCCAAGTGATGAGAGCTGCGGTCTGATGAGCAGGCGGCCCTGGTTCGCCGGGGATGCCTGCCTTGTGACCAACATTTTTCGGGTAGGTATGAATTTGTGCTACGGTCGCGCGTCGAAAGGCACAACTAGCCGAGTCGCTTAGTTGTTCAGGGACAATGACCATGCCGGGGGGGCATCGGGACCTCGCGGTCAGATCGCGCGGGGGCGCGGTCTCGTCCTGAGGATCGGCTACCGGTGTCTCAGCCTGGCCCTCCTCTTTTTGGTCCCCTCTGTAGCCGCTGCGCAGCAGGCCGTCACCGTCAACGGGGGCCCTTCCGCTCCCTACATCGCACAGGCCGGGAGTGGCCTGTGCATGGCCATCGCCCGTTCGGGCAACCCGGCGTTCGATTTCGGCAACCTCAACACCGGCACCTACAACGGCTCGATCAACGGGTTCATGGAGACCCACTTCGCGGACCGCATCACCCAGATCCAGGGCACCCCGCTCGACTTATCGAACAACAACAACACGGGCTTGCAGCTGAGCTACGGCGACTTCGTCAACGCCGTGCCCGGATGCCGGACCGGCGGCTGCGACTTCTTCGCGTTCAACGACACCACCACGTCCTCGGCCTCACGCCTGCGGGGCTACATCAACATCACCCCGACCCTGGCCAACCGGCCGCTCCACTTTGGCATCTACACCGACGACGCGGTCAGCCTGACCTTCTTCGACCGGGTGCAGCGGTCCTACTCGGTCGTCATCCGTCCGCCCCAGCTAGGCGCACCCACCTGGCGCACCACCAACACCGTCACCTTCACCCAGCCCGGGCTCTACCCGATCGAGATCCTGTACGTCGAGATCGTCGAGCACGCCGCGCTCGAGCTCTCGATCCTCGACAACACTTTCGTCGACTTCGAGCTGCCGGCCAATCAAGCGGGCAGCACCAACCTCCGCACCGCGGGCTTCCAGCTGGCGCTGGCGAGCATGTTCTTCCTCACCGAGAACGGCCAGCCCATCTCCAGCACGAACCCCACGCAGTGCGCGCAGTGCAACCGACAGTACGCCAACCTCGCCGGCAACGGCGATTGCGGCCAGAACTCGGGCTTCTATTGCAACGCCGCCGCCGTGTGCGCGCCGTGCGACTCCTCGCAGTTCTGCGGCCGCACCTGCTCGCCCTGCGGCCAGGCACAACCCTACTGCGTCAACATCAACGCCAACTACCAGTGCGCCGAGTGTCGCGACAACGCCGACTGCCCAGGCGGCCGGATTTGCGACCCCGACACGCACACGTGCCTCGAGTGCAGCCGCGACGAGCACTGCCTCCACGGCACGGTCTGTCAGAACAACCGGTGCACCCCCTGCGCGGCCGACAACGCCTGCGCCGGCTCCTCGTGCAATTGCTGCCCGAGCGGCACCCGCTGCGCCATGCTCAGCCCGGAGTCGATGCCGACGTGCGTGGAGTGCACCCAGGACGTCGATTGCCCGACCGGCCGGCGCTGCGACACGACGATCGGCCGCTGCGTCGAATCCTTCCCGGATTGCAACACGCGCGATCGCTGCGGCCCGCAGTGCCGCCGCTGCCCGGACGATCGCCCCTACTGTCTCCTCGGCGAGGTGTGCGTCGCCTGCACGAGCGACGTCGACTGCGGCGCCGGGAAGTTCTGCCATTCGGGGCAGTGCGACGCGTGCGTGGTGGATCGCCGCTGCGGCGTGCGCTGCCTGTCGTGCGGCGGCGACACCCCCTTCTGTCAGACGAGCGACGGCACGGCCGGGAAGGCCCGCTGCGTGGGCTGCACGAACGACAAGGACTGCCCGGGCGGGCGCTGTGACACGGCCACGAACACCTGCACCCCGACGTGCACGGTCACGTGCCCGGCGGGGCAGCTGTGCCACGGCGATCGCTGCGTCGAGTGTTACGGCAACAGCCAGTGCCCCTGCGGCTCCTCCTGCGATGTCACGACCGGCAGCTGCGTGCCCAAGTGCGGTGACAGCAGCGATTGCCAGGGCGACGAGTACTGCGATTACGCGGCCAAGGTCTGCCAGCCCGGGCGGCGCAACCCCGAGGCCAGCGCCGAGTGCCACTGCTGCACGGGCCAGGTCGTGCCGCTCCACGCCGAGGAGGTCGCGGACACCTCGGGCAGAGGCCGCGCGCTGCTCTTCGTTCCGCCCGCGCTGTTCGGCCTCCTCCTCTTCATCCGCGCCCGGCGGCGCCAGGCGGTTCGGTGAGCGGCCCGGTGAGCCGTCCGATGCGCCGGCAGGCCTCTCGGATCTGCCCCCGCTGCCTGCGGGTCTTCCTCCTCGGGCTCCTCCTCCTCGCCGGACGGAGCGGCCTGGCGGCCCCGGAAGGGCGGTTCGACGTGCAGGAGTTCCGCCCCTGGGCCGGTCCCCAGGACCTCGTCATGGTGGCGCAGACGCGGCCCCTGTCACACCTCTCGGTGGCGGCCGGCGGCTACCTCCATTTCACGCTCGATCCGCTCTCGCTGGTGAACCTGGTCTCGGGCCAGCGCCTCGTGAAGGCCGTGAGCAACCGCCTGGAGCTCGACGTCATGGCGGGCATCGGCCTGTGGGACTGGGCCGAGCTCGGCCTCATCCTGCCCATCGTGACCTTCCAGTCGTCGGGCAACCTCGAGGCCATCGGCCGCGAGGGCTTCATCCGCGCCTCGGTGCTCGGCGACCTGCGCCTGACCAGCAAGATCGCCATCCCCGGCCTGCGCCGCCGTCCCGAGGCCAAGGGGTTCGGCCTGTCGGCCCTGCTCCAGCTGAGCCTCCCCACCGGCTCGTCGACCAACTTCGCGAGCGACGGCGCGGTCACGGCGCAGCCTGGCCTGGCCTTCGACTACCGGTTCAAGAACGGCGCGCTCGTCGGGCTCAACGCCGGGGTCTGGGTGCGGCCCACGGTCCAGTTCCTCGACATCAAGCTCGGCTCCTCGTTCGCCTATGCCCTCGCCGGCGAGATGCCGATCGTCCGGCGCTGGGGCCTGACCGTGGTGGGGAACGTCTACGGCAACATCCCCCTGGCGCCGCCCCCCAAGAGCATCCAGGAGAACTCGTTCGAGTTCCTGCTCGGCCTGCGCTGGTACAGCTCGTCGAGCCTCACCATCACGGTGGGCGGCGGCGGTGGCGACTGCGGCATCGGCTCGCCGGCCTTCCGCTTCTTCACCTCGGTCGTGTGGGTGCCGCCGCGGAGCCGCGAGTGGGGCGCGCTCGAGCGCTTCAAGAAGCCGCCCAACAACCCGGATCCCGACAACGACGGTCTCATCGGCGAGCACGACTTCTGTCCGAGCCGCCCCGGGCCGGTCCAGAACCACGGCTGCCCGGACGAGGATCACGACAAGGACGGCATCATCGACCGACTCGACAGGTGCCCCGACGACGCGGCGCGTCCCGGGAGTCGCGACGGCTGCCCGCTCGCGTTCATCAAGGGCAACAAGATCGCCATCATCGAGCAGGTGCACTTCGCCACGGACCAGGACATCATCCTCCCCGAGTCCTTCCCCATCCTCAAAGAGGTGGCGGGCGTCATCAAGGCGCACACTGAGATCGAGCGTGTGCTGGTCGAGGGGCACACGGACATCCGCGCCAACGCCAGGTACAACAAGGACCTCTCGAACCGCCGCGCGCAGTCGGTGATGCGCTTCCTGCTGAATGAGGGGATCGAGACCGGGCGGCTGCGCGCCGAGGGCTTTGGTCAGACGCGGCCGCTCGCCGACAACAACACCGAGGGGGGGATGGCGCTCAACCGCCGCGTCGAGTTCACCATCGAGAAGTGGGTGGGGCTGCCGCCGGGGCAGCTGCCCAAGGTGCCGCCGAAGTCGACCACGGTGCTGCCGACCCAGCAGAAGGGCCTGCCCGAGACGCCGAAGAAGACGATGGTGCTACCGACCCGGGAGGGCGCGCTGCCGGCCATGCCGAGCACGCTGCCGAAGATCGGCCCCGAGAACCCGCGGCCGGGTCAGCGCTTCCCCGTCGTGCATCCGTAGTACGGGTTCGTGACGGTATGAAAAAACCCAGGTTCCCGATCGCTCCCGGGAACCTGGGTTCTTAAATACCGTCACCCCTGTCGGCCCGCCCGCTCGGGAGACTTGGGTTCTTTCATACCGTCACCCTTCGGGGTGAGGTTACTTCGAGGCGGGGGCTTGCTTGGACTTGCCCTTCTTGCCGCCCCCCTTGGCCGGGGCCGGGGCCGCTGCCTCCTGACCCTGGGGGACGGAGTCGTAAGCGCTGGCGGCCTGGTCGGCGGGCGGCGGGGCGGCCTGGCCGGCGGGTGGCGAACCGGCGGGCGGGGCGGCGGAAGGGGGCGCGGACTGCGAGGGGATCGACTGCAGCGGCGTCGCCGGTGCGCGCTCCTTCACCCAGGCCACGGCCGTGCCGCTGGCGCGGGTCACGTAGCCGGCCCCGTCCTTGGTCCGGGTCTCTTCGTTGGCGGCCTCGATGATCGCGTCGGCGTGGAGCTGGCAGGCCTTCCGGCGCAGGGATTCGAGGCGTTCGGCCTCGGTCGAGGCCTTGGGCGAGCTGGCGATGGGGCGCAGGCGATGATACTGCTGGTCGATGGCCTGGCCCGCGGGGTAGACCGGCATGTCGCTGCACGGCACGCCCGACGGTGTGGTTGATTTGTAGAACTTCCCTCCGCAGCCGCCGGCTCCGAGCAGGAGGCCGAACGGCAGCACCATCGAGGCGACAGTGTTCCAGGTGGGCATGGCCTGGTTCTACCTGTGCCCAGGGGCAAGATCAACCGCACGCAGCGGTTTCATCTGCCAGCAGGGGATGGGGATTCAGGCGGTGGCGGCGGACTCTGCGGTCCTGGGGCGCGGGGTGCGCCGGGCGAGGACGAGTCGGGTGCCGTGGTCGGGGGCGAGGGTGATGCCGCGGCGTACGGGGCGGAGCGGGGTGGGTTCGGCCCGCCGCAGCTCGGCGCGCGCCATCACCGTGGCGAGCACGATCTTGGCCTCGAAGAGCGCGAAGGCCATGCCCAGGCACCGCCTGAGACCACCGCCAAACGGCAGCCACTCGTAGGGATCAAGCTTCTTGCCGAGGAAACGTTCGGGCAAGAAACGCTCGGGCTCGGGGTAGAGGTCGGGGCGGCGGTGCGTGAGGTAGATGCACGGGGCGACGTTGCTGCCCACGGGCAGGTCGTAGCCGCCGACGCTGAAGGGGGCGCTCACGTGGCGCGCGACGATGGGCAGGATGGGGCGCAGGCGCAGGGTCTCTTTGATCACGGCGTCGGTGTATTCGAGCCGGTTGAGTCGCTCCGCATCGAGCGACTCGCCCTGAAGCACGCTCTGCGCCTCCTCGCGCAGCCGCGCGTGCACGGCCGGGGCGGCGAGCACCTGGCCGAGGGCCCAGGCCAGGGTCGTGGCGGTGGTCTCGTGACCGGCGGCGATCATGGTGACCAGCTCGTCGCGCAGCTCGAGGTCGCTCATGGGCTGCCCGTTCTCGTCGCGCGCCGCGAGCATGAGGGACAGGATGTCGCTGCGCTCGGCGAGGTCGGGGGCGCGGCGGCGCTCGGCGATGAGGGCGTAGAGCCTCTGATCGACGCGCTCGCGCAGGCGCAGGAACTTGCGGAACGGGCTGAGCGGCACGTCGAGCTGGATGAGGGGGAGGAACGCGAGGAGCGCCGGCGGCGGCGTGAACAGCTCGACCAGGAGCTCGGCCAGCTCGCGCATGGCCGCGCCCTCGGCGAGACCGAAGACGGCGCGCAGGATGACGTCGAGGGTGATGGACTGCACGAAGGGGTGCACGGAGAAGGCCTGGGAGAGCGGCCAGCGGTCGAGCGAGGCCTCGGTGATGCCGCGCATGATCTTGGCGTAGGCGTGCATGCGCTCGCCGTGGAAGGGCGGCAGGAGCAGGCGGCGCTGGCGCAGGTGCGTCTGGCCATCGAGGACCAGGATGGACGTCGGACCGACCAGGGGCTCGAGGAGGCGGTTGACCCGGCCGGCCTCGAGCGTGGCGGCGTCGGCGGTGAAGACCTGCTTGATGTGGGCCGGCTCGGTCAGCATGACGAACTCGCCGAGCGAGGCCAGGCGAATGGTGAACATGGAGCCGTAGCGCGCGGCGCACTGGTCGAGGAAGGGGAGGGGATCGAAGCTCCAGTGGAGGGTCTGGATGAGGGCGGGCTGCTTGGGGCCAGGGGGGAGCGGCATGGTACGAGCCTACCACGCCGCGATTTCGGCCCGGATCCCCCGCTCGCCGCTCGCCCGTCCCGTCGCTAGAACGGCTCTTTGTAGGGCCGCACGTCGAGCTCGTAGGTCCAGGTGGTGGGGTGCTGGCGGTGCAGGGTCCAGAAGACGTCGGCGAGCGCGTCGATGTCGATGCTGCCGTCGTCGCCGCGGCTCTTGAGCGCCTCGGGGAAGTTCGCGCGCGCCCGCTCGCCGTTGATGATGCCGTCGACGATGACGTGGGCCACGTGGAGGCCCTGGGGCTGGAGCTCGCGCGCCATGCTCTGCGCCACGGCGCGCAGCGCGGCCTTGCTGCTGGCGAAGGCGGCGGAGCCGGCGCGGGCCCCGAGGGAGGCGGTGGCGCCGGTGAAGAGGATGGTGCCGCGCCGCCGCGGCAGCATGAGCCGCGCGGCCTCACGGCCGACGAGGAAGCCGGCGAAGCAGTTCTGTTGCCAAAGCTGTCGGAAGCTGTCGGCGCTCATGTCGACGATGGGCGAGCGCCCGAGGCCGCCGATGCTGAAGACGGCGAGCTCGAGCCGCGGGCCCTGGGCCTCGGCGGCGGCGACGGCCTGGAACAGGCGGAGCACGTCGGCCTCGGAGCTGGCGTCCCCGGCCAGGGCCGTGACCTGGCCCCCGGCGTGGCGGATCTCCTCGGCGACCTGGTCGAGCTTGGCGGGGGTGCGGCCGTAGATGAAGACGTGCAGCCCCTCGCGGGCCAGGCGTCGTGCGAGGGCCGCTCCCAGGCCGGCGCTCGGTCCTACGCCGACGATCACTGCGATGGCAGATGTGCTCATGGCGAGGGATTGTCGATGGGCCTTGGAAGTCCTGTCAAATTCCCGCAGCTCGGCGTGCCTCGTCTGGGCCGGTCTGGGGGACGGGCCTTGGCCTGCCTGAGATCGTCTGGAGCGGACCTGGGCGATGAGGATTTCGGGTGTATAAGGTGGACGTGAGCTCCCGAGCCGTCGACTCTTCGCGCCGCACCCGGTTCCTCGCCGCCTGTCATGGGCAGCCGGTCGATACCACCCCCATCTGGATCATGCGCCAGGCCGGGCGGTACCTGCCGTCGTACCGAAAGACGCGGGCCCAGGCGCGGGACTTCCTCGTCCTGTGCAAGACGCCCGAGCTGGCCTGCGAGGTGACGCTCCACCCCATCGACCAGCTCGGCGTGGACGCGGCCATCCTGTTCTCGGACATCCTGGTGGTGCTCGAGGCCATGGGGATGCGGCTCGAGTTCAGCGAAGGCGAGGGGCCGCGGCTCGAGCCCGTGCGCTCGGCCGAGGCGGTGGCCGCGCTGCGCGTGCCCGTGGCCGAGGAGTCGCTCGGCTACGTGATGGACGCGATCCGGCTCATCGTGTCCGCGATCGATGGTCGGGTGCCGCTCATCGGTTTCGCCGGCGCGCCGTGGACGCTCCTCACCTATGCGGTCGAGGGCAAGACCTCCAAGGATTTTTCCAAGGCGCGTCGGCTCCTCTTCGAAGACCCGGCGCTCGCGCACGTGCTCCTCGACAAGATCACCGAGGCGACGCTCGGGTACCTCGTGGCCCAGGTGCGGGCCGGCGCGCAGGCCCTGCAGCTGTTCGATTCCTGGGCCGGAGCCCTCGGGCCCGACGAGTATCGCGCCTTCGCGCTGCCCTACGTCCGGCGCATCGTGGCCGGGCTGCGCGCCTCGGGGGTCGGCGCCGAGATCCCGTTCATCTACTTCTGCAACCAGGGCGCGACGCTGCTGGCCGACGCGGCGACCGTGGGGGCGGACGTGCTCGGGATCGACTTCCGCGTGCCGCTCGACGAGGCGCGCCTGCGCACAGGGCGGCCGGGGCTGGTCCTGCAGGGGAACCTCGACCCCTGCGCGCTGTTCGCCGCGCCCGCGGCCATCGAGCCGCGCGTGGCGGACATCCTGCGCCGCGGTGGGGAGCGGCACATCTTCAACCTCGGGCATGGCATCTTGCCCGAAACCCCGGTCGAGCACGTGGTGGCGCTCGTGGAGACGGTGCATCGGCTGGGACGACGCGGCGCTTCAGGCAGCCGTTCACACGCATCGGCGGGACCAGAAGGAGGCGAGTAGTCGATGAGCGAGACCATCGAACAGCGGGCCGAGGTGTGGCTCCGCGGCCTGCAAGACCGGATCTGCGCAGGGCTCGAGGAAGAGGATGGGACCGCGCGCTTTCGCACCGACGAGTGGCAGCGGCCGGGGGGCGGCGGCGGACGCTCGCGCGTGATCGAGAACGGGGCGGTGTTCGAGAAGGGGGGGGTCAACTTCTCGCATGTGCACGGGGAGCTGCGCCCCGACTTCGCGTCGCAGCTGCCCGGGGAGGGCCTCAGCTTCCTGGCCACCGGCGTCTCGCTGGTCCTGCACCCGCGGAGCCCGATGGTGCCTGCGGTGCACGCCAACTTCCGCTGCCTGCGGCGGGGCAGCGCGCTGTGGTTCGGCGGCGGGGCGGACCTGACGCCCTATTACCCCGAGCGCGAGGACGTCCTGCACTTCCACCGCACGTGGAAGGCGGTGTGCGACCGGCACGACCCGGAGTTCTATGCGCGCTTCAAGAAGTGGTGCGACGAGTACTTCTATCTCCAGCACCGCGGCGAGACGCGCGGCATCGGCGGCATCTTCTTCGACTACGTGCAGCGCGATCCGGAGCGCGACCTCGCCTTCGTGCAGGACGCCGGCGACGCCTTCCTCGAGGCCTATCTCCCCGTCGTGCGGCGCCGCCGTCACGCGACGTACGGGGAGCGGGAGCGGGAGTTCCAGCTGCTCCGGCGCGGGCGCTACGTGGAGTTCAACCTCATCTATGACCGCGGCACGGTGTTCGGGCTCAAGACCGATGGCCGCACCGAGTCCATCCTGATGTCGCTCCCGCCGCTCGTGCGCTGGGGCTACGACGTGCGCTTCGAGCCCGGCACGCGCGAGGCCGCGCTCGTCGATTGGCTGAAGCCACGCGACTGGCTCGGCGAGGGGTGATCCCGAATCAGACGCCGCGACGGTTGCCGTACAGGAGGACGTGCAGGCGCGGGGTGAGGTGATAGCCCCGCGCCGCGCACAGCGGCCCGAGCTCGATGAGCCGCGCCTTGAGCCCCTCGGCCTCGGTGCCCTCGGGCATGACGTAGACCGGCTGGAGGCCGAGCTCGCTCACGAGCGCGTCGATCTCGGCGAAATCCTCCGGGCCGGTGGCCACGAACTTCCAGCTGGCCCGTCCCGTGTCGCGCAGGGCGCGCAGGGCCTCGCGCACGAGGCGCGGACGGCCGAGGTTGCCGCTGCTCGCGAGCTTGGGGCTCACGGTGTAGGCGCGCACCAGATCGGCCGTGGCCGGGGCGACGGTGCCGGCGGTCTCCATCTCGGTCCACCAGCCCTCCTCGTGAAGCCTGCGGGTGAGCGGGAGGAGGGCGGCCTGCTGCAGCATGGGCTCGCCGCCACTCACCACCAGGTTGCGCACGCCGCCGGCCGTGAGCCGCGCATACGCCTCATCGAGGGAGAGGGCCCGCACCTCCTGGCGTGGGTCGAAGCGCTGCCAGTCCCAGGTGTAGGGCGTGTCGCACCAGGTGCAGGCCAGGTTGCAGCCGCTGAGGCGCAGGAACATGCACGGCATGCCCAGGCTCCGCCCTTCACCCTGGAAGGTGGGACCAAAGATCTCGGAGACAAAGAGTCGCTCGTTCTTCATGCCGGTGCGGCCGAGGCCCTGCGACCGGACATTCTAGTAGAACCTGGCTCGCGCGCATGATTTTCCCCGCCAGGTCCCCCTGCGGCGCTTCATCCCACCGCCGGCTCCTCGGACAGCGGCTCGTCCCCCCATGGGCGAGGCTTCCCCCCAATGATGGAATCGCGTACAGTGTAGGATAAGGGACTCGAGATGGAGTCAAGATATCGCCGCGAGCAGCCCCCGGGGCCAGACGCGGACGGCCGCTCGGGCCCGGGTGCCCGACCGGGAGGCGAGACCCCGTGACCCTGACCCCAGGGACATTGATCGCCGAACGCTTCGAGATCGAGCATCTGGCGGGAAGCGGGGGCATGGGGATGGTCTTCCGTGCCTACGATCGGCAGAGCGGGCAGCCGGTGGCGCTCAAGATGCTGCCCCCCGCGCCGCGCTCGCAGGACACCGAGCGCCTCATGCGCGAAGCGCAGATGCTGGCCGAGCTGCGGCACCCGGGGATCTCGGCCTACGTGGCCCACGGACGCACGGTGCAGGGCCAGATCTTCCTGGCCATGGAGTGGCTCGAAGGCGAGGACCTCGGCCAGCGCCTGCGGCGCCAGGGGCTCTCGCTCGGCGAGTGCCTGACCCTGGTGCAGGTGGCGGCCGCCACGCTCGGCGCCGTGCACCGGCGGGGCATCGTCCATCGCGACATCAAGCCGGGCAACCTGTTCCTGCGCAACGGCCAGGTGGAGCGGGTGACGCTGCTCGACTTCGGCATCGCGCGGAACGGCATCACGCGCGGGTCGGTCACGCGGACCGGCGAGGTGGTGGGGACGCTGCATTACATCGCGCCCGAGCAGGCGCGGGGCGATCGGCAGGTGGGGCCGAGCGCCGACATCTTCGCGCTCGGCTGCGTGCTCTACGAGTGTCTCGTCGGATCGCCGCCGTTTGCGGGCGGGCACGTGGCGGTGGTGCTGACACGCATCCTCTGTGAGGAGGTGCCGCCGCTCGGGCGGGCGCGCCCGGATCTGCCCGAGGCGCTCGAGTACGTGGTCGGACGGATGCTGGCCAAGCGGCCCGAGGATCGCTACGCCGATGGCGACGCGCTCCTCGAGGCAGTGAACCAGATGCTGCGCACGTTCGAGCAGGCTCCTGCCGACGAGAACTACGCGCCGGGGGCGCGGATCGTGCCGCCGCCCGCGCCGGGCCTCATGGCCGAGCAGCAGCTGGTCAGTGTGGTGCTGGCCGTGCCTCGCGGTCCGGTGGACGAGGCGGTGGCGCAGATCGAGTCCGCGGACAGCGACCTCCTCGAGATGCGGCGCGTCGAGCTGGCGGAGCGCCTGGCGGCGCTCGGCGCCCGAGTCGTGCCGCTGGCGAGCGGTGCATCGGTGGTGACGCTCGCGCAGGCGGGGGAGACGGCGCGCGATCAGGCCCTGCAGGCCGCCCGGGCCGCCTGCCTGCTCAAGGACCAGGAGCCCGAGACGATCGTCGTGGTGGCCACGGGGCGCGGGGTGCTGGAGGGGCCGCAGCCCGTGGGGGAAGTGGTGGAGCGGGCGGTGCGGCTCGTGGCGCACGGCGAGGCCGAGGACGTGGTGTGCGTGGATGAGCTCACCGCAGGGCTGCTCGATGGCCAGTTCGAGATGCGCCGGGTCGACAGCCGTTCACATGCGTCCATGGGACCCGATGCGGGCGAAGTTCGCGGTGAGCGAAGGCCGGCAGGCCGCGACGGATCGACGCCTGTGAACGGCGCTCCAGAGGGAGCCGAGGTGGGGTGCTATGCGCTCGTGCGTGAGCGTTCACCCGGGGATCCGACCCGGCGGCTGCTCGGCCGGCCGACGCCGTGCGTGGGGCGCGAGCAGGAGCTGCAGCTGCTCAGTATGGTGTATCACGGGTGCGTGGAGGAGGGCGCGGCCCGGGCGGTGGTGATGGTGGCGCCCGCGGGGATGGGGAAGTCGCGCCTGCGGCACGAGTTCGTGCGCCGGCTCCAGGAGGAGGGGGAGGAGATGGCGGTGCTGCTCGGCCGCGGGGATCCCATGCAGGCCGGGGCGGCGTATGGCCTCCTCGGCGGGGCGCTGCGCCGGTGGTGCGGGGTGGATGAGCCCGCCATGGACCTCGGCCGGCGACGAGAGCTGTTCGCCCAGGCCGTGGGGCGGCGCGTGACCGGCGTCGAGCGGCAGCGGGTGGTGGAGTTCCTCGGGGAGCTGTGCGGGCTCGCGTACCCCGACGAGCATAGCCCCCGTCTGCGGGCGGCACGGCAGGAGCCGCGCCTCATGAGCCATCAGATCGCCGAGGCGCTCGTCCTGCTCCTGCGCGCCGAGTGCGCAGTGCAGCCCGTGATCCTGGTGCTCGAGGATCTGCAATGGGGAGACGCGGCCACGGTGCGCCTGGTCGACGTGGCGTTGCGCGAGCTCGATGAGCAGCCCCTGTTCGTGCTGGCGCTGGCCCGGCCGGAGATCCACAAGATCTTCCCGCAGCTGTGGGAGAGCCGGAGCTTGCAGGAGCTGCGGCTCTCGGAGCTCGGGCGGCGCGCGAGCGAGCGCCTGGTGCGGGAGGTGCTGGGGGAACGGACCCTGCCCGCGGTGGTGGCGCGCGTCGTGGCGCAGGCCGGTGGCAACGCGCTCTACCTCGAAGAGCTCATCCGCGCGGTGGCGGAGGGGGCAGGGGAGGAGCTGCCCGAGACGGTGCTGGCCATGTTGCAGTCGCGCTTCTTGCGGCTCGAGCCCGAGGCGCGGCGGGTGTTGCGGGCGGCCAGCATCTTCGGCGAGACCTTCTGGCGCGGCGGCGTGCTCGAGCTGCTCGGGGCCGAGTCGCGCGACGAGCATGACATCGACCGCTGGCTGGCCATCCTGGTCGAGGCGGAGATCCTGGTGCGCTACGGGGTGAGCCGCTTCGTGGAGGAGACGCAGCTCGGTTTCCGCCACGGGCTCCTGCGCGACGCGGCCTACAGCCTGCTCGGCGAGGAGGACCGGCAGCTCGGGCACCTCCTGGCGGCGCGCTACCTCGAGCGCCAGGGCGAGAGCGATCCGCTCCTCCTCGGTGAGCATTACCGCCTGGGCGGGGAGCTGGACCGCGCGGTCTTCTTCTTTGCTTGGGCGGCCCAGCGGGCGTTCGAGGCCGGCGACCTGGCCGGCGCGCTCGATCGGGCCGAGCGCGGCATCGCGTGCGGCGCCTCAGGCGAGATGCTCGGCGTACTGCGCGGGGTCGAGGCGTGGGCGCATGTGCGCAGCAAGAACCTGACGCTGGCGTGCGAGGTGGGCGCTGCGGGGCTCGAGCTCCTGCCGCCGGGCAGCGTGGAGTGGTACCAGGTCATCGGCGCGCTCCTGGCCGCGGCCGGGATCCGGGGCCAGCGCGAGACGCTCCTCAACGTGCTGCAGCGGCTCCTCACCGTGGAGCCGCTGCCGGGCACGGCGGCGGCCTTTGCCGAGCCGGCCATGGTGGCCGTGTTCATGCTGGGCATGGCCGGGATGCACCGCGAGGCCACGGCCTTCCTGGCGCGGCTGTGCGCGGTGGGCGCGACCCTCGGCGAGAGCGACGCACGGGGCCAGGGGCTCGTGCACCTGGCCACGGTCTGGCACCGCCTCCTCGTGACCGGCGACCCGGGAGAGCACGCTGCGGCGGCGGTGGCGGCCAAGGCGGCCCTCGGCGCGGCCGGCGATCGCTACCTGCTCGGCGCCGCCGAGGTCCAGTGGGCGGTCTCCCAGGCGCATCTCGGCGACACCGAGGAGTCGATGCGGGCGTTCCGCGTCGGGCTCGAGCTCCTCGATCAGCTCAAAGAGCACCAGCTCCTCCTCATGGGGCAGGCGTACCTCGCGCTCTCGCTCTCACGCTGGGGGACGCAACACCGGGAGGAGGCACGCGCCATCGGGGAGGCGGTGATCCTCAAGAGCCCCGAGCCGAACCTGTGGAGCGGCATCGGGCACACGGCCCTCGGCGAGACGCTGCTCGGCGAGGGTCGGCCGGCGGCGGCGGAGGAGGAGGCCCGACGAGCCCTGGCGATCCTCGAGTCCGCGCCGGCGGGTCGTCCGCCGGCCCTGGCGGTCCTCATCGATGCGCTGCGCCTCCAGGGGCGTCTCGCTGAGGCGCGCGCGGTGGCCGACGAAGGCATGGCGCTGCTCGTGGCGCTCGGCGGCAGCGCCTGGATGGACGTGCGGCTCGAGCTGGCGGTGGCGGAGGCGCTCCAGGCCGCGGGCGCGGAGGAGGCCGCGCGGGAGGCGGGCCTCGCGCTGTGCCGCAAGATCCGGCAACGGGCGATCCGGCTCGCTGATGAGCGGGCGCGCGCGCGCTACCTCGCGGTGGTGCCCGAAAACGTACGGGCCCTCCGGCTCTGGCCCGATCCCGACGGCTGATCCGTCTCTTCGCACCCGATGTGCGGCGCGGCTGTCCGGCCCTGCCCCGTTGTGCGAGCATGCGGCCATGAAAGAACGTACTGCTTGGTCTCGGCTCGTCCTTCTGGCCTTCTCCACCGGAGCCCTCGGGCTCGGGCTCGTCCTCGGGCTCGGGCTCGGCGGCTGCGGCGACGGCGCGAACGCTCCCTACCAGGTGCGCGAGAGCGTCGAGCAGCTGCACGTCACCCACGCCGACCCGGGCACCGAGCTCGCGGTCTACGACAGCGCCGATCGACGGGTCCAGGTCGGCACCACCGACGCGCAGGGCAGCCTGATGTTCCGCCGCCTCCCGCCGGGCACCGGCTACACCGTGCGCACCACGCAGAAGAACCCGCCCGAGCGGAGCCGCAAGCTGCGCGTCCTCTCGGTGGCCGAGAGCCAGCCGCCGCCCGACTTCTATCGCCGCCAGCGGCTCCAGCCCGGCTTCGGCTATATCCAGACCCGCGACGGCACCACGCTCTCGGTCTACGTGACCCTGCCCGGCCCCGTCAGCCAGGGCCCCTATCCCACCGTGGTCAACTACTCCGGCTATTCGCCGTCCAAGCCCGGCGAACCGGTCAACGGCGGCGCCTACTCGTTCCTGTGCGGCTCGCTGCCCGTCCTGTGCGACGCCCCCAATGATCCGAGCGGCCTCATCGCCGGCCTCATGGGGTACGCCACCGTGAGCGTCAACATCCGCGGCACCGGCTGCTCGGGCGGCGCCTACGACTTCTTCGAGACCCTCCAGGTGCTCGACGGCTACGACGTCATCGAGACCGTGGCCGCGCAGGACTGGGTGCTGCACCACAAGGTCGGCATGACCGGCCTCTCCTACCCCGGCATCTCCCAGCTGTTCGTCGCCCGCGCGAGGCCCCCGAGCCTGGCCGCCATCACCCCCCTGTCCGTCATCGGCAACACGTCCACCACACTCCGGCCGGGCGGCATCCTCAACAACGGCTTCGCCGTCCAGTGGGTGACCAGCGTCCTCAACGGCGCCAGCCCCTACGGCCAGGGCTGGGAGCAGGCGCGCGTCGACGCCGGCGATCGCGCCTGCGCCGAGAACCAGCTCCTCCACGGCCAGCGCCTCGACAACGTCGCCCTGGCCACCGCGACCGAGTACTACGTGCCCGAGATCATCGACCCCTTGAACCCCACGCGCTTCGCCCCCGACATCAACGTGCCGGTGTTCCTCGCCGGCGCCTGGCAGGACGAGCAGACCGGCCCGTTCTTCACCACCCTCCTCGATCGTTTCTCGGGGGCCCCGTTCGTGCGCATGACCGTCTACAACGGCGTCCACCCCGACGGCTTCGCCCCCCAGATCCTGACCGAGTGGAAGACCTTCCTCGACTTCTTCGTGGCGCAGCGGATCCCCTCCATCGACCCGCTCGTGCGCTCGATCGCGCCGCTGCTCGCGTCGAGCATCTTCCAATCGAACCTGGAGCTGCCGCCGGATCGCTTCAGCTCCTACACGAGCTACGACCAGGCGCTCGCCGCCTATCGGGCCGAGCCATCCCTCCGCGTCATCTTCGAGAGCGGCGGGAACACCACTGATCTCGGGGCGCCGGTGGGCACCTTCGAGCGCATGTACCCGAGCTGGCCGCCGCCCGGGCAGACGCCGCTCCGCTATTACCTCCACGCCGATGGCTCGCTCGGGCCCGACATGCCCACCGAGACCGCCGCCGCATCGTCCTTCGACTTCGATCCCGACGCCGGGCAGCGCGGCATCCTGGCCCCGGGCGGCAACGTCTGGGACAAGCTGCCGGCCTATGCCTGGCGCGCGCCCGCCGCCCGCAGCGCCGTGGTCTTCGAGACCGCGCCCCTCAGCCAGGATCTGGTGATGGTGGGCACGGGCAGCGCGGACCTGTGGGTCCGGTCCACGGCCGCCGACGCCGACCTCGAGATCAACGTCACCGAGGTGCGGCCCGATAACAAGGAGATGTACGTGCAGAGCGGCTGGCTGCGCGCGAGCGAGCGCAAGCTCGACACCGTCGCGTCGTCGCCGCTGTGGCCGGTGCCGACCTATCTCGAGGCCGACGTGCAGCCGCTCGTCCCCGGTGAGTGGGTCTCCGTGAGGGTGCCCATCGCCAGCTTCGGCCATGTATTCCGCGCCGGCTCTCGCATCCGGGTCTCGGTCGACACGCCAGGCGACAGCCGCGCCGCCTGGCGCTTCGAGAACAAGCCGCTCACGGGAGCGACGCACACCGTCGGGCACTCGGCCGCGTACCCATCGAGCGTGGTGCTGCCGCACCTGGTGGGCGCCACCGCGCCGACCCAGTTGCCGCCCTGTCCATCCCTGCGCGGCCAGCCCTGCCGCGACTACGTGCCCTTCAATAACAGCCCGGCCAACTAGGACCTCGGCTCAACTCAACGGCCCCAGGACACCGGGGGGCGCTCTGCCCCCCGATCTCTCCCACTGCCACGGATGAACGGATGATGCACAGGCGCTGGGCGCCTGGAGGTTGCGTCTTGCGATAGGG
The DNA here is from genome assembly GCA_036263495.1 of Polyangia bacterium. GTDB lineage: Bacteria > Myxococcota_A > Polyangia > Palsa-1104 > SHYY01 > DATAGU01. The sequence continues at coordinate 29,549 of DATAGU010000327.1, read as the reverse complement.
AATGGGGAGGGACGAGGGGAGGGGAGGGAGGACGGGTGCGGCTTAGAGCTCCGGAGAGGGCACCTCGTCGTGGCCGTGATGCCCGTTCCCCCAGTTGCTGTAGGGGCAGATCGAGGCATGGCGCGTGGAGCGCGGGCGCCGCCACTGCCGCAGGTCCTCGGGGATGTCGTTGGTGATGTAGGTGGTCGGCGTGGGGGTGAGGGCCTCATCCTGGCCGGCCGGCTCCACGGTCACGAAGCCCTGACGCGGGCAGGTCGCCGCCGGGACCGCCCCGGGGTTGCACGACAGGACGTGCTCTTCGTAGTCGTAGAACACCGTCCCGTTGTCCATCGGCACCAGCGTCTCGGTCGCCTGCCAGTAGCAGCCGTCGACGAACTGGAACTTACGGACGTAGGAGGTCCGCCCGCTCCGCGGATCCTTGGTGGACACGACCGGGCCTTCATTCCAGGCCGAGCCGTAGTAGCAGCGCGGATCCTCCGGGGCCGAGAGGTACAGCCGGTAGGCCGCGGCCGAAGGGGGGGTTTGTCCGCGGAGCGCTACCGCGCCTCCAATGAGGAGCAAACTGATTCCGAGGATCGGTCCGGCTACGCGCGGCGCCAGCAAGGGGGAGCGGTTGAGTGACATGGATCACCTCCCGTGCGAGATACGATCATCTTAGCGCGAATCTGTCGCCCTCCAAGCAGGGACTTTGCGGCTGAGACGGTGCCCTGTGGTTCGGAGGTCAGGCAGGGGGGCGGGAGGTCTGCGAAAAGCGGCTCATTCCTCGGTCATGAAGGGGTAGGCCGGGTGCGTGGGCGGGGCGAGCGTCTCCTTGATGCTGCGCGCGCTCACCCAGCGCCACAGGTTGAGCACGCTGCCCGCCTTGTCGTTGGTGCCCGAGGCGCGCCCGCCGCCAAAGGGCTGCTGGCCCACGACCGCGCCGGTCGGCTTGTCGTTGCGGTAGAAGTTGCCCGCCGCGTCGCGCAGGGTCTCGGTGGCCTCGGCCAGCGCCGCGCGGTCCTGCGCGAACACGGCGCCGGTCAGGGCGTAGGGCGAGGTCCCGTCCACGAGATCCATCACCTCGCGCCAGCGCCGCGCCGGGTACACCCACAGCGTGACCACCGGCCCGAAGATCTCCTCCTGCATGAGCCGGTGCCGGGGGTCCTCCACCCGCACGAGCGTGGGCTCGATGAACCACCCCTCGCGTCGGTCCGCGTTGCCACCCGTCAGGACCGTGCCGGTCTTCTCCGCCACCTCGAGATAACCGCTGATGGTCTCGAACGCGCGGCGGTCGATGACCGCGCCCATGAAGTTGCGGAAATCCGCTACGTCGCCCATGCGCAGCTCCGAGATCATGCCGCACAGGCGCGGCTCGAGCTTGGGCCACAGCGTGTCGGGCACGTAGATGCGCGAAGCCGCCGAGCACTTCTGGCCCTGGTACTCGTAGCCGCCGCGCACGATGGCGGTGGCGAGCGCGTCCACCTCCGCCGACTCATGCGCCAGGATGAAGTCCTTGCCGCCCGTCTCGCCGACGATGCGGGGGTAGCTCCGGTAGCGGGCGATGCGCTCGCCCACGGTGCGCCACATGCCGTGGAACACCTCGGTCGAGCCGGTGAAGTGGATGCCGGCCAGGTCCGGATGCGCCAGCGCCGTGTCGCCGATCTCCTGCGCCCGTCCACTCACGAGGTTGATGACCCCGTCGGGCAACCCGGCCTCGCGCAGGAGCTCGACGATGTGCCACGCCGAGTAGAGCGCCGAGGCGGCCGGCTTCCACACCACGGTGTTGCCGAGGATGGCCGGGGCGGTCGGCAGGTTGCCCGCGATGGCGGTGAAGTTGAACGGCGTCACCGCGAAGATGAAACCTTCGAGTGGCCGCGCCTCCATGCGATTCCAGGTCCCGGAGGGCGAGATCGGTTGCTCCGCATAGATGCGCGTGGCGAAGTGGCAGTTCCAGCGGAGGAAGTCGATGAGCTCGCAGGCCGAATCGATCTCGGCCTGGTACGCCGTCTTCGACTGGCCGAGCATGGTCGCGGCGTTGAGCCGGGCCCGATACTTGGTGCTGAGCAGCTCGGCGGCGCGCAGGAAGATGGCGTGCCGCTCGGGCCAGGGCGTGCGCGACCAGGTCTTGTGCGCGGCGCGCGCCGCCTCGATGGCCTGGGTCACCTCCTCGGCGCCGCCCTGGTGATAGGTGGCGAGGACGTGCCCATGCCGATGCGGCATGCGCACCTCGCCCGTCCGCCCCGTCCGCACCTCGCGCCCGCCGATAAAGAGCGGGATGTCGATGGTCTGGGCCGACATCTCGGCGAGCGTCGTCTTGAGGCGCGTCCGCTCCGGCGTGCCCGGGGCATAGGACAGGACCTGCTCATTGTGCGGCGGCGGCGAGGCGTAGATGGCGTTCGACATGCTGGGTCTATCGATCAGGGAAGGCGCGGAGTCAACCCGTGAATGGAATCCCCGGATTCATGAACCGACCCGGGCAGCGGATGGGCAACAGGAGGGGGCTCGCGCTCCGCCTCGAGAGCAGGGCGAAGGGATGAGAAATACTTGCGTTATCGCCGCTCTTTTCATTCAGTACGTATGTAGTATTCCGCAATACTCGGATGGGAATACGTCGCCTAGGAGTGAAGGAGGCCGTCCATGGTCGAGGTGATCGTTGGACAAGGGGGACAGGAGGAACAGGGCGTGCTGGGGACGGACTCGCCGGCCTTGGGAGAGAGCGTCGCCGGCCAGGCCGCCTCGCGGCGAGATCTGTCAGAAGAGGTTCGGATGTTGTCGCTGGTGAGCAATGGGCGCGCGGCCTGGGCGATCGCGCGCCAGTGGCTGGTGATCGCCGCCATGCTCGCCCTGGCCCTCACCATCCGACACTGGCTCGTGTGGATGCTCGCAGGCACCGTCATCGCCACGCGGCAGATGACGCTCCTCGTGCTCATGCACGAGGCCGTGCACTTCCACCTCTTCACGAACCGCCGCTGGAACGAGGTGCTGAGCGATCTGTTCTGCGCCTTCCCCATGCACTTCACCACCGCGGGCTTTCGCCTGCAGCACCTGCAGCACCACCATGATCCCAACACGCCCGACGATCCCTACTGGATGAACACCCAGGTCGATCCCCACACCTGGATCTTCCCCCGCCGCCCCCGCGAGGTGCTGCGCATCTTCCTCTTCGATCTCCTCGGACTGCACGTGCCCCGCTGGCTGCGCATCGGCGCCCCGTGGACCTACTTCTACCGCCTCCGGCCCGGCGCCGAGCCGCCCATCACGGCCGCCGAGCACCTGCGCTACCTCGGTTTCCTCGGCGCGCTCGTCACCTTCCTCACCCTCACCCATGGCTGGGTGCCCTACCTCCTCCTGTGGACGCTGCCATCGCTCACCATCGGGATGGCCATGTTCCGCATGCGCGCGCTCGGGGAGCACTGCTTCGACCCGGCCACGAGCGAGCTGAACGGCGTGCGGCTGGTCGAGGGGACGCTCCTCGAGCGCCACAGCATCGCCCCCCTCAACATCAACTACCACATCGAACATCACTACTTCCCGTCGGTGCCCTACTACCACCTGCCGGCGATCCGAGAGCTGCTCGCCACTCAGGGGATCTACGAGGAGGGGCGCAATTACTTCCGCACCTACCTCGACCCGCGCAAAGGCGTCCTCGGGTGGCTCATCGACGAGCAGCCTCCCGCCGCCTCCACACGCGGCGACGTGGAGGCGACGGGGTCGGTATGAGGCGAAGCTGGATCAGGCCTCGAGGATCCAGACGTTGCCCAGCCGGTCGCCCGCGAAGATCAGGCCGGCGCCGGTCGAGACGCAGGTGAACGGGGCCACGCCGTAGAGCGTGTCGAGGAGCACCGGGCGCTCGAGGTCCCAGAGCTTGAGCGTCCGATCGTCGGACGACGAGATCACGTGCTTCCCGTCGGGGGTGAGGGCGCAGCCGGTGACCACGTCGGTGTGGCCCTGGAACGTGTGGAGGCACTGACCCGAGTCGAGGTCCCAGAGCTTGAGCGTGTGATCCCAGGAGGCCGAGACGACGCGCCGGCCCTCCAGGGTGACCGTGCAGCTGGCCACGGCATCGAAGTGGCCGTGGAGGGTGTGGAGGAGCTGGCCGGACTCGATGTCCCACACCTTGAGCTTCGTGTCGCGCGCCGCCGAGATGATCCGCCGGCCGTCCGGGGTGAGGGCGCAGCCCGCGACCCCGCCGGTGTGGCCCTGGAACGTGCGGAGGAGTTGGCCGGACTCGAGGTCCCAGAGCTTGATCGCCTGGTCGTCCGAGGACGAGACCATGCGCCGGCCGTCCGGCATGAGGACGCAGCCGGTGACGCCCCGGGTGTGATCGAGGAGGGTGTGGAGGAGCTGGCCGGACTCGAGGTCCCACACCTTGAGCGTCTCGTCCTCGCAGGAGGCGACGATGCGGCGGCCGTCGTGAGTGGCGGCGCAGCCCGTGACGCCCTCGGAGTAGGCGTGGATGGTCTGCTGGAGCTGCCCGGACTCGAGATCCCAGACCTTGAGCGTGTCGTCGTAAGAAGAAGAGACGAGCCCTCGGCCGCTCGGCGTGAGGGTGCAGCTCGTGACGCTGTCCGAGTGGCTGTGCAGCGGCTGGACCAGCATCTCGTAGCGGAGATCCCAGAACTTGAGCGTCGCGTCCGAGGACGCCGAGACGAGGTGTCGGCCGTTCGGGGCGGCCGCGCACCCGGTGGCGCCCCCGGAGTGGCCGTGGAGGATGTGGACGAGCTGCCCGGACTCGAGCTCCCAGACGTTGAGCGTCGTGTCGTCGCAGGCGGAGATGACGTGACGACCGTCGGGGGTGATGGTGCAGCCCGTGACCCGGTCCGTGTGGCCCGCGAGCGTACGCTGGAGCTCGCCGGACTCGAGATCCCACACCTTGAGCGTGGCGTCCCAGGAGGCGGAGACCACGAGGCGGCCGTCGGGCGTGACGGCGCAGCCGGTCAGGCCGTCGCCGTGGCCCTGCAGGGTGCGGAGGAGCTGGCCGGACTCGAGGTCCCACACCTTGAGCGCCTTGTCGTACGACGCGGAGACGGCGCGCCTCCCGTCGGGCGTGACGGCGCAGCCCGTGACCTCGTCCCAGTGATCCTGCAGCGTGTGGAGGAGCTGACCGGAGTCGAGATCCCAGATCTTGAGCGTCTTGTCCGACGAGGCGGAGACGATGCGTTTACCGTCGGGCGTGACGGCGCAGGCCGTGACGCCGCCGGCGTGGCCCTGGAGCGTGTGGAGGAGCCTCCCGGAGCCGCGATCCCACACCTTGAGCGTCTTGTCGTAGGACGAGGAGACGATGCGCCGGCCGTCGAGGGTGATGGCGCAGCCGGTGACGCTGCCGGTGTGGCCGTGGAGGGTGTGGAGGCACTGGCCCGAGTCGAGGTCCCAGAGCTTGAGCGTCTTGTCCCGGGAGGTGGAGACCACGCGCTTGCCGTCGGGCGTGATGGCGCAGCCGGTGACGGCGTCGGCGTGCCCCTGGAACGTGCGCAGCTCACCGCCGCCAAAGCGCACCGGGTGGCGCAGCCGGAGCGAGGGAAACCCGTGGCGGAACGAGACCAGCTCGGACATGAGCTCCTCGGTCCACCCCGCCGAGCGCAGCCGGTTGTACACCAGGCGCGAGAGCGCCTCGGGCGCCTCGCGGAGCCAGTGCGACTCGGCCTGCACCACGCGGATGAGCGCGGCCAACGCCTCCTTGGGTTCCCCCCGGGCCACGGCCACCGCCACGCGGGCCAGGTCCACCTCCACGACCGGCGTCCCCACCTCGACGAGGCGCGCCTGCAGGTACTCCAGATCGACGCACAGCTCGGCGGCCCGCTCGGGCACGCCGGCGCCGAGCGCGTGCTCGATGGCATGGCGCAGCGTGTAGCGGTAGCCGAGGACCTCGTCCTCGGGGATCGGCCAGTTGGCCAGCCGCTCGCCGATCTCGCGGTGGCGCAGGGCCATGGTCTCGGGCCCCTGCTGGTCGGCCAGGAACTCGCGGAACGCCTCGTGATACAGGCGATAGGCCGGCACGCCGACCCAGTGCGCGGGCTCCTCGTAGAGGAAGGGCCGCGCCACGGCGAGGAACTCCGCGCCCACGCGTACGTTCCCCCAGCCGGCCGCCACGGCGAGCACGTGCAGCGGCAGGGCCTCGCGGGCCGCCGTGAGCGCGCCCAAACCATCGCTCGTGCGGACGAAGCTCTCATCGGGCAGCGCGGCGATCCGCGCCCAGAACTCGCCCATGAGACCCGACACCCCCGCGGGGATGCGCACCAGGCGCGCGCGCGACTCGGGGCGCCGGACCAGATCATCATACAGCCGCAGGGCGGCGAGGATGTTCCCGGCGGAGATGCGCAGGACCTCCCGCATCTCCTTCGTGGAGAGCGGGGGCGTGAAGTCGCCCGCGTGCCGTTCCCAGTAGCTCCGGCACAGCTGCTCGTTCGAGGGCGCCCAGGCGGTGTCGTCGAGGTCGATGACCTGGAGCAGGTGCTCGCGCTGCTCGATCCAGGAGAGGTGCGGGTAGTTCGGGCGCGAGGAGCACAAGATCGTGACCCCTGGCGGCAGGGCCGGGGGCAGGAAGCGGCCGAGCGGGTTCTGGCCCGGGATGCCGGGATCCACCTCGTCGATGCCGTCGATGACGAGGAGGAGCTGCTCGCGGCCCGGGACGAGGTGCTGATGCGACACGCGGTCGAGCAGCTCGAACAAGCGCGTCTCCGGCCGGGCCTCGGGGTCGCGGGCCTTGGGATAGAGCGCCTCGATGCGCGCCGCCAGGTTGATCATCACCAGCTCCGGCCGGTCCCAGCCCTGGAAGCCCCGACGCAGGAAGTGACGCGGCACCGCCGCTTCGACACGGCGCTCCGCCTGGATGAGGGACAGCACGTGATACAGGAGCGCGCTCTTCCCCCGTCCCGGGGAGCCCTTGACGAGGATCCAGCCGCGGCTCGTCCCACCCTCTGGAAGCGCGCGCCGCAGCTCCGCGATCATGTCTTCGCGGCCGAGGAATTCCTGATGGCGCTCGAGTTCTTGGCGAAAGTCGATGATCTCTTTAGACATGTCCTGACCCGCACGAGGCCCCCCCAGGGTACCACCGCCTCTGCGGCGAAGCGAAAAAGAGCCATGAGACCGATGACCTAGCCCGGATCCGGATCCGAGCTGACGGCCTTCCTTCTCCTCACCAGCCAGTCGGAGGCGACGAGGATCGACGCCTTGACAGCGTTCCCCCACTCGCCCGACTCTTCGTGCTCAATGCACAAAGGAGCTCGTACATGGGCGACGTGATTCGCCGCACGGCAGCAGCCGAGGACATCTTCGCCGACGTCCGCAGCACTCACGCCAACGCCCTGGCCAAGGGCGGCCTGTGGCACAGCATCGCCGAGGCCCGCCTCGGCCCGGTCGTCAAGCTCATCGACCGGGTCGAGGAGCGCTACCAGGCCGCTTTGAAGGCCCTCGCCCCGCTCACCGCCGCGCTCGATGACATGGACGACCGCGCCGACGAGCTCCTCAGCCGCATCTCCGACGACATCTGGAACGACGTGGGCCGCCCCGCCCATGATCCGGCGCTGGCGCTCCTCTTTCCCGGCGGCATCGGCTACTACACCGAGGGCCCGGACGACGAGCAGCCGGATCGCATGGAGCTCCTGGCCGAGCTGCTCGAGGCCAACCTGCACCCCAAGCTCGAGCTCGCCCGGGTCCGGCGCTACGCCGCCGAGATCCGCGACGCCGCGCAGGAGTACGCCGGGCTCGTCGAGCTCCACGGCACGGCGCGGCGGCGGGTGGAGCTGCTCGGCCGAATTCGCGTGGCGGTGGCCCGCAGCGCCCACGTGGAGCTGGCCGGCGTGAAGCGCTGCTACAAGGCGGAAGGCTTTGGCGAGGCCGAGATCCACACCGTCATCCCGGACCACGGCATCGCCGCCAAGGTGGGCTGAGCTCGGTCAACCCTCCGCGAGCACCTCGCGGAGAGAGGAGGCGATGGCGGCGCGCACGATCCAGCGCTCCAGCTGCTCGACATCGGTGCAGCTCAAGATGCGTTGTCGCACCTCGGCATCGACCGCCAACCCGCGCGCCGTCAACAGCGCCAGCAGCGCCTTCGCCTCCCCCTCCGTGCGCCCCTCTGTGCGTCCCTCTGTGCGCCCCTCTTGGCGCCCTTTGGCCTCGCCCTGAGCAAAATACGTCCGCGCGAAGTCGCTCCGATACTCGTACTTGCCGCGTTCCATCGTCAGCTCCTGCTCCAGGGCTCGTCGTGCCGCGTCGTTCAGCGTCGTTCAGCGACGCGAGCACGAAATCATAGTAGACGCGATGGGCCGAGGGACCTCGCCGAGGAGATACGCGACCAGCTCGGGGCACCGGCGAAACAGTTCGAGCGGCAACTCGTGCAGGAAGGAAGGCACGAGCGTACTGTCACGCAGAACGGCCCCCGGTTCAAGATCGGTTCCTCAGGCGGCCTGGGAGGCCTTCGTGATGCCGAGCAGCTCCTCACTGACCCGCCACAGCCGCTCCTGATCGGCCTCGTCGTTGGCCTCGGGGGCGGCGGGCCGGGGCTTGGACTTCTCGAAGTACTCGCCGCTCGTGGTGGCGAGGCCCGGGTCGGTGGCGACGTGCAGGGAGCAGGCGGCGCCTTCCGCCGGGGTGATCATGAAGAGGTGGGCCAGCTTGACGAGGAGCTTGGGGTAGTCGCGCGCCAGCTCGGTGGCGACGACGCCCGGGTGCACGGCGTTGACCGTGACCCCGGTGCCGGCGAGCCGCCGGGCGAGGGCCTTGGTGAAGAGCACGTTGGCCAGCTTGGACTGGTTGTAGGCCGCCGTGGCGCTGTACTTGCGCCGCTCGAACTGGAGATCCTCGAAGTTCATGTGCCCGCGGTCGTGCAGCTTCGACGACACGACCACGATGCGCGCCGGGGCGCTCCGCTCGAGCAGGTCGCGGAGCTCGCGCGTGAGGAGGAACGTGCCGAGGTGGTTCACGCCGAACGTGGCCTCGAAGCCGTCCTGGGTCGTGGTGCGCCGGTTCGTCCACACGCCGGCGTTGTGGATGAGCACGTCGAGCCGCGCGTACTGCTCCTTGAAGGAGGCGGCGAAGGCGCGGATGGACTTCGTATCGCCGAGGTCGAGGGGCAGGACGCGCACGTCGCTCCGGCCCGAGGTGGCGGCGATGTCGGCGCGCGCGGCCTCGGCCTTGGCCGCGTCACGGCAGGCCATCACCACGGTCGCGCCGCGCGTCGCCAGGCCGCGCGCGGTCTCCTTGCCGATGCCGGTGTTGCTGCCGGTCACGATGCAGATCTTTCCGTTCATGTTCTCCATGTGGGCTCCAACAGGCTGAGGGGGAAGGCCGCTGCGATGCGGGGACGGGACCGGTATACCTCTACTTCGGCGCCTTGGGGCCTCGATGAGCGCCGCCCGTGTGTCTCGATGTGGTGCGCGGCCCTCGTCAATGGAGTAGCTGACCGGCACCGAAAAAAGTGTAACAGGGTGTTACACGTTACAGTTACAGTTACAGTTACACTTGTAGGTGCGTGGAAGCTCGTGGGGCATTCGCCCGCATGAGAGCTGACCAGCCAATAAAAAAGTGTACCAGCTGGTACACTGGTACGGTACAGGTACGGTACACTTGGCGGGGGCCCGAGGGACGGCGGCGGTTCCTGGCTGTACGACGTATCAGCGGGCGGTACGGACCCGGAGGGCCCCCCGGCTACGTAGGCGCCTCGCGGAGCGCCTGAGCGTCTTTTCCCTTATAAATCAAGGACTCCCCCGGAGACAACGCCGCCTCCCCGCGCGAAAGAGGGTCCTCCCCGCCCGCGAGAGGGTCCTCCCCGCGCGAAAGAGGGTCCTCCCCCCACGAAAGGGGGTCCTCCCCGCCCGCGAGAGGGTCCTCCCCGCCGGCCAGCCGGCCAGAGGATCCTCCCCCCGAGAAAGGGAGGCCTCCCGTCCCCGGCACCCCGAGCGGGGAGGCGCTGGTGGCCTGGCCGATCGGAGGCAGACGTCTGTCATCCGAGACCGCTGGTGAGAGGAAGCTTAATGTCAGCTGAGATGGGTGCGAGGCTGGTGGCGCAGCTGCCACCAGCCTCGCGTGAGGTGTGAAACTCAGGTCGTGAGAGGGGGAGGGAGGGGAGAGGCGCTATCCGGCGTGCCGGGCGTCCGTGGGCGGGGTCGGGGGCGTGGTGGGCGTGGATGGCGGGGTCGGGGGGGTGGCAGGGGTGGCCGGCGGCTCGGCCTTGGTGGCAGGGGCCTTGCGGTTGAAGAAGCTGCGGAGCGTGATGGGGTAGATGCGCGGGAGGCTGGGATCGAGCGTGCGGCCGGCCTCGAAGGCATCGATGGCCATCTCGATGAACGCGAGGTTGCGCCCATCCCACAGATCCAGCTCCTCCTGGAGCACGGGCGGACGCGCCGGGAGCGCCCCGGCCACCTCGCCGAGCGTCGCCACCTCGTTGGCCAGGGCCTCACCGGCGGCGAGGAAGTTCTCGTCGATCAGGCTGCCTTGGCGGCGGTGCAGGGCCCCGGGGGAGGGGTCGGCCAGGACCTCACGGCCGAGCCTGGTGAGGTCACGGAGCGAGGTGGCCACCCGGGCCGGCTCGGAGCTCTTGCTGTAGACCTGCTCGATGCGGCCGCGCAGGTCGGCCTTCTTGCCGGCGAGGACGAGCAGCCCGCTGTAGAGCACGTCGCGGTGGCCGCCGGCGCGGCGGCTCAGATCGTCGCTGCCGATGGTGCGACCGACGCGCAGGGTGGTGACGTCCTTCTGGATGCCCTGGCGCGACTCGGAGAGCTCCTGGGCGTGGTAGGTGGACCAGACCGCCACGCGCATGAAGTTGTCGGTGATGGCGGGGATGAGGGCGCGCTGCTCGGGCGTGGCGCGGTCGAGGAAGCCCGAGATGGTGCCCCAGATGCGGGCGCCGTCGCGGGTGATGCGGCGCGTGGAGAACCGGGCGCCGTCGTCGGCCAGCTTCACGAGGTTGGCGCCCTCGAGGGAGAGGTTGACCTCCGCGGGGGTGGCGGGGCCGTACCGCCGGGTCAACGCCTCGAGGGTGAGGATGTCCTCGATGTTGAAGTCCTCGGGCGCGACCGTGGGGGGCGCGGCGGCCGCGACGAGGTGGGCGCGCATCTCCTCGGCGATGGGGTTGGCGGCGGGAGTGGCGGCGGCTGGGGGGGCTGCGCCGTCCGTGGCGCCGTCCGCTGCGCCGTCCGTGGCGTCGCGCGGGGGGCGCGAGCGGCGGCGGGCCGTGCGGCCGGCCTCGGAGGTGACGGTGGTGGTGGCGGCGGTGGCGGTGGCTGGATCGTAGCTCTTGCTCATGGGACGAGGCTCCGTGGGCTGCTTCCAGGCGATGCCCGCATGGGGCGGGCTCGGGCTCAGGGGGCGGCCGCGGTTCGGGTATCGTCCATTCGATGCTCACCGGCACTCGCCGGGAGCGAACGGACTTGCCGAGTGGCTCTGCAGGTGAGATGCCAAGGGTCCGGGCGCTTGGTTTTGGAGCGGGGGGGCTGCTGGTGTGTGGGGCGGCTGGTGTGTGGAGCCGCCCGGCGGTTGGAGTACGGGGGCCGGCTCGACCGTCCTCAGGAGACCGTGGCTCCGGTTCCGTCGTCGTCTCGTCCCGGCGATACCGGCCCCTTTCCGGAGGGACCCTCGGCGCGGATGTTTACGTTGATGGGGGTTCGGTCGAGGGTCCGCGGATCATCGCCGACGACTCTCGCTCCGGCGCCCGATCACGTGGCGAGGGGGCGCGCGCAGGAGCCGCCCTTCTCCCAAACAACCCGAGGAAGGGGGAGCCGGCGCCTACGAGGAACCCGAACTGATACCAACCTCCATCCCGCGCCACGTCGTAGACGGGATACTGCGCCCACGCGCCGAAGGCGTGGATGATGAGGAGGGGCCACGCCGTAAGACCATTCCAGAGTCCCCACAGGAAGTCGTGCATGGCATCCTCCTCTTGGCCGGGCGCTCGGATGGCACGCCTGAGCCTTCAAATCCTATGTAACCAGCATCACCCATGCCACCAACTCTCGATCCGTCATGCGGGGCGGTTGGCCGCTGCAGAGCGCCTGCCCCTCGCTCCGTGTTCTCACGGGATCCTCGTCCCCCCGCTGGGATACAAATGCGGCTGTGAGACAGAGAAACCGTGATCGCCGCGCCGCCTGGCCCCTGGCCCGCTCTCTCCGGCAGCCCCTCGTCGCCGCCCTGCTCCTCGTGAGCCTTGCCCCACCGGCCGAGGCCCATCCGCCTCCGCCCGAGCACTTCTTCGACTGGACACGCCTCCTCTTCGCACCCGAGGAGTACGCTCGCCGCCGCGCGGCCCTGGGGCGCGAGCTCGACGCGTCGGGTGGTGGGATCTTCCTGGCCCCGAGCCGCGCCGGGCTGTCGGACGGCACCACCTTCCGCCAGCTCGACGATTTCCTCTACTTCACCGGGCTCGAGCTGCCGGACTCGGTGCTGGCCATCGAGGCCCCGGACGGCCGCGCCACGTTGTTCGCTCCCCGGCGCGATGCGCGCTTCGAGAATCCCGCCCGGAGCAACGACTTCCCCGGTCGGCCCCTGGCCGACGACCCCCGCATCGCCGAGGTGGCGGGGGTCGCTGCGGTGCGACCGGTCGAGGAGCTCCTGCCGTGGCTCATGGCCCGGCTGGAGAAGGGGCTGTCCCTGCGTGTCGACCTGGGACGTCCGGGGCCGGTCGAGCCCCTCCCGGCCGCGCCCGTGCGCCCCTCTGATCCCCCGCGCGAGTTCGCCGACTCCTTGCGCGGCGCGCTCCCCAAGGCGCGCCTCACCAACGCCTTCGCCGAGGTGGCGCGGCTGCGCATGATCAAGTCACCGGCCGAGATCGCGGTCCTCCGCCGCGCCGCGCGCCTCACGGCGCAGGCCATCCAGGCGGCCGCCGCCGAGGTGCGCGCGGGCACGGACGAGCGGAGCCTCGAGGCCGCGTTCGAGGCCGCGTGCAAGCGCGGCGGCGCGCAGCGACTGGCCTTCTCGTCGATCATCAAATCCGGGCCCAACTCGCTCTGGCCCTGGCGCATCCTCGGCGCCCACTACGACCGTCGCAACCGCCGCCTGCAGGATGGCGAGCTCGTGATTTTCGACGTGGGGTGTGAGCTCGACTCCTACGCCAGCGACGTCGGCCGCACGGTCCCGGTGGCGGGCCGCTTCACGCCCGAGCAGCGGCGGGTGCTGGCCCTGGAGGTGGCGGTGGCGGACGCCATCATCCGGGCGGTGCGGCCGGGCGTCACCTTGAACGAGCTCGGCGTCGTGGCCCGGTCCCAGATCCCCGAGGCCGCACAATCCTACATGCAGGCGGCCGGGCACTTCGGGCATCACATCGGGCTCTCGGCCGGCGATCCCTCGCTGGCCGACGTGCCGCTCGCCCCGGGGATGGTCCTCACCGTCGAGCCCTGGTACTACGACCACGATCATGGGCTGGCCGTGTTCACCGAGGAGGTGATCCTCGTCACCGAGCAGGGGGCTGAGGTGCTCACGGCCGGACTCCCGCGCTCGCCGACGGAGCTCGAACGCCTGGTGGCCCGCGGTCGCCGTCGTGGGCCGTCGTCTCGCTGAACGGGCCACACGGCGTCACGCGACGGGACACGGGAGTCGCGACGGTGATGGCCTGCCAGGAGGTCAGGCACCACCGATCGCGCCACCGAGCCTCAGGGAGAGTGCATCTTCGACGCCAAGACCAATACGGAACATGAATTGCTAGTGACCTATCGGTACACGGACGCGACGCGGCATCGATGGCCGTCGTCACCGTCGGTAAACCAATGCTTTCCGGCGTCGAACATAGCCGCCTCGCGTGGCAGCGGTACACGGAGACCGGGCAGGTTGCGCGCGAGCTGCTGCGCGAACACGTCTACCGTGCGTGGCGGCGCTGTGAGGGACATGGCACGAGCCCCCACATCCTGACCGTGCGAGAGCTGCCCGCCGCCGAGGTGGCGGCGCTGCAAGGGCGCGAGAGCGCGCTCATCGCCGCGGCGCGCCCGTATCTCCAGATCCTGTCGTTGGCCACGGGCGCGGAGCGGCACGCGGCCATGCTCGGCGACCGTCACGCGGTGCTGCTCGACGTGGTGGGCGACGGAGAGAGCCTGCAGGGGCCGGGGCACGTCCCGTTGCCGGGGGCGCTCCTCGCCGAGGAATATGCCGGGGCCAACGGCGTCGGCAGCCCGCTCGCCGAGGGCGACTACGTCGAGCTGGTGGGGCCGGAGCACTTCATCGCCGGCTTTCATGACTACACGTGGCAAGGGGTGCCGCTGCGCGATCCGGGCGGGCAGGTGACGGGCGTGCTCGCGGTGTCCCTGCGACGTGTCACCGATGTCCGGGGGACGCTCCTCGAGGAGCTCTTGATCCATGCGGCGCGCGGGGTGGAGGCCGGGCTCCTGCGCCGGCGCCTCGACGAACACGCGAGCCTTGCGCGGCGCGCGGGCGAGCGTCCGAACGCGATGCTGGAGGTGCTGCGCCAGGATCTCGTGCAGCTCGAGACCGCGGCCCGCCTGCGCATCGAACGCGCGGCGCGGCTCCTCGGGCAAGCCCACAGAGAGGATGGGCTCGACGGTCATTCCCATGCGGCGATGGGGCCCGCCGCGGGCGCTGCCCCCGGTGAGCGAGGGCCAGGCCAGAGCGAATCCACGCCGAGGAGCAGCGCTCCCGGCGATGCGCTCGCGCTGCTGCGCTCCGCGGGGGATTGTCTCGATCGGTTCGAGCGGGCCGCGGCCTGCTGGCTGGCCCTGGCGGCGGGGGCGTCGCCCGAGGAGTCGGATTGTGCCGAGGTGCCGGAGCGCGTGGATCTCTATGCGCGGCTGCGCGAGGTGGTGTGGCTCCTCGACACCGAGGCGGCGATGCACCACGCCTCGCTGGTGGTGGAGCCGCACGCGCCGGGGTACGTGCTCGCCGGGCCGCAGGCGCTGTCGCGGCGCCTCCTTCGTCTCCTCATCGAGGCCCTGCAGATGACGCCCCCGAGCCCACCCGGGCGGGGCCAAGAGGTGCGCGAGATCCGGATCCGGCTGCGTCTCGATCCGGCCGCAGGGCGGGTCGAGGTCTGCGTGGCCGCCGCCGTGGACCTCTCCCTCTCACTGCCGCTCGCCGACGCCGAGCTCTTCTGGTCCGGGGCGGCGCCGTGACACCCCGAGACGGGGACAGGGCCTGCGGCTGCTGGATCGTCCGCGACGGGGACGGCCGAGCGCCACCGCCGGTCGACGGCCACGCCGACGGCCAGCGTCCCTGCCCGCCTCCGGAAGATCCCACCATCCTCATTGCCGACGATGACGATGATGTCCGTGAGTCGCTGGTCGACATCATCCACACGGCGGGCTGGCACGCGGTGGCGGCGCGCGACGGGGAGGAGGCGCTCTCCCAGGTGCGGGCCGCGGAGCCGCACGCGGTGGTCATCGATTACCGCATGCCGGGGATGAGTGGGGCCGAGGTCATCCGCACGCTGCGCGAAGAGAAGGTGCAGGTGCCGGTCATCCTCATCACCGCGGCCAGTGAGATCGAGGAGCTGGCGCGCGAGGCGGGGGTGCGCTGTTTTCTCTGCAAGCCGTTTGGTACGGAGGAGCTCATCGCCGTGCTGCGGCGCGCGCTGTGGGAGGGAGGCTGCTGAGCCGAGTCGGAGCTGACCGGCGCCGGAGGGGGTTACTTCGCCGTCGGGTCGGCGGGGCGGAGGCCGCGCAGGAGGAGGAAGTCGCCGAAGCGGGGCGCGGCGCCGAGGTGGCGGCTGTAGAGGAAGACCTCCGTGGGCGCGTAGAGGAAGAGGGCCGGCGGATCGGCGGCGAGGGCGGCTTCGATGCGCGCGGCGAGTTCGTGTCGCTCGGTGGTGCCGGGAGCGGACGGCCGGTGCCAGGCATCGAGGAGGGCGTCGAGCTCGGGGTTGCGATAGCCGCCGTGGTTGTAGGCCCCGCGGCTATGGAAGAGCGGGGCGAGATCGTCCCCGGGGCGGCCGGTCCAGTCGAGCAGGGCGCCGTCGAACTGGCCCTTGCGCAGGCGCATCAGGATGGAGCCGAGATCGCCGTTCACCACCTCCACGGAGAGGCCGAGCTTGCCCAGTGCCTCGGCCAGGCGCCGACCGAGCTCTTCGGCCTCGTGGCTCCCGCTCGGCACGAGCAGGGTGAAGCGGGCGCGCGCGGGAGCCGGACCCGGCCCGGCCGACGAAGGGGGGGACGTCGCCGAGGCCGAGGGCGAGGCCGAGGAGGGATCAGCCGGGTCTTTGGTCCGCACCAGGCCCGCGGCGGTCAGCGCCTTGACGGCTTCCTCCGGGGCATGACGGGGCATCGGCGCCGCCTGGGGATCGCCGAGCGGCGGGGCGGCGATGGGCCGGCCCTGCCCGTGTCGCGCGGCCTCGATCAGGCGGGCGCGATCCACGGCCATCGCCAGCGCGCGTCGCACCTCGGGCCGGTCGAGCGGCGGATGGGCGAGGTTCCACTGCACGAAGACGAACCGGAACGGCTCGACGCGCACCGCGTTGTAATTGGCGCGCAGGGTGGGCGAGTCGAGCTGCTCGGGGAGATAGGCCGGCGGCACCCGGTCGACGACCTCCACCTCGCCCCGCTTGGCTCGCCCAAGCGCCTGCGCCGCGTCCTCCTCGAACAGGACGTCGATGGTCTCGTACCCGGGAGGGCTGCCCCAGTAGCGCGGGTAGCGTTCGAGCACCAGATGATGGCCGCGCTCTCCGCGCTCCCCCCGCTCCCAGGATTTGAGGCGGTAGGGGCCGGTGCCCACGGGCCGCCGGTTGGCCGGCTGATACTGCAGCTCGCCCCGACCAAAGACATGCTCGGGCAGGATCGCCACCTCGGCCAGCGCCGGGAGGAGGACGGCCGAGGGGCGCCGGGCCCAGATGCGCACGGTGTCGCTGCGCACGAGCTCGATGCGCTCCATGTCGGCCAAGCGCGCCTGCATCCGCGGGGCGTGGGTCCGCGGCGAGCGCAGCCGGTCGAAGGTGAACACCACGTCCAGGGCCGTGAGCGGCGTCTGATCGTGGAACGTCACCCCCGGCCGGAGATGGAAGGTGTAGCTGTGCCCCTCGTCGTCCACGGTGAAGCGGTCGGCGAGGACGGGTTCATAGTCGCCGTTCGCGGTCCGCCGCACGAGCGGCTCGTAGAAGGTGTCGAACGCCAGGCGAAAGCACGAGCGATCCGGATCCAGGTCGGGGTTCAGGTGGTTCGGCTCGTCATCGAAGACCATGCGCAGCGTGCCCGGGGGCGCCGCCGGTGTGGAGGAGGGGAGGGCGCCGGGGGTGGGTGCGGGCTCCGCGGCGGGCACGACGGCGTGGGGGGCCGGGCCGGTCGGTCTCGTGGCCGGGTCCGAGCAGGCGGCGACGAAGGCGAGCCCCACGCCGAGGAGCATGACCATGCTGTCTTGCCGGACCCCCGTCGACATGTTAGGAAGGCGGCACAAGCCCCGGAGACTCCCCATGAATCGTATGCTGGTGGGTGCTCGCCATGCCGTGCTCGCGATGCTCGCCCTGCTCTCTGGTTGTCAGTCGTCTGCGGGAGCGGGTGCGCTGCTCGGCAGCGAGGAAGCCACGCCGCTGCCCGGCATCAAGGTCGATCTGCCGCCGCCGCCCAACTTCGATGGTGAAGGTCTGCCAAGTCAGTATTCCGATGGCACGGTCTCGGTCTACGGGCTGCGCCGGCTGAAGAACCGGTATCTCACCAAGGAAGTGACGGTCAAAGCGCACCTCCTCGAAGTATATCAATGCCGACGCTGCCCCAAGGGGCAAACCTGCAAGCTGTGCGATCAGCCGCACTTCTTCCTGTCCGACTCGCCCAACGGCGAGAAGGAGAAGGCGCTGCTGGTGGCCGACTACGTACGGCAGCACGGCAGCCCGCCCGTGCTCACGGTCGGCAAGCAGTACAACGTGACCGGCGTCTTCACGCGCAGCGCGGCCGGCTTCGCCGACTCCGATGGTCTCCTGCAGTTCATCAAGATGATCGATGACACGGGCAAGGAGTTCATCTCGCCCACGGCCAAGCTCGAGATGCGACTCCAGAAGGAGGCCGAGAAGCCCGGTCCGCACTGAGCCGCCCTGGATCGCTCCAGAGAGGCTCTCCCCCGAAGAGGCTCTACGACCGCGCTCAGCTCACATCTTGTTGTGATCCCTACAGCGTGGGCGGGCGCAGGCGGTGCTCGCTCTCCATCGACTCCTGACAGTCCACGCAGCGGGCCGCCCAGGGCACGGCCCGCAGACGTCCGATATCGATCTTGTTGCCGCAATCGACGCACTCGCCGAAGGTTCCCTCGGCGATACGAATGAGCGCGCCCTCGATGGACTGCGCCAGACGGGCGTCCTGCTCCCGCAGGCTGAGGCGCAGGTCACGGAGCTGATCGCGCAGGGACTCATCCCCCTCGTCGCGCGGAGGCTCCTCCTGGAGAAAAAGGTCCAGGAGGGGCGTCTCGTGCACGTCCTGATGCACGGATCGATACAGCTCGGTGAGGCGCTGGATGAGCTGCTGGCGGAACTGCTTGAGTTGGCGCTCGGTCACAGACCCTCCTCGGGGCGAAGACCTACGCGCCGTCCCGCAGCGGATGCGGGCGGGCGTGGGTCGTATCCGCACGAGAAATTTGCACGCCGCGTGCCCCGGCCCGTGGACGTTCAGGGGGGAACCTTTCCGCCCCCTCGCGCAGCGGATGCGGCCTCGAAAAGGGTTCCACGTCTACGTGAGCGTAGGCGTAAGCGTAAGCGGCTCACGGCGCGCCCGTATCGGGCCCCACCAACGGCGCGAGCAGATCCGCGCAGACCTCTGCGGGTAAGAGGAAGGCGTCAGGCTGATCATCGAGGAGCGCAGGGCAACCATCAGATGGTGTCCGAGGAGCGGCCAGGCGCAGCTCGATCGACGGCGGCCCGGCCGTTTCAATGTGCAGCCGCCGCGTCGGGTGAGCGAGGAGCTCTGCATCCGACGCCGTGCGAGGCACGAATCGGAGCGCGCGCAGCTCGCCGAGCCGCACGAGCAACCGGTCGAGTCGCGCCGTATCGATCGCACCTCCGGGTTTCATCCCGGGCCGATGCTGCGGCGCGGCCAAGCGCCACACGGCCGTGACGCTCGGCCCGCTGCGCTCGAGGATCGCGCCGTCCACGATGAGACGCCGCACCTCGCTCTCGCGCAGCGACAACACCCGTCGGGGCCGGAACGCGCGCGGCGCCACATCGAGTAGAGCGCCCAGCGCCTCGCCGGCCACGAGCGGATCCTCCTCGTTGTTGCGCACGACCAGCAAGCCGCCGCCGCTTCGTCCCACCACGGACAGGGAGAGCGTCTCGCCGCTCGTCGTGCGCGCCATCGCACGGAAGCCCGGCTCGCCGCTCGGTCTCGCGTCGGGAGGGGCGGGCGCGCCGTTCACGGCGGCCAGCGCGGCCAGCCATTGATGCACCGCCTCCTCGTCCGCCGGCGTGAAGGGACCCTCTCCCTGGCGCACCTGCCAGCCATCATGGTCATGTTCGAGGGTCAAGGATCCCGCCCCTTGCCGGAGCGTGAACGAGGCCACCTCGTCGGCAGGGAGGGGCCAGGGTCGTAGTTCTCGCAGCGCCCCGGGCTCGCGGAACAGAGGTTCGAGGGCCTGGTCGGCGAAGCAGGCCACCGCACCGTCCCAGCGCATGACGGCCCGCTCGCCCTGGCCGCAGGGGCCGAGCACATGCGCCCGCACGCGGCCGTCGATGACGACGACGGCGCCGCGGTGCGGGTCCCTGCCCCTGTCCCCGCCTGCAGGACTCGGCTCCAGCCCTCCCCTCGGCCCCGCAGCCGCCTCGCTGCCGCCCACATCACCAGCCTGCGCCTCGCCCGGGAGGTCCGCGAGGAACCGCACCGCGCGGGTGTCGGCCAGCGTCTTGAGGAGCTCTTCCACGCGCGCGGCGTCGCTGCGCACCGGCGCCGGCATCATCAGATCCCAGCGCACCCCATGTCGCTCGAGGCGCACCGGCCGCGTCGCGGTGCCGGCGCCGGGACGGATCTCGATGACATGCGCGTCGCGCACCGGCGCGGCCAGGAGGGACGTCTCGCGCAACGTCTCGCGGGACGTGCCTCCCTCGAGGAGCTGGCCGAGATGAGGATCGGTCACCACCACCTCGCCGCGCGCATGCCGCCCGCCCGCCAGGGGGCTCCCTCCGGGGGCCTCCGCGGCCGCTGGTTCGGGCGCTGGCTCCACCTGGGCATAGATCCCGGCACCCAGGGGATCGTCCTTGCCCAGGACGATCCGCAAGCCGCCGCCCACGAACTCGAGGCGTGGTGGCTCCAGACCGCTATCGGGGGGCGGCGTGGTGCCGAGGCGCCGCTCCACGATGGCCCATTCCACCGTGGCCAGCAGCTCCTGGACCGCTGCCCCATCGGCGCGCCCGACGTGGGCGTAGTTCCGGCCCTGGCCCTTCCCCGGGGGGACGAGCCACCATCCCCCCTCGGGCTCGCTCCCCGGACGGCGCTCGAAGCGCCAGGCCACACCCTCGCGGAGAAGGGTGAACCGCTGGACGTGGGCGGCATGGAAATCGGGCCCGAGACGCCGCGCCCGCTCGCGCGCCTCGTCGGTCGAAGGCCCATCCTTGAGCACCAGGAACCCGAGGACCAACGCCAGGGCCACGAGCACGAGCAGCGGTCCCGTGCGTCCGCCCCTGCCGAGCCGCGCTACGCCCTTCGCCGCCACCAGACGCCCGCGCCGACGAAGAGGCACAAGAGCGGCAGCGCCACCACGCTCACCCAGAAGACGCGCCCGAGCTGGTCGGCATCGAGCGCCAGCTTGAACTGCGTGAAGGCCTGCGGCGCCACCGTCACCTCGTGCCGCGCCCCGCCCAGCCACACCACCGACAGCTCGAGGAGGTCGCGGTTGAAGTAGACGTCATGATCGTTGCGGCCGAGCGCCTTGGAGCCGAGCACCACGAGGCGTGTGTTCGAGCGGGGGCCCAAGGCCTGTTCCGGGGGCTGCCCCGGGCTCTGGGCTTCCGCCTCCACCGCCAGCGCCACCGCGACGGGCCCCCGGCGGTCGCTCCCTTCGTCGTAGCGCAGGCGCCCCGGCTCGCGGAACACGGTGTCGAGATCGTGCTCCTCCCAGCCCTTCTCGCTGGTGTGCAGGAGCTCGGTGACGCGCAGCGAGGGCTTGGGGGAGGCCCCCGGTATGTTCCCTGGCGCCGGGGTCAGGGCCCGCGCGAGCGCCCACACCGTGCGCCGCCCGAGGAGCGGCGCCGTGATGGGATGATCGCCGTAGCCGTCGTCCGCCGCCCAGCCGAGCACGCTCGTCGACATCTCCACGGCCGGGTCGAACACCACGCCCTCGCCAGGCTTGACGCCCCAGCGCTCGAGCAGCGGTTCCAGCCCCGTGGCGGCCGGATGGAGCGAGGCGTCCACCACGGGCCCGAGCAGGATCAGCAGCCGGCCGCCCCGACCGAGCAGGGCCTCGAGCGCGCCGAGCTCACCCGGGGTGAAGGGCCGCTCCGGCCCGGCCACCACGGTCACGCCGCATTCGGCCAGCACGCCGGCCTCGATGCCGGGCAGCGTGCGCAGCTCGAAGTTGGCGCGCGAGAGCGCCTGGCCGAGATCCGACATGCCATCGACCGCCAGCGAGTCGATCTGCAGCTCGCCATGGCCGCGGGTGAAACACACGAGGGTCCTCTTCGCCTCGCTCACGCCGAGGAGCGCGCCATCGAACGCGGCCTCGCCCTTGAAGGCCTTCAGATGAGGCACGCCATCGGGATCGATCTCGGTCTCGATGAGGTCGCGCCGCGGAACATAACGCGTGCGCGTGGCGCCCGCGCCGGCATCCTTTGGGCCCTGCAGCTCGAACACCACCGCGCCGTCCTGGAGCTCGTCGCCGCTCATGCCGAAGTGCTCGGCCAGCGTGCGCACCCGGTCGGCCTCGCGGTCGGGGTCGATGAAGTCGACGTGAAACCGCGGCGAGCGCGCCTGGTAGAGCTGCAGGAGGTCGCGCACCAGAGGATAGACGTCCTCCGGGTGCCCGGTGGGCAGCATGAGCACGTGAGCGGTCACCTGGCCGGGCAACTGGGCGAGGATCTCGCTCGTGCGCGGGGACAGCGTGTTCTGGCGGGTGCGCGTCCAGTCGAGCCGCCGGTAGTGGCGCACCGCGAGCACGTTCCCGAGCAGCACCACCCCGAGGAGCACCAGCACCTCCAGCAGGGCCCGGCGGCGGCTCGCGGCGTCTTGCGCTGGCCGGTCGATCCAGCGCGCCGCGGTCCACAGCGCGAGCAGCACGAGACCGAGGTGATAGAAGAGGGACCTTGTATCGACCACGCCGCGGGAGAAGTCCTCCATCTGACGGAACAGGCTCATCCGCTCCAGCACGGTCCGAGTCAGGCTGCCGGGCACGGCCGTGTCCGCGGCGCCGCCGAGGAGGAGGAACATGAGGAGCGCGAGGAAGCCGAGCACCGCCGCGAGCAGCTGGTGCTGCGTGAGGGTCGAGGCGAGGAGCCCGATGGCGAGCGCGCTCGCGCCCACCAGCAGGGTCCCGAGATACGCGCAGAGCACCGGCCCGGGGTCGAGCCCCTGCCCGGCGGGGGCCAGCCGATGGAGGTGCACCACATAGACCAGCGTCGGGGCCCAGAGCGCGGCGTAGAAGCCGAGCGCGCCGAGGTATTTTCCCAAGATCACCTCGGCCGCCCGCACCGACGTGGTGAGGAGCGGCTCGATCGTGCCCTGCCGCCGCTCCTCGGCCACGAGACGCATGGTGATGACCGAGGCGATGAACATGACGAACAGCCAGAAGAGGAACGAGCCGCCGAAGAAGTACCGCAGCGGCCAGGCGTGGGGCGCGGCTCGCTCGCTGAGCAGGCTCACGAACAGCCAGAACGAGTAGCCCTGCACGAGGAGGAACAGCGTGGCCACGAGGTACGCGGCGGGCGAGCGCACGTAGGCCGTGAGCTCGCGCCGCGCCACCACCCCGATCCGCGTCCAGGTGTGCGACCCCGGCGCGCCGCGGCCCCCTGGAGTCGGAGGAACGGTCGGAGGAAGGGACGGAGGAACACCCGGCGCCGGCGTCACCCGGGCCTCCGCGTCCAGCGGGCAAACGCCACGTCGAGCGCGCCCACCGCGAGCTTGAGCTCGCGCAGCGCCCCGCCGGCCTCGAGGACCGCCCGGGCCGCGGCCTCGCGCACGTCGCTCCGGGCCGTGATCTGGTAGCTCGTGACCCCGCCCTCGCGGGCGTGCGACACCACCGCGGTCACGTCGGCGAGCGCCTCGATCGCCGCCACGATTGCCGGGGTGTCGCCGCGGGCCTCGATGAGGATCTGGGCGGCATCGCCGCCGGCCCCGAGCTCGGCTGGCGTCCCCGCCGCCGCCACCTGGCCGCGGTCGAGGATCACCACCCGGTCGCACAGCGTCTCGGCCTCGGGCAAGACGTGGGTCGACAGCACCACCGTGCGCTCACGGCCGAGTTCGCGCACGAGCGCGAGGAGCTCGCGCCGCTGGTTGGGATCCAGACCCTCGGTCGGCTCGTCGAGGACGAGCACGGGCGGCCGGTGGGTGAGGGCGTCGCACAGCCCCACCCGCTGGCGAAAGCCACGCGACAGCTGGCCGGCGATGCGACCGAGGGCGTCCTCGAGGCCGACCAGCGCCGCGGCCTCGTCGATGCGCGCGCGCCGCTCGCGCGCCGGCACGCCCTTCAGGGCGGCGCGATAGTCGAGGTACTCGCGCACCCGCATCTCGGGATAGAGCGGGACGCTCTCGGGCAGGTACCCGATGAGCGCCCGGACCGTGCAGGGGTCGGTGGCCACGTCGTACCCGCCGACCGTGACCTGACCGGCGGTGGGGGCCAGAAAGCCGGTGATGATGCGCAGCGTGGTGGTCTTGCCGGCGCCGTTGGGCCCGAGGAAGCCGAGCACCTCGCCCGACCCGGCGGTGAAGGACACACCGCGCAGCGCCGTCACAGGGCCGTAGCGTTTTTCGAGGTTGGAGACGACCAGCACGCCGCGTCTATAGCATGCGGCCTCACCGCCGGCTGCAGGGGATACGGGGGAGAGCGGGGGGTGGCGACGGTAGCAGGTAGCCTCCCGCTACCTGAGGAACGTCGCCTTCCAGTAGTTGGTGGCGATGTGCTGGTAGGTGACGAGGCCGTTGAACGTGCCGCAGGCGGCCGCTCCGGTGAGCGGCTGGCTCGCCGCCGGGGTGCAGCGGAGCAGGTTGTTCGAGAACACGCCCGACACCCAGCACTCGCTGTCCCAGTGGTGCCAGATGGTTCCTTGCGAGGAGACGTTCGAGGGCGAGCCGGTGGCGTTGGCGCCGCCATGATTGCCGTCGCCGTAGTCGCCGCGCAGGGCGATCTGCTGGCACCCCGTCGTGTTGATGCGCCGCACCGAGAACCGCCAGGGATCATCGGGGCCGATGCCGCCGATCCGGCGCACCCAGAACCGACCGGTATTGATGTTCAACATGTCGAGGACGTCCTGCCACGAGTAGAACAGGCCGTCGTTGCCGAACAGCCCGGTGACACCGTTGTAGACCTCGATCTTGGTGAACCGCGGGTCGTCGTCGTCCTGGTTGATGGTCATGACCTCGCTCACGCCCGGGAGCCGCATGCTGGTGTTGGTCGAGCTCAGCGTCGCGGGCGTGATCAGGGTCGAGTTGGTCACCCGCGAGATGTCCTGCTGGTAATAGGTCCCCGCGGTCGGCGGCGCCACCCGGAACGAGGTGATGAGGGTCCAGCCGCCGCCATCGGTGACCATGTCGCAGTAGACGCGGAAGGGCACGCTCGGCCCGGGGCCGTCCGTGTCGATGGTGTAGACGCCGCTCGCCAGACCCGGACGGTCCTGGTTGAGCGTGCGGCACGAGGTGGCGAGGCAGATCCCAGGCGTGGAGGAGGTGTTGCAGGCGCCGCTCCGGCAATCGGTGTTCCTCGCGCACTGCCGATCCGCCAGGCAGGCGGGGCAGGTCCCGCCACCGCAATCGACGTCGGTCTCGTTACCATTGCGGATGCCGTCGGTGCAGCTCGGCCCCGCGCAGACGCCGCCGCTGCAGAGGCCGGTCTGGCAATCGCTGTTCGCGTTGCAGGTCTGGCCGTTGGGGCACGCCGGGCAGGTGCCGCCGCCGCAATCCACGCCGGTCTCGCTGCCGTTGCGCGCGCCATCGGTGCAGGTCGCGGCCCTGCAGGTCCCACCGACGCAGACGCCGCTCTGGCAATCACTGCCTACGTTGCAGGCCCCACCCGTGGGGCACGCCGGGCAGGCGCCGCCGCCGCAATCGACACCCGTCTCACTGCCATTGCGCAGGCCATCGGCGCAGCTCGGGCTCATGCAGATACCGCCGATGCAGACGCCCGTCTGACAGTCGCTGTTCCCATTGCAGACCGCGCCCGTGGGGCACGCCGGGCAGGTGCCGCCACCGCAATCGACGTCGGTCTCACCGCCATTGCGCAGGCCGTCGGTGCAGCTCGGGTTCACGCACACGCCGCCCGTGCAGAGGCCGGTCTGGCAATCACTCCCCCCATTGCAGGCCTGGCCCGTGACGCACGTCGGGCAGGTGCCGCCACCGCAGTCGACGTCGGTCTCGCCGCCGTTGCGCAGCCCGTCGGTGCAGCTGGGATCCTTGCACACGCCGCCGATGCAGATACCGGTCTGGCAATCGCTGTTCACGCTGCAGGTCTGGCCCGTGGGGCACGCCGGGCAGGTGCCACCGCCGCAATCCACGCCGGTCTCGCTGCCGTTGCGCACGCCGTCGGTGCAGCTCACGCACGCGGACGGGCCGGTCACCTTGAAGGCGGTGGAGGCCGAGAGGCCATAGGCATTGGTCACTTGCGCGGTGATGGTGGCCGGGCCGCCGTTCGGGATGCACGCCGGGGCGGTCCAGACGATGCGGCTCGCCGTCGCGCTGGGGCTCGTCGCCGTGCCGAGGGTGCCGGCATCCGTGGTCCAGCCGAAGGTCAAGGTGCTGTTCTGGGGATCACGCGCCTCGATCTCGAAGGTGACGGTCTCGCCCGGCTGCGCCGTGCGGGTCGACTGATAGCCGCGGATGATCTCCGGGGGATACCGAGTGATGTTGCGCGAAGCGATGCAGACCGCCAGGGTGCCGGTGTTGGTCGCGCCGCGTCCGTCGTCGACTGTCACCGTCAGCCGGCAATTGTTGCATGCGCCCGCCGGCAGGGCGTCAGGTATAAAAGAAGCGGTCCTCCCGGCGCCGGCGCTGAAGTGACCGTTGCAGTCGGCCGTCCAGGCGTAGGTCAACGGGTCCCCGTCGGCGTCGCTGGCCGTGACCGTGAGGGTCGTGGTCTCGCCGACGTCCAGGCGGGCGCTCGTGGTGGAGATGCCGGTCACCACCGGCCCCTTGTTGAAGGCGATGTTGATCTGCGCCTCGCCGATGCCCTGGCCCACGGTCACGTTGATGTCGAGCGACACCGAAGAAGAGACGCCGTGCGAATCCGTCACGGTCAGGGTCACGGGGACGACGCCCGCCGTGCCCGGCGCGGTCCAGCTGGTGTTCAGCTGGGCCGTGCTCGTGAAGGTACCGCCCCCGCTGGTCCACGCCGTGCTCATCGTGTCGCCCGTGTTGGGATCGTGCGCCGTGGCCGTCAGGGAGAGCGTGCCCCCCGCCTGGAGGGTCGTCGCGCTGGCGACGACCGAATCGATGATCGGGGCCTCGTTCACGTACACCGGGGCCGGATCGACCTCCTGCAGCGTGAGGGCCAGGGCCGTCGTCTGGCCGGACAGGATGGTCACACCCGAGACCTCCCCGCGGCAGCGTAGCGTGCCCGAGCCGTCATAGGCCTGGGCAAGGAACGAGCGGTTCGAGCCCGCGGGGATATTGGTAATGAAGCCGCCCCAGACGCCGTTCGTGCGGACGATGTCCACCGTGACCGCCTCGATATCGGGCGCCGACGAAGTGATGGTGATCCGCTCGATGGAGACGGGGGGAACGGAGAGGGCCACGCGGACCTTCCCCGGCGAGGGACCTGGAGTACACCCCGTGCCATGGATGACTACGAATCCTGTCAAGAACAGAGAGAGAATTAAGTGGGTAAGTACTTTAGGCGTTCGCATGTTTCCTCCACATCACGGACCGTTAAGAGCGCATCTTCAGTAAGCGATCGGACTGCACTCAGGCATCCTGGCACATTCCCGAATACAGAGGGATGGTAATTTTATTTCTGCATAGAATGTTGTCTGTTCCCATACAGGCACCAAGCCTCCCGTAGGGAGGGTCTTGCTTTCCATGCCCTTTGAAAGGGCGGGGTCGCATCCTTATGGGGCCGGTGCCCTTGCTTTCAATCCGGATCGCTAGATGTGCCTGAAAAAATCCAGATATCTCGAAGCGGCAGGGGAGGGCGCCAGCTCCTGTATGGAGCGGTGCGTCACAGACTGGAGGCATGGTGCCAGGAGGGGGGCGAAAGTAAACGTGCGAGCGCGGCGTGTTTGCGCTTTGCGAGCGGGCCGCTCGAGGACTAAAACGGGGTCGTGACCGCAAGCCTTATGCACAAGGACACTGGGATGCACGCGCCTGGCCTGGCCCCCGACCTGCTCGTGCGAATGCACGACCTCATGCTCAAGGCGCGCCTCCTCGAAGAGCGCATGATCATGATGAACAAGCAGGGGGACGGGTTCTTCTGGATCGGTGGCCCGGGCGAGGAGGCCTTCAACGTCCCGCTCGGCCTGCTCATCCACAAGGGAGAGGGGCCCCAGTACGACTACCTGCACTTCCACTACCGGCAGAGCGCGACCCTCCTCGCCATGGGCGCAGACCCCATGGACTCGCTCCGCCAGATGAGGAGCACGGCGACGGATCCGTACTCGGGCGGCCGCAACTTCTGCAACCACTTCGCCATCCGCAAGTGGAACGTGGTCCCCGTCTCCTCGCCCATCGAGGTGCAGTACAGCATGGCCCCCGGCACGGCGATCGCCAACAAGCGCGCCGGCGGGCGGGGCATCACCATCGTCACCGGCGGCGACGCCGGCACAGCCGAGGGGGATTTTGCGACCTGCCTCGTGTGGGCGACCCGCCCGGCGAACCCGCTCCCCCTCCTCCTCATCGTCACCAACAACCAGTTCGGCATCTCGACCCCCGCCGATAGCCAGCACGGCGAGAAGCGCATCAGCGACCGCGGCAAGGCCTTCGGGATGAGGACCGCGACCATCGACGGCAATGATCCCGAAACGTCGTACCGCGCCCTCGCCGAGGCCATCGAGTACGTGCGCACCGAGCGGAAGCCCTTCCTGATGGAGGCCCTCGTCTCGCGCCTGTATGGCCACTCGTCCGCCAGCGGCGCCAACTTCGTGGCCCACGAGGCCGACTGCCTGGCGACCTTCGAGAGCACGCTCGCCGAGCGCGGCGTCCTCACGCGGCAGGACATGGACGCTCTGCGCGATCGCTACACGAAGGAACTGGGCGAGATGCTCAAGCGCGTGCGAGAGGAGCCGATGCCCGATCCCCGCTCGGTGCACGAGCACATCTTCGCCGAGCACGACCTCGTCGGGCGCCACGGCCTCGGCCACCGCCAGGGAAAGGAGGGGCGCTGATGGCCACCCTGGTGCAAGCGATCCGCATGGCGCTGCACGTCGGTGAAGAGCGCCACGGCGTGACCGACATCTTCGGCGAGGACTGTGGTCCACCCCTCGGCGGCGTCTTCACCCAGACGCAGGGCCTCAAGACCGCATGGAACTCGCCGCTCGACGAGCGCGGCATCGTGGGCACCGCCATCGGCCTCGCCCTCGCCGGCCAGCGCCCCGTCGCCGAGATCCAGTTCTGCGACTATGCCTTCAACACCATCGACCTCCTCAAGCTCGCCGGCGGCATGTACTGGTCGTCGAACGGCGGGTTCAACCTCCCGATGGTGCTGATGACCCCCGTCGGCTCGGGCATCCGCGGCAGCATCTACCACTCCCACTCGTTCGACGCCCAGGCCACGCGGCTCCCCGGCTGGAAGATCGTCATGCCCACGACCCCGCGCGACGCCTACGGCCTGATGCTGAGCGCGATCGTGGATCCGAACCCGGTCATGTACCTCGCGCCCAAGGCCCTGCTCCGCGCCAAGGCCGCGCCGGGCGAGGAGATCCCGGGCGCACCCGGCGATGACAAGGTCCTGTCCAAGATGATCGACGCGCCGCTCGGCGATCGATCGAAGTGGGCGCCGCAGTGGCCCGACCTCGAAGACCTCTTCATCCCGATCGGTGAGGCGAAGGTGGTGCGCCCGGGGCGCGACCTCACCGTCGTCGCCTACGGCCGCATGCTGCCGGTCTGCGCCAAGGCCGCCCATGAACTCGCGGGGGAGGGGATCGAGGCGGAGGTCATCGACCTGCGCTCGCTCTACCCCTACGACTGGCCCAAGATCCAGGAGAGCGTCAAACGCACGAACCGGCTCCTGGTCGTGAACGAGGACACCGAGATCACGAACTTCGGCGAGCACCTCATCCGGCGCGCGGCGGAAGAGCTCTTCTACGAGCTGTACGCGCCGCCGAAACTCGTAGCTGGCGAGCACGTCCCTGGCATCGGCCTGGCGGACACGCTCGAGGCGCACTCGGTGCCGCAGCCTGCCGGGATCATGGCGGCGATGCGCGATCTCGCGCGCCACGAACCCTGAGTATCTGCTGTTGAGCTCTGGCTACAGGGGGGGGTGAATGGCGCCTACCCTGGTTGAATGGCGCCTACTCCCTGGTTGAGTGGCGCGTAGGGGGGTTTAGTGACGCGTAGCCCCTGGTTTAATGACGCGTATGGGGGGTTGAGTGGCGCGTAGGCCCT
>DATAGU010000326.1:0-2730 GCA_036263495.1 Polyangia bacterium | reverse complement strand
GACCTGCGCCTCGGGGATTGCCTCGCAGTCCCCGAGGGGCTGCCGGCGCTGCCCGACCGCAGCCTCGATGTAGTCATCAGCGACCCACCCTTCGATGCGCGCGCGCATCGAGCCGCCGTCGAGGTGGGGCAGCGCGTCGAGGGAAAGCGGAGCATCGCCGGGGCGCTGCCGTTTGCACCGCTCGACGCGAGCGCGCTGCCCACGCTGGCCGGCCACCTCGCCCGCGTGGCTCGACGGTGGATCGTCCTGTTCTCTGGCGAGCGCCAGATCGAAGCGTGGGCTGCTGCCCTCGAAGCGGCTGGCGCTCGCGTCGTGCGCGTCGGGCTCGCCCTCCGCACGAATCCCCGGCCGCAGATGTCCGGCGACCGTCCTGCCCCACCGGCGGACTTCCTCGTGATCGCCTACGCCACGCCGGGCCGGATGAAGTGGAACGGGCGGGGCAAGGCAGGGGTCTGGAGGTCTCCCCCTGCCCGGTACGACACCGACGGGAAGACGGTGCACCCGACGCAAAAGAGCATCGCCCTCATGCGCGCACTCGTCGAGGACTTCAGCGAGCCGGGCGAGCTGGTGTGCGACCCCTTCGCCGGGAGCGGGAGCACCGCGGTCGCCTGCCGGGAGCTTGATCGGCGCTTCATCGGTTGGGAGATCTCGGACGCCTATCACGCTTTGGCACTCGGGCGCGTCCTGCGAGCGGGGTCCCTACATAAGCCCACGTTGGCAGAGACCAAGGCGGGACATGGGTAAAGATGGGTGGATGTAGGCATTCGCGACCATGCCCGAACGGGCGCGGTCGGTCTTCGGGGGCATGCTCGCATGGCTGGGTGACGTATTACCGCTTTTGGATCTTGTTGGCGCTTGACAGTTAAACGTCAAATGT
The DNA here is from genome assembly GCA_036263495.1 of Polyangia bacterium. Classification (GTDB taxonomy): domain Bacteria; phylum Myxococcota_A; class Polyangia; order Palsa-1104; family SHYY01; genus DATAGU01. Next base: position 1,853 of record DATAGU010000326.1, on the reverse strand, counting down.
GTAGATAAATGGACATGCGCGTGATCGGATACATCCGGGTTTCAACCGAAGAACAAGCGACCGCGGGAGTCTCCCTCGCCGCTCAGGCGGAGAAGGTGCGCGGCTACTGCGCCCTGTTCGACCTCGAACTCGTCCAGTTGATCGAGGACCCGGGCGCATCCGCCAAGACTCTCGACCGCCCTGGCCTGCAGCGCGCCCTCACCATGCTCCGCAAGGGTGAGGCCGAGGGTATCGTGATCGCCAAGCTCGACCGCCTCACGCGCAGCGTCGCCGACCTGGCAACTCTCATCTCTGATTTCTTCGGCGAGAAGGCCGGCCGCTCGCTGTTCTCTGTGGCCGACTCCATCGACACGCGCACCGCGGCGGGCCGGATGGTGCTCAACATCCTGGTCAGTGTCTCGCAGTGGGAGAGGGAGGCCATCGGCGAGCGCACCCGGGACGCACTCCGCCACAAGCGAGCCACGGGCCAGGTCTACAACCATGAGCCGCTCGGGTTCGTGCGTTCCGGCGACCGTCTCGTCGAGGTAGAGGACGAGATGAACACCGTCGCCGAGGTGCGCCGCCTCGCCGCCGAGGGGGTCTCCCTCCGTCGGATCTGCGCGCAGATGACGGCGCACGGCTACCGCACCAAGAAGGGCGGGGCGTGGAGGCCCTCGACGGTGCAAGCGATCCTCCGCCGAGGTGCGGCGGGATGAGGGAGACCCCGGGCACGGACACCGCCCGCGAGGTGGGTCTACTCCTCGCGACGATCCCGGCGCTCCTCGACGCCGCGGTCAGGCTGGCCCACCCCGTCGAGCGCCTGACTCTGCCCGAGGGGCGGATCGTCGTCACGGTGGGGGGCCGACCCCGATCGTTCCGGTCGCCTGCCGATGCCCTCGCGGTGGCGGAGCGGTGCGCGGACGACCTGCGCATGCTCTGCCTGCGGGCCGGCCACGGTGCGGCGGGCGGTGCCCTCGCGGCCCTGCTCGGCAGGTTCCGCCCGTTCACCCTGGAGAGCTGCGACGCGGTCAAGGCGGGGCTGGCCACGGTGCGGGCGCTCGCCGCTCTCGGGCGGGCCGAGGGTGCGGCGGCATGAGGCCCCGGGAGCGCAGGGGGCGCGGCGCGCCGTGGCCGGCAGACGGGGAGCTGCGCGCGGAGGCCGTGGCGCTCCTCGGCGAGCTGACGATAGAGGGCGCGTTCCGGGACCGGGAGGCGCTGGCGGACATGGACGGCCCGAGCTGGGATGAGCTGGCCAGGGCGCGCGAGGAGCTGGTCGCGGTCGCTCACCACTCGCGGGAGATGTGCCACGCCGTTTGTGAGCGCCTGTCAGAACCTACGCGGCGCCGGCTGGCCCTCCTGCTCTTGGATCGGGATTTCCTCCGCACCGTGGCGCGCGCCGCTCTGAACCGGGCGCACCCAGGCGCGGGCGAACAGTAGCGGCAGCGCCACCGGATGGCGCGTTGTGCAGTGTGCTCGGGCACGCGCGGGAGGCCCGGCGGACCGGAGGAGTATGCTCCAAGCCCCGGAAGACAGACCGTTTTTCGACACTGACCGACCGAAAGCTGACGCTGGACCGACCAATCTTCAACACATCGGCCGGCCACGCGGCGCGGGTGGGGCAACCCTTCTCCCGCTCGCCGAGCGCGCGGATGGGGCAATGCGGTCAATGGGATCGCTTGACCGATGGGCCGTAAGGCCGGCGCTTCTGCAGCAAGCGGACCAATGCTTGGCATGCCTGGACCGACCATTGCTTGGCGGACCGACCCGACCCCGCAAGCGGGGAAGGAGGAACGCCATGCCATACGCACATTCTACGAACATCGACAGACTCTTGGAGGCCATCGACCAGCACCTCGGGCGCGCCCAGCACGCTT
>DATAGU010000325.1:0-5035 GCA_036263495.1 Polyangia bacterium | reverse complement strand
TGTTCGGAGCCGCCCCGATGACTCCTGGCCGCATGAGAGCGGCCCACGGATGCCAAAGGGGATGAACGATGAATAAGCACCTTTTCTTGACACTTACGACGCATCCCGGCGAAGATCGCCGCTGCGACCGTGTCCCGCGTGCGCTCCTGCTCATGACCGCCGCGCTCTCACTTCTTGCCGGACCCGATCCCCTGAGCACGGGGAGGGTTGCCTCCGCCGATGAGGCGGCCCAGATGCGCGACCGTTTCGCGCACGAGCCGTCGGTGGCGGAGATGCAGGCGGAGGCGATGCGTCACGCCGGGCTGGTCCCGGAGAAGACGGCGTCCTGGTCGCGGCGGGCGCGGACGGCAGCGCTCGTCCCGGACCTGAGCGTGCGCGCGAGCCTGTCGGGGTCGGGCACGTTGCCGGCCAACGGCAGCGATCCCGAGACCACGGGCACGACCACGACCGGGGACCGCCGCTCCTGGTACCTGGGCGCGAGCGCCAACTGGTCCCTCGACCGTCTGGTCTTTCCGCGAGAGGAGATCAACCTGGCCCGTGAAACACAGCGCCTGGCGACGCGGCGGGAGACCCTGCTCGCCGAAGTGGCGCGTGTCTATTTCCAAAGGCGGCGGCTCCAGGTGGAGCTCCTGCTCCATCCGCCGGCCGATGCCGCGGCGCGCCTCCTCGCGGGCCTCCGCATCGATGAGCTGGGGGCGATCCTCGACGCGTTGACCGGTGGCGCCTTCAGCCGGCGGACGGGCCAGGCCCGCCAGGGCGGCCGAGTCGGCCCGGTCGGTCCCCCGGGCCCGAGCGGCCAGGCCGCGGCCCACGGGGGATCCCCATGAGTGAAGGTGAGTCCGTGCCGACCGTCGCTACTCCTGGAGTCGAATCATGACCCTGCGCAGCGAGCCTCGATATGCGTTGACGCTGGTGTGTACCATCACCCACGTGGGCTTGGAGCTGACAGGCGAGACACGGAACGTGTCGCGCGGCGGCATGTCGCTCATGGTGTCCGACGCCTTGCCCGTGGGCGCCAACGTGCGATTGTCGCTGGCGCTCAACTTCGGCGACGACTGTTACTCGGAGCCGCTCGAGATGCCGGCCATGATCGTGTGGTGCACCAAGCTCGGCGAGCAGTATCAGATCGGTGCCAAGTTCGTGCAGATGACCGCGGACCATCGTGATTTCCTGCAGATGTTCATCAACTATCTCGAGGCCGGTTCGATGACCGATGAGAACGCGGGTACGCGGAGTCGTGGGAGGGCGCGATGAGCAGCCTGCACGACCGGCGTGGCGCGCCCCGCTACAGCGTGCGCCTCGGCGCCGAGATCCATTATGGGGGGCGGATCTACACGGCCATGACGCGTGATCTGTCGGCCGCCGGGGTCTCGCTCGAGGGGGATCAAGCCTTCGAGGCCGGGGTGCCGATCCAGCTGTCTTTGTTCCTGGTCACCGAGGGGATCGAGGATCCGTCCTTCCCGCCGGTCAACGTGCGCGGCACGGTCGCCTGGAGCAACCTCGGCGATGGCACGGGGCCGGCGGTGACGGGGGTGCGCTTCGAGGGTCTCACGCCCCAGCAAAATGCCACGCTCGACCGGTATCTCCGCGCCGCGAACGAGCGGTAAGGCGAGCGGTCAGGCGCCTTCGAGGAGCGCGTCGGCGACGCGGAGCCCATCGATGGCGGCGCTCACGATGCCGCCGGCATAGCCGGCGCCCTCGCCACAGGGAAAGAGGCCCTGGACCGACGGTGACTGCAGGCTGCGGGGGTCGCGCTCGATGCGCACCGGGGCGCTGGTGCGGGTCTCGACCCCTACGAGCTGCGCCTCGGCGCTGGCGAAGCCGGGGAGCTTGCGGCCGAATTGGCGGAGCGCGTCGCGCAAGGCCGCGGTGACAGGCGGGGGGAAGAGGGCGCTGAGATCGCCGCCCACCACGCCGGGTCGATAGGTGGAGGCGAGCGGTGTGTCGGTAGGGCGCCCGGCGAGGAAGTCGGTGACTCGCTGCGCCGGGGCGCGAAAGCCGCCGCCGCCCTGGGCAAAGGCGAGGCGTTCGAGCCGCTGCTGAAAGGCGAGGCCGCCGAGGAGGTCGTTGTGGCCGAAGTCCTCGGGGTTCACGGTCACGACCAGGGCGCTGTTGGCCAGGGGGGAGTCGCGCCGCTTGAGCGACATGCCATTGACGCACAGACCGTCGCTCTCGGTCGAAGCGGCGACCACCCAGCCGCCCGGGCACATGCAGAAGCTATAGACGCCGCGTTCGGAGCCGGTCCCCGGCCCCGGCCCTGAGATGTTGGCGGTGACATGGTAGAAGGCGGGCGGCAGCCGCGGATGTCCCGCTGCCCGGCCGTACTGGATCCGATCGATGAGGGGCTGCGGGTGCTCGATCCGGGTGCCCACGGCAAAGGGTTTGGGGCGAAGGGGGATGTCGCGGCGCCGGCACAGCTCGTAGATGGGCCGCGCGCTGTGGCCCACGGCCAGGATGACGGCGTCGGCCGCGAGCTCCTGCCCCGAGCGCAGGCGCACGGCCCGCACCCGTCCCCGCTCGATGATCAGATCCTCGACCGGATCGGACCAGATGTAACGGACGCCGCGCGCTTCGAGGTCGGCGCGCAGCGCGAGCAGGATCTTGGGCAGCCGGTTCGAGCCGATGTGGGGGCGCCAGTCGATCTCGATCTCGGGATCGGCGCCGTGCCGCACCAGCACCTTCAACACTTCTTCTACTGCCCGCCGGTCCTTGGTGCGCGTGTAGAGCTTGCCATCGGAGAAGGTGCCGGCGCCGCCCTCGCCGAAACAGTAGTTGGAATCGGGGTCGAGCTCGCCGCGCGCAACCAGGGACTTGAGGTCATGGCGGCGCGGCTGCACGGGTTTGCCGCGTTCGACCAGGGTGGCCGCGATACCCGCTTCGGCCAGGCGCAGCGCGGCGAAGGTCCCGGCCGGTCCCGCGCCCACGATCACGACGGTGAGCGGGCGCGCGGCGCGGGTGGCGGGGGGCAACCCCTTGGGCTCGGACGTCTCGGCGGTCTCCCCGATGCGGACCAGGCGCACCTGGTAGCGCCACCCGAGCGGATGCCCCTTGCGGGCATCGAGTGATCTCCGCAGGATCTCGACCCGCGCCACCTCGCGGCGTGCGATCCCCGCGGCCCGCGCGGCGATCTCGCCGAGGGCCTCCTCGGGCTCGTCGAGCGGTAGGAACACCTCCACGGGCGAGATCGCCATGCGCGCAGCATAGCGCGCTGCGCGCAGGATGAGGTGAAGGTGCGCACTGCTTTTCGCACCCCTGGTCTCCGGCTACGCACCTCCAGGTGGGAGAAGGCCCGACCATGTTTTCAAAAGGCTTGAAAAATACGGCCCTGTTCCGACCTGGACGAGCGGCATATCTCGTGCAGAATCAATCCGCACCCACCCCTGCAGCACAGCGGAAACCTCGGAAGAGTGCGGAGGAAACCCAACATGGCGCAGCTCATTGAACGGGAAGCGATTTCCCAGCTGCCGCAAGAACGCGAGAAGGCTGTCAAGATCCTCGCGAAGTCCTTGTTCCGAGAGCTGAAGACCAACGGCTATGACAACCGCCAGATCCTGGCGCTCTCGAGCGAGCTCCTGGGCCTGGTCACCACCGAGATCCGACCCTCGGCCAAGACCTCCGATCCCACCGACGGCTGATTTCCCGACTCTGATTTACTGCTTGGACCCGGCGGCCCAGGACCGCGGCGGCGCGCCGTGATCGCGGCCGACCCATCGGGTCGGGCCGGGTGGCGCTCGCCCGATCGGGCGCCCTGTTTCCATCTCCCTGTCCAACGTGCCCCTGGCCTCGCACCCGCTGCGAGCCGGGTTGACGACCAGCGCAGGCAGGCACTATTGTTCGCCTCCTATCGCGTGCGCTGAAACACCTTCGGAGGAAGTCATGGCGATTCGGATCGGCATCAACGGCTTCGGACGCATTGGCCGCATGGTGGTGCGTCACATCGAGAAAGAGACCGACAAGGACTTCGAGGTCGTGTGTGTCAACGACATCACCGACCCGCCGACGCTCGCCCACCTCCTCAAGTACGACTCGGTCCACGGCCGCTTCGGCGGCACGGTGCAGGCCGGGGAGGGCAAGATCACGGTCAATGGCCGGGACATCAAGGTGACGGCCGAGAAGGATCCGAGCAAGCTGCCGTGGCGTGACCTCGGCGTGCAGCTGGTGATCGAGTCGACGGGCCTGTTCACGGATGCGCACAAGGCCAAGGCCCACATGGACGCGGGCGCCAAGAAGGTGATCATCAGTGCGCCGGCCAAGGGCCAGGACGTCACGCTGTGCATCGGCATCAACCTCGACAAGTACGATCCGGCCAAGCACCACATCATCTCGAACGCCTCGTGCACGACCAACTGCCTGGCGCCGATGGTGAAGGTGCTGCACGAGGGTTTCGGCGTGGCCTCGGGCCTGATGACGACGATCCACGCCTACACCAATGATCAGCGCATCCTCGACCTGCCGCACTCCGACCTGCGGCGCGCGCGCGCCGGCGCGCTGTCGATGATCCCTACGACCACGGGCGCGGCCAAGGCGCTGTCCGAGGTGCTGCCGGAGATGAAGGGCCGCCTCGACGGCATGGCCATCCGCGTGCCCACGCCCAACGTCTCGGTGGTCGATTTCGTCGCGCGCCTCGAGCGCCCGGCCACGGTGCAGTCGGTCAACGAGGCCTACCGCAAGGCCGCCGCTGGCTCGCTCGCCGGCATCCTCGCCGTCACCGACGAGCCCAACGTCTCGATCGACTTCAACGGCGACACCCACTCGGCGACCATCGACCTCAAGTCGACGATGACGGTGCAGGACGGCATGATCAAGGTGCTCGGCTGGTACGACAACGAGAGCGGCTACTCGAAGCGTCTCGTCGAGCTGGCGAAGTACGTGGCGTCGCGGGGTCTGTGATGATCCGGCCGCTCGCCGATCTGACCGTCGGGGGCCGGCGGGTCTTCGTACGCGTCGACTTCAACGTGCCCCTGACGCCGGCGCGTGGGGTGGCCGATGACTCGCGCATCCGCGCCGCCCTGCCGACCATCGAGAAGCTCATCAC
>DATAGU010000324.1:0-12535 GCA_036263495.1 Polyangia bacterium | reverse complement strand
CGAGCAGGGCGGCGAGCATCACGGCGAGCGCCGGAGCGCGACGCGGGTGGGGGGGAAGAGCGATAAGGCGTCGTATCGTTCGTCGGATCACTCTGGAAGCCATAGGCAGTGCGGGCCCCTCGTCAAGGAGATGGCGGATGTGCAAGTAAAGCGGACCGAGGAGAAACCACCTGCTGAGCGAGCGCTTTCAGAGCACACATGGGATCCATGACCCGCGCATCCGGTCAGACATCCTGCTGATGTCAGACATCCTGCTCCCCATAGAGAGCCCCGTGCGCCTGAGCGTGAGCGGGGGCGACCCTCCGACCGTCCCCGATGGATCCCCACCTCACGTGCTAGCATGCCGCCATGTCGACGCCGGCTGCTCCCAGCGACGGCGCCCGGGAGATGACCTCGCCGGCGCCGGACCTCATCCAGGCCCCCCTCGATGCGCGCTCCCACCTCGCGCTCCACCTCGAGCGCATCTCGTTACGCCTCGACCGTCTCCACCATCACCACCTCGCCTCGCCGCCCCCCGGCGCGGCCACCGGGGACGAGGCGCGCCACGCCGCGCGCCTCGAGCAGCTGGACGAGGACATCGCCGCGCAGGACCACGCGCTCGCGGACCGCATGGCCCACGCCGCCGAAGGCGAGGGCGCCGCGTTGCCCCTCGCGGAGCTATGTGAGCGCTTCGATCTCAGTCCCGCCGCCCTCGAACTGCTCGTGGCCGCGGCGGCGCCGGCGCTCGATGTGCACCTCGGCCGCCGCTGCGCCCGGATCCTCGGCGAACAGGACCGCGCCTTCGATGTCGCCTTCCTGATCGAGCTCCTGGCCTACGTCGGCCCCTCCCGGTTCGACGCGGACACGCTCGCCGCCGAGCTCGGCCCGGCGGCGCCGCTCGTGCGCTGGCGGCTCGTGCGCCTCGGCGCGGTACGCGGCTGGGGCACGGACGGCCCGACGCTGGAGCGGCCGGTGATGGTGCCGGATCGCGTGCTCGTCTGGATGAAGGGCGAGCGGCGCTTCGAGCCCGAGCGGTTCGGCCACAGCGCCCGGCTGCACCCGTCCGCGCCGCACGCCATGCCCGACACCCTCCCCGAGACCCTTCAGAGCACGCTGCGGCGGGTCTTGTTCCGCGAGCAGGACGGCCGGCGCCTGCCGCTCCTCGTGACCGGGCCGGCCCTGGTCGGCAAGACCGAGGCGGTGGTGACCGCGGCCGGCCTCCACGGGCGGGCCGCGCTGGAGGTGGACCTCGAATCCGTGACCCTCACCTCCCAGCCCGCCGAGCTCCTGCTCGACCTCGTCCGCGAGGCGCGCCTCCACGACGCCGTGCTCCTCCTGCGCCGCGCCGAGCGCCTGTCCGAGCTGCGCGGCGAGCTGCGGCACGCCCTGTTCACGGTGCTCGACGAGGGAGCGGTGTCGATCGCGCTCACCGCCACGGCCGACGTGCCCGAGCTCCTGCGCCGCGCCACGGGCGTCCAGTCCTACCGCCTCGAGCTGCCGAGCGCCGCCCTGCAGGCGCGCCTGTGGGACGAGGCGCTGCCCGCGCCGGCGCGGGCGGCCCAGATCGCCACCCAGGAGATCGTGCGCCGCTATCACCTCTCGCCGGGCGACATCCGCGAGGCGGCGCAGCAGGCCCTCGGCCAGGCCCACGCGCGGGAGGGCGACGGCCTGGTCACCCTCGACGACGTGGTGGGCGCGGTGCGCGACCGCCTGCGCCACCGCCTCGGCGACATCGCGGAGCTCCTCACCACCCCGCTCGGCTGGGCCGACATGGTCCTGTGCGACGAGGTGAAGGGCCGCATCGACGAGCTCCTCGCGGCGGTGCGCTTCCAGGCCACGGTGATGGACGAGTGGGGCCTCGGCCGCAAGGTGTCCTACGGCCGCGCCACGAGCGCGCTCTTCTCCGGGCCGCCCGGCACGGGCAAGACCATGGTCGCCATGCTCATCGCCAAGGCGCTCGGCCTCGAGCTGTTCCGGGTGGATCTGTCGCGCGTCGTGTCCAAGTGGGTGGGCGAGACCGAGAAGAACCTCGGCCGCGCCTTCGACGAGGCCAAGAGCGCGCAGGCGGTGCTCCTGTTCGACGAGGCGGACGCGCTCTTCGCCAAGCGCACCGACGTGAAATCGTCCAACGACCGCTACGCCAACCTCGAGGTGAACTACCTCCTCCAGCGCCTGGAGTCGTTCGAGGGCATCGTGCTCCTCACCACCAACAACCAGTCCTCCATCGACGACGCCTTCCGCCGCCGCCTGCGCTTCCGCATCGACTTCCCCATGCCCGACGAGGAGGAGCGCGCGCGGCTGTGGCAGACCATGCTCCCCCAGGGCGCGCCGCGCGAGGAGCGCATCGACTTCGCGCAGCTCGGGCGCAAGTACGAGATGAGCGGCGGCTACATCAAGAACGCGGTGATGCGCGCCGCCTACCTCGCGGCTGCCTCGCCCGAGCGCCGCATCACCCAGAAGATCCTCTTCGAGGCCGCGCGCCGCGAGTGGGAGGACATGGGCAAGCTGGCCATGGGGTAGCCGGGTGGTGATGGCCGCCGAGCCGCAGTACATTGCGGGCGAGGGTGCGGCGGATGACGTGGCCCTGTGATCGGTGACCCTTACGCGACCCTGGGCGGGTCAGAGAGGGCCCAGGAGAGAAGATGGCTTGCCTACTGATCGTCGATGATTCCAAGACCAGCCGCGAAGGGCTCCTCGAGCTCCTGTCCTACGAAGGATATCAGTGCCAGGCGGTGGGCGACGGCGACGCCGCGCTCCGGAGCCTGAAGACCCAGCGGGTGGATCTGATCCTGCTGGACATCGCCATGCCCGGGGTGAGCGGCCTCCACGTGCTCGACGAGGTGCGCCGCCAGCACTCGGCGGTCGATCTGCCGGTCATCATGGTCACCGGCCAGTCGGCCAGCCAGGCCACCGCCAACGCCCTCGACCGTGGCGCCAACGACTACGTCACCAAGCCCCTCGATCTGCACGTGCTCCTGGCCCGCATCCGCACCCAGCTCCAGCTGCGCGATCTCGGGCGCCTCAAGGACGAGTTTCTGTCCATCGCCAGCCATGACCTCAAGAACCCGCTCACCGCCATCCTCGCCCTCGCCGATCTCCTCGCCTTCGAGTTCCCGGTCGGCGCGCCGATGACGGCCGAGGGCCGCTGGGGCATCGAGACCATCGCCCGCCGCTCCCGCCAGATGAACCGGCTGATCACCGACTTCCTCGACATGCGCGCCGCCCAGGACGGGCACCTCGTGCTCGCGCGCGTGCCCACCGATCTCCGGCAGATCGCCGAGCAGGCCGTGGAGGACAACCGCATCTACAGTCAGAGCAAGGGGATCGAGCTCGCGCTCGCCACGGGCGAGGCGCCCCCGCTCGTGCCCGCCGACCCGGCGCGCCTGGCCCAGGTGGTGGACAACCTCGTGGGCAACGCCATCAAGTTCGGCTCGTCCGGTGGGCGCATCGAGCTGGCGACGCGGGCGACCGGCGAGCACGTGGCGCTGGAGGTGCGCGACAACGGTCCCGGCCTGAGCGGGGCCGATCTCGGGCGCCTCTTCATCCGCCACGCCCGCCTCGGCAATCACCCGACGGGCGGCGAGACCAGCACCGGGCTCGGCCTGGCCTGGTGCAAACAGCTCGTGGAGCTGCACGGGGGCCGCATCGGCGCCCACAACGGCGAGCAGGGCGGGGCGGTCTTCTGGTTCGAGCTGCCGCGAGAGCAGCCCCCGGCCCCCTGATCGCGAGGCGCCCCTCCGATGAGTGTGGGCGCCGCGTCCTCCCCGTCACGCCCCGCGGCTCATCCCCCGCGTGAGCTCCCGGATGGCCGACATGAGATCGGCGATCTGCACGGGCTTGACGAGGTGCGCGTCGAACCCCGCCTCCTGCGAGCGCTGCCGGTCGGCGTCCTGGCCATACCCGGTCACGGCGATGAGCCGCGCGTGCTCGAGGCCGGCGTGCTCGCGGAACCGGCGGGCCAGCTCGTAGCCGTCCATCACCGGGAGGCCGATGTCGAGCAGCGCCACCTCGGGCAGGAACGTCGCGGCCACGCGCAACGCCGACGGCCCGTCGTAGGCCACGCGCACCACGTGGCCCACGAGCTCGAGCGACTCGGCGAGCAGCTCGACGGCGTCTTCGTTGTCGTCGACCACCAGGATGCGGCGGCTCTCGGCGCTGCGGGGCGTCACGAGGGGGCGCGCCGCGACGACGATCCCGGACGCCTCGCGCTCGGGCGCGGCCGGGAGGCGGATGGTGAACTCCGTGCCGTGCCCCTCGCCCTCGCTGCGGGCGTTCACCGTGCCGCCGTGGAGGGTCACGAGGCTGCGCACGATCGTGAGGCCGAGGCCGAGGCCACCCTGCGAGCGATCCAGCGCCTGCGGCTCCTGGATGAAGAGGTCGAACACCCGGGGCAGCATCTCGGGCGAGATGCCGATGCCGGTGTCGCGCACGCGGAGCACGACCTCGCCCCCCTCGCGGGCGCCCGTGATCGTGATCTGGCCGCCGAGCTCGGTGTACTTGGCGGCGTTGGTGAGCAGGTTCGAGACCACCTGCCCGAGGCGCACGGGATCGCCGCTCACCACCAGGCCCGGGCGCGGCACGGCGACGGTGAGCAGGTGCTGGCGCTGCTCGAGCAGCGGGCTCGCCAGCTCGATGCTCTTGGCCACCACGTCGCCGAGCTCGATCCGCTGCATCTTGAGCTCCACCTTGCCGCGGGTGATGCGCGAGACGTCGAGGAGGTCGTCGACCAGCCGGGTGAGGTGCGTCACTTGCCGCTCGATGACGGTGCGCTCCTTCTCATTCACGTCGCCGCCGCGCAACCGCATGAGGTGGAGGGCCGTCATGATGGGGGCCAGGGGGTTGCGCAGCTCGTGGCCGAGGATGGCCAGGAACTCGTCCTTGGCCCGGCTCGCGCTCTCCGCCTCGGCGCGCGACCGGCGTGCCTCCTCGAACAGGCGCAGCGACTCCGCCTGCGCCGTGCGCGCCTGCTGGAACAGGCGCGCGTTGTCGATCGCGGCCGCTCCCTGGGCCGCCACCGCGATCAGCGCCCGCTCGTCGCGCTCGGTGAAGACCCCGGCGTGCGAGTGGCCGAAGAACAGGCCCCCCAGCACCTCCCCCGAGCGTGACACGACCGGGACGGCGAGGTAGCTGCGCACCGGCAGGTGTCCCTTGGGCATGCCGTAATAGGGCGGGTTGTGGCCATAGCGGGGGTCCCGGGTCACGTCCTCGATCCGCAGGACGCCCTCGCCGCGAAACGTGGGGCCGAAGAGGGTGGTGTTCCGGGGAGCGGGGAACTTGGAGAAGCACTCGCGCGGCACCCCGGACAAGGTGTAGAGGAGGTAGCTCTCCCCCCGGTCATTGGTCACGTTGTAGAAGAAGGCGCCGAACTCGGCCCGGCACAGTACGGTGGCCGCGTCCGTGATCATCTGCACCAGCCGGTCGAGCTCGAGCTCGGTGGTGAGCAGCCGGCCGATGCGGTGGAGCGCCTCGTTGACGCGGTTCTCCTCGTGCAGCGCCTGCTCCGCCTGCTCGGCCTGACGGCGCGCCAGGACGAGCGCGTGGGCGTTCGACAGGGCGGCGGCGATGTGCTCGGCGACCCGGCCGAAGAATCCCCGGTAGGCGTCGTCGAGGATGAGGCGGGGGCTCACGCCCGCCACCAGGAAGCCGTACGAGGCCTCGCGGCCCGGCCGAGCGATGGGCGAGACGAGCGCCTGGCGCACGGCCGCCGGCCAACACTCGCCGGTAACGCCGCCGAGGCGCACCGCGACGTCGACGACCACGGGCCCGGCGTCCACCACCTGGCCGAGCGGCCAGCCCGCGCCGCGCTCGTCGAGCCCGATCACGACCGGCGCCGCGCCCGCTCCGGCCGTGGGGACGCTGCCGCAGAGGCGCGCGGACTCCCTTGGGCCTTGGCCTTGGTCCTGGCCGTCGCAAGAATAGAGGAGGGCCACCGGGACATCGGCGGGGTTCGCCGCCAGGACCGCCGCGGCGCCCTGCCAGACCGCCTCGACCTCGCCGGCCGTGGCCACGGCCGCGGCCAGATCCTGCAGCGTCTGGAGCCGCCGCTCCGCGAGCACGCGGGCGGTGGTCTCGGCCGCCGTGACCAGCACCCCGCCCACGTCCCCGGCCTCGTCGCGGATGGGGCTCGCGGAGTAGGAGAAGTGACACTCCTCGACGAACCCGTGGCGGTCGAGGGGCAGGACGAGATCGTCGAGGCCGACGGCCTGGCCCTGCAGGGCCCCTTCGAGCGTCGGGCCGATGAGGTCCCAGATCGCGGCGAACGTCTCCCGGGCGCTCCGGCCCAGGGCCGCGGGGTGCTTGGTGGAACCGAGGAGGGGCCGGTACCCGTCGTTGTAGAACTGGGTGAGCTCGGGCCCCCAGGCGATATACATCGGGGAGGGCGCCGCGAGGAGGATGCCGAGGGCGGTGCGCAGGCTCTGGGACCATGACGTGGTCGGACCGAGCGGCGTCCGCTCCCACGCGATGGAGCGCATGAGGGCCCCCATCTCCCCGCCGCCCTGGAGCCATGGGGCCGGTGGCACCCCCGGCAGTATCTGATTGATGCGGATTCCCACGCTCCTTCTCGCGGACAGGCGGAGAAACTAATAGCCAGATCGTATGTTTGCAACAAACCGGGGCCGCTCCCGGACGGGTTCGGCGGGGGCCCGGGGAGGGGGAAATCGATGGCGTGCCGCAACTTTGAGCGGGAACGTGCGAGAATGAATATAGAGAGAGTGGAGGATCCCCATGGCCGAGCGTGCGCTTGAACAACATCGCCAGCAAGCGGAAGACCATGAGCCGCGGCAGGCGTCGCCCGAACAGGAGGACGAGCAGCGGAAGCAGGCGCTCCGCCACCACGTCGGCGGCAACGACGCGCTCGGCCGCAAGGAGAACCTGCTCGAACCGTTCTTTGCGGACATGCAGGCCGTGGCCAGCGATCTCGTGCCGCAGTTCTCCGAGCTCGGGCTCCACTTCCGGCCGGAGGTCCTGCTCGCCACCGCGCTGCAGGAGGCCGACGCGCGCGACCCGCTCAACGCGCGCAGCTTCGACAACGGCCTCGGCATCATGCAGATCACGCCCTACCAGGGCAAGCTCGACGCCAACGTGGCGCGCGCCATCGGCTGGGACAACACCAAGTCGGTCGAGTACAACATCGCGCACAGTCGCTGGCGCGACGCGCGCTCCAACATCACCGCCGGGGCGCTCACCATGCTCAACAAGGCGCGCGCCATCCGCCGCCAGGTGCCGTCCATCTGGGAGCAGATGGACGAGCCGCATCGCTGGCGGGCCACGCTCTTCGCCTACAACGCCGGCGAGGGTGCGGCGGCGCGGGCCCTGCGCAACGGCGGCCCCAACGCGCCGATGATCAGCACCTACACCGGCCCGGACGGCCAGCGCCACAGCCACGACTACACGCAGGAGATCCAGAGCAAGTTCGACTATGTCGAGTCGCACGATCCCTTCCGTGGCGGCGGTGGCGGCGGTGGCCAGACCCAGAATCAGACCCCGAACCAGAACCAGCCCGAGCCGCAGGTCACCGCCGGGGTGCCCTCGGCCGACCTGCAGCAAGGCGATCGCGGCTCCGAGGTGCAGAAGCTCCAGGAGGCGTTGGTCCAGCTCGGCTACCTCACCCAGGCCGACATCAACACCGGGCCCGGGATCTTCGGCCCCAAGACCGAGGCCGCGGTCAAGCGCTTCCAGGCCGAGCACCACGTGCCCACGACCGGCTACTTCGGCCCGCAGACCCGCCGCGCGCTCGCCCAGGCCCTGCGCGGCCACTGATCCCCTCCCTCCTCCCCAATATCACCCCCCCGACCCCAGGCGTCCGCGCCCGAGGCGTCCCCGTGCGTTCTCCAGGCCCTGCTACGTCTCCTGCGCCAGATCGCCCTGGGCCGACAAAGCGAGGGTCTGTGGGGTCCCCCCGCAGGCGAGTTCCGCAGGACCGGCCTTCCGACAGTTCTTCCGACAGTCTCTTCCGATAGAAGAGGCCGGTCCGAGGACCTGTTTGAGCCAGCGGGGGGACCCCACAGACCCTCGCGTGACGCACCCTCTGACGCAGTAGAACTACTTGGTCACCCGCAGGATCGCGCCCGGACTGCCACTGGCGTAGTACAGGCAGGTTCCATTGACGGCGATGGACTCGGGTCCAGCGATCCCGGAGACGATGGTGGTGGGAGTGCCGCCCGTGAGCGGGACCCTCGCTATCGAACCGCCCGGCGCGGTGAACGCGTACGTGAAGTAGGCGTAGGTGCCGTCGATGGCGAGGCCGCGAAGGGTGTTGGCCTGCTGGCCGGAGAGGATCGTCGTGGGCGTGCCGCCGCTCAGCGGCGCCCTGAGGATCGAGCCGGGCGTCGAACCGTAACCGGCGCTGATCACGTAGACGTTGGTGGCGTCGACGACGAGGCCATTGGCCTGGTTGAGCCCCGAGATGATCGGGGTCGGCGTGCCGCCGCTCACCGGGATCCTCTGCACCGTCCCGAAGTTGCCGTTCGTGCCGCCCTCGATGTAGTAGACGTAGCCGCCGCTGACGACGATGTCGTCGGGGAAGTTCACCGCGGCGAGCGTCGTGAGGGTACCGCCACCGATCGGGACCCTGACGAGGTGGCTCGTGGAGGGGTCGCCGTTGGGACCCGAGTTGATGAAGTAGACGTTGGTGCTGTCGACGGCGATGTCGCGGGGGAAGGTCTGCCCGGAGGCGAGCGTGGTCGCCGTGCCGCCGGTGAGCGGCGCGCTCATCACCGTCGCGGTCGAGGTGTTGTTGGTCCAGTAGGCGTTGGTGGCGTCGATGGCGATGCTCCAGGGGCTGACGTTCGTGGCGATCACGTTGCCGGTACCGCCCGCGAGCGGGATCCGCGACACCCTGCCGGGGGAGGCGAGGTAGTTCTCGCCCCAGTAGACGTGCGTCGAGCTGAGGGTGATGGAGCGCGGGTTCACCCCGGAGACGAGCGTCGTGGGCACGCACTCGCTGTGCTGGCAGGTGGTGCCGCCGCAGGTGCCGCAGGAGCGGCCGCAGGCGCCGCAGTTGCTCGCGTTGCTCTGCGTGTACACGCACTGGAGGCCGCACATGGTGCCGACGGTCCAGACGCTGTTGGATTCGCTCGGCTGGCAGTTCTGGCAGGTGGCGCTCGGGTTGTTCGTGCCCGGCGTGTAGAACGTGCCGTTGATGTAGCAGCCCGGGGTGCAGGTGGCGCTCCTGCAGACGCCGCCGGTGCAGTATGTGTTGTCGGCGGAATCGGTCCAGGTGGAGGTCGAGGTGCTGGGCTGGCAGGTCTGGCATTCGTTCTGGGGGTTCTTGGCCCCCGGCGCGTAGAACAGGTTGCCGATGTAGCACCTGTTCACGCAGGCGCCGCCGCTCGCACAGACGAGGCCCGACCCGCAGGACGTGCCGTTCGGGGCGTTGGTCCAGTTGGTGGTGGACTGGGTGGGCTGGCAGCTCTGGCAGGGGTTGGTGGGGTTGACGTCGCCCGGCGCGTAGACCGTGCCGTTGATGACGCACGCCGGGACGAGGTCGGGCTGCGTCGTCAGATCGGAGGGCGTCGCCAGGTCGAGCGGTGCCGTCAGGTCGGGCGGCGCCGTCAGGTCGGGCGGCGTCGTCAGGTCGGGCGGCGTCGTCAGATCGGGCGGCGTCGTCAGATCGGGCGGCGCCGTCAGGTCCGACGTATCCGTCAGATCGACCCCCGTCAGGTCGAGCGGCGCCGCCTGGTCAGGCGTCGCCATGTCAGGCGTCGCCAGATCGAGCAAGGCCGGCAGATCCTCGACCGTGCCGAGGTCTTCGCCGCCCCCATGGTTGAGGCACCCGGCGCCGGTGCCCGCCGTCGCCAAAAGGATAAGGATAAGGAGTCGGTTCATAAGACCCTCCCAAGAGGGCCCATCCTAACAGGATCGAGTAGCGAACGTTTGACGTATAAGCATCCGAATAGATGACAAAATGCGTCATCGCGCCGTGCTAGCCTGGGATCCCATGCACGCGATGGTGCTCGAGGCTCCCCGTCAGCCGCTCCGCGAAAAGGATCTCCCCATCCCCCGCCCCGGCCCGGGCCAGTTGCTCCTGCGCGTCCACGCCTGCGCCGTGTGCCGCACCGATCTCCACGTCGTCGATGGCGAGCTCCCCGCCCCCAAGCTCCCGCTCATCCCCGGCCACCAGATCGTCGGCACCGTCGTCGAGGCCGCGCCCGGCAGCCCCTTCACCGCCGGCGACCGGGTCGGCGTGCCCTGGCTCGGCGCCACCTGCGGCCGCTGTCGCTATTGCCTGTCGGGCCGCGAGAACCTCTGCGACCAGGCCCGCTTCACCGGCTACCAGATCGACGGCGGCTACGCCGAGCACTGCGTGGCCGACGAGCGCTTCTGTTTCCGCCTGCCCGCCGGCTACCCCGACCTCGCGGCCGCCCCGCTCCTGTGCGCCGGCCTCATCGGCTACCGCTGCCTGCGCATGGCGGGCGACGCCGAGCGCCTCGGCCTCTACGGCTTCGGCGCCGCCGCGCACATCGTCATCCAGGTGGCCCGCGCCCAGGGGCGCCGGATCTACGCCTTCACCCGCGCCGGCGACACCGCGGCCCAGACCTTCGCCCGCTCGCTCGGCGCGGACTGGGTCGGCGACTCGGACCGCCCGCCGCCCGAGCCGCTCGACGCCGCCATCCTGTTCGCCCCGGTCGGCACGCTCGTGCCCGCGGCCCTGCGCGCGGTGGCCAAGGGCGGGACCGTCGTCTGCGGCGGCATCCACATGAGCGACATCCCTTCGTTTCCGTACGAGATCCTGTGGGGGGAGCGGGTGGTGCGCTCGGTCGCCAACCTCACCCGCCAGGACGGCGAGGAGTTCCTCGCCCTGGCGCCCAAGGTGCCGATGCACGTCGAGGTGACGGCCTTTCCGCTCGCGCGCGCCAACGAGGCGCTCAGCGACCTCCGCGAGGGCCGGCTGACCGGGGCGGCGGTGCTGGTCACGGGGGCGGGGTGAGGGCGTCTGCGGGGGCCCTGCGGGATGGGATTCCGCGCACGCTCACGGTAAGGCTCACGCTCACATTGCGTTCACGGTCAGGCTCACGGACACGGTCCCGTTTGCGCTCACGGAGGGCGAGGTGCGGAGGGAGGCGCGTCCGCTCGTGTGCCTCGACGTGCGGGTCAGCGCGGGGTATGCTCGGGTGATGTCCCGCTCGTCGCCGCGCGCCCAAGGCAAGACCGCGCTGGTTCTCTCCGGAGGTGGTGCGCGCGGCGCCTACGAGGTCGGCGTCATCTCCTACCTGCGCGAGGAGCTGCCGCGGCAACTCGGCTGGATGCCGCACTTCGACATCCTCTGCGGCACCTCGGTCGGCGCCATCAACGCCGCGTTCATGGCCGCCACCGCCGAGGAGCCGCTGCACCAGGGCTACCGGCTGGCCGAGCGCTGGCGCAACCTCGCCCTCGAGCAGATGTACCGCCTCGACATGGGCGACCTCATGCACGCCGCCCGCCTCATGCTCGGCGGCCGACCCCCACCCGCGCGGCCGGGCGAACTGCACCGCGGGGGCCTCCTCAACACGAGCGGGCTCGAGCGCATGGTCCTCCGCACCGTGCCCTGGCGCCGCATCCCCGCCAACATGCAGGCCGGGTACTTCGAGGCCCTGTCCGTCTCCGCCACCCACGTCCCCACGGGCAACACCACCGTGTTCGTGGACCGGGCGAGCGGCGGCCTCCCCCCCTGGAGCCACAACCCGCTCGTGCGGGCGCGCGGCGCCAACATCGGCCCCTTCCACGTCCTCGCCTCGGCCGCCATCCCGGTCCTCTTCCCCGCGGTCAAGATCGACGGTGTCTTCTACTGCGACGGCGGCCTGCGCCAGAACACGCCCCTGTCGCCGGCCGTGCGCCTCGGCGCCGATCGCGTGCTCGTCATCTCGCTCCGCCACCTGCGCACCCCCGGCGAGACCGCCGCCGCCGAGAGTGACGCGACCGACGTCTACCCGAGCGCCTGGTTCCTCCTCGGCAAGGCCCTCAACGCGCTGCTCCTCGACCACACCGAGGACGACATCGATCGCCTGCGGCGCCTCAACGCCCTCGCCGAGGCCGGCCTGAGCGCCTTCGGCGAGCGCTTCCTCGCCGAGATGCACCGCGTGCGCGGCCGGCCCATGCGCGTCGTGCGCCCGTTCCTCATCCGCCCCTCGGGCGACATCGGCCGCATCGCCGCCGCCTACGCGCGCTCGCCCCGGCTGCGCGCGCTCCCCGGCCTGCTCGGCCGCGCCCTGCGCTACGTCAGCGAGGCCGAGCAGCGCAACGAAGCCGATCTCATCTCCTACTTGCTCTTCGATGGACAATATTGCGCCGAGCTCATCGAGATGGGCCGGCGCGACGCACGCGCCCGCGAAGAGGAACTCATCGCCTTCTTCGAGGACAAGGCGCAGCTCCAGGCCATCGGCCAGGGCTGAGCCGCCGGTCTACGAACGCTTTGAAAGGAAGACCCGTGGAGTTTCCGCCCAAGAAGGAACTGATGCTCGCGCTCCTCACCGAGTCGGTCGTCCAGATACATCTCGACGGGCGCGCCAAGGGTGTGGCGCTGCCCGAGTGGCTGCGGGCCAACCCGCGGGTCGTCCTCGACATCGGCTACGACATG
>DATAGU010000323.1:0-11158 GCA_036263495.1 Polyangia bacterium | reverse complement strand
GGGGGTGGGGGGCCCTCCCCCCGACGTCCCCCACCGGGGACTCCTAGAGGCGCTCCAAGATCGCCCGCGCAGCCTCCGCGATGCCATCCCCCGCCGGGGGCAGCTCCGGCGGTCGCACACTTCGTGCCCGCGCCACCGCCTCCCCCCACCGCCCCGCCCGGAAATCCTCCACGGACAGCACCGCCTGCGGCAGATACCGCTCCACCGCCCGCGCCAGCTCCGCCTCCTCCCGAAAATCGCCCCGCGGCACGTACGCCAGCGGCGTCTGACTCAGCAGACACTCGACGACCGTCCCATACCCCAGCTTGCCGATGACGCAATCCGCCGCCGCGATGAGATCCTGGTGCGGCAGCTCCTCATCAGGCTCGATCGACCGCAGCTCCGGCCGGGGCCTGGCCACCGGCGCCGACACCACGAGCAGCCGCAGATCCCGATTCCGGGCCGCCGCCTCCTCGATATCGAGCTCCCCTCCAAAGCCGCCGAACGACACGAGCACGACCGGACGCGCGTCCCGCTCATCGGAGAATCCCAGCCGCGCCCGCAGCTCCGCCCGCGGCCGCGTCGGCCGCCGCCCCACCGGTGGCATCGGCACCCGCACGCCGAACACCTCCAGCCCCCCGCCCATCTCGAGCGCGAGACACGCCGTGGCCTGCGCCTCGGCCCGACGCAGCGCCCCCGCGGCCCAGCTAAACCACGGCTCCCGATCCGCATACCCCTCGTAGATCCAGCTCCATGTGAAGTTCGAGATGGCGATCGACGGCACCCCCGCCTGCGCCGCCGCGGCCAGCGCCACCGGCGGCACGTCCGCCACCACCAGCTGCGCCCCCGCGGCGCGCAACGCCGCCGCCTCGACCTGGACCAGCTCGGGCCACGCCGCCAGATGGGCCTCGAGCTCCACCCGCGTGCGCTCCAGGTCCACTGCCAGCGGCCCGCGCTGCGCCACCCCCGGCCCCACGTCCACCTCGGTCACGCTCGCGGCCCAGCGCGCGCGGCCCGAGAGCGCGAGCGCGCGGCCATTGGTCCGCAGGTGCACCGTGGCCCGCTCGGCCACCCGCTCGAGCACCGCCGCGGCGCGGGTGAAGTGGCCATAGCCGTGACCGGTGATGTAGGCGATGATGACGGGCCGGGACGACGAGGAGGTCTCAGACATTGGCATGGGGCAGCTGCTTGTACCGCCGCCGCCCGGCGCGGCCAAGGGGCACATCGCCCCATCGACGATCCAAAGCCGCCTCCCCGCCGTATTCCCAGTGACCTCCCCACCACCGCGCACCCGAGGAGACTCCATGTACGTGCCCTCGTCCGCTGTATCGCCCCCTGCCCACCCCGCCGGCTTCATGCACCGCACCGGCCGCCTGCTCGGCCTCCTGCTCCTCGCCCTCATCGCCTGGCCCGGCCGCGCCCCGGCCGCCCCGGCGCCGCCCCGCGGCCCCATCCAGTGGCAGACCTGGTCGAACAACCTCTTCGCCCGCGCCCAGCGCGAGAACCGCCTCGTCCTCCTCGACCTCGAGGCCGTCTGGTGCCACTGGTGCCACGTCATGGACGAGACCACCTATCGCGATCCCGACGTGGTGCGCATCGTCGGCCAGCGCTACATCGCCGTGAAGGTCGACCAGGACAGCCACCCCGAGCTGTCCAACCGCTACGAAGACTACGGCTGGCCCGCCACCATCGTCTTCGCCCCGGATGGCCGCGAGCTCGCGCGCCGGCGCGGCTACATCCCGCCCCCGGGCATGAGCGCCATGCTCCAGGCCTTCGCCGACGACCCCTCGCCCGGCCCCTCGGTCACCGCCCAGGAGGAGACGCCCCCCGCCGCCGCGGGCGCGCTCACCCCCGAGCAGCGCCAGCAGCTCGCCCAGCGCTTCGTCGAGGCCTACGATGGCAAGTACGGCGGCTGGGGGAGCCTCCACAAGTTCATCTCGCTCGACCAGATCGAGTGGTCGCTCGTGCAGGCGCGCGCCGGCGACACGCGCCACGAGCACATGGCCCGGCAGACGCTCGACGCCGCGCTCGGCCTCATCGACCCCGTGTGGGGCGGCGTCTCCCAGTACTCCGACAGCACCGACTGGAAGTCGCCCCACTTCGAGAAGATCATGGCCAGCCAGACGCAGACGCTGCGCAGCTACGCGCTCGCCTCCATGCAGTTTGGCGAGGCCCGTTATGGCGACGCGGCGCGCCGCATCGCGCGCTATCTCACCGAGTTCCTGCGCAGCCCCGAAGGCGCCTTCTATACCAGCCAGGACGCCGACCTCGGCCCCAAGGTCGACGGGCATCGCTACTACGCCCTGGACGACGCGGGCCGGCGCAAGCTCGGCATGCCGCGCATCGACCGCAACATCTATCCGCGCGAGAACGGCTGGGCCATCGCCGCCCTGGTCGAGCTCTACGCCGCCACCGGCGACCGCGCCCTGCTCGACGCGGCCCGCGGCGCCACCACCTGGATCGAGGCCCACCGCGCCGCCCCGTCGGAAGGCGGTGGCTTCCGTCATGGGGAAGGCGATCGGCTGTTCCTCGGCGACACCCTGGCCATGGCCCAGGCCTACCTCGGCCTGTACGCCGCGACCGGCGACCGCGCCCAGCTCGCCCACGCCGAAGCCGCCACGCGCTTCATCGCCGCCCACTTCCGCGACAAGGAAGCCGGCTTCGACACCGCGCCGCCCGTCCCCGAGGCCCGTGGCGCGCTCGCCCGCCCGGTGCGCCAGCTCGACGAGAACGTCGACCTCGCCCGCTTCGCCAACCGCCTGCACCACTACACCGGCAAGGACGAGTACCGGCAGCTCGCCGAGCACGCCATGCACTACCTCGCCTCGCCCGGCATCACCGACAGCCGCCCGCTCCTCCCCGGCATCCTGCTCGCGGACCGCGAGCTCGGTCAGCCGCCCGTGCACATCACCGTGGTGGGGCAGAAGGACGACCCCAAGGCCATGGAGCTCTTTGGCGCGGCGCTGCGCTATCCCGCCATCTACAAGCGCACCGAGTGGTGGGACCGGCGCGAGGGCCCGCTGCCGCACGCCGACGTGCCCTATCCGGATCTCGGCAAGGCCGCCGCGTTCGCGTGCGAGAAGAACGCCTGCTCGCTGCCGGTGTTCGAGCCCGCCAAGGTGGCCGCCGCGGTCGACCGCCTGCGCCGCGCCCCGCCCAAGTGAGGCCGCGTCGCACCCCTGGCATTGCATCTCCAGGGGAGGAATGAGACACACAGAGTCGATGATCCGGATCTCCCCCTGGCGCTGCCGGGTCTGCGCCGTGCTCCTCGCGCTCCTGGCATGGGCCGCACCTCCTCGCGCCTCGGGAAACAAAGAGCCAGGCGCCGCGTCCCCTGCCCCGCCGGCCGCGCCCACGCGGCTCCTGTCGACCACCGCCACCGGCGAGCTCTATCGGCTCCTCCTCAAGTACGAACCCGTCCCCGCCGGCGAGCCGACCGCGTTCACCGTGAGCGTCCATGACCTCCGGAGCGGCGCCCCCGTCCTCGGCGCCGCCGTGGAGCTGCGCCTGGTCAACGCGCACGCCGAGCTCCGCTCCCCGCTCCCGCCGGCCGCCGGGCCCGGCGACTACACCGCCACCGTCACCTTCCCGGTGGACGGCGATTACGAGGCCATCGCCAAGGTGACGCGAGACGGCGAGATCGATCTCGTGCGCTTCGAGCCCGTGCGCGTCGGCGCCTTGCCCGGCACGGCCGCCGGCGCCGCCCACGCGCGCCAACAGCGGCTCCTGTTCGGCGCCGTGGTGCTGTTCATCCTCGCGATGCTGACCGTGTCCTTCGTCAGCTATCGCCGATCGTCGCGCCCAGGCGCACCTCCCCCCCCGCCAGAGACCTGATCCATCCCCCGGGAGGGGGAGAGTCCTCATCGACCGGGGTCCCCCCTCCCAGGCCATGCCGGGCAGCCGATGACGACCAGGGCGGCGAGGCGAGAGTCCACCATGCGCCCGCTCGGTCGGTCGCTGGCATGGCGGCTGCTAGAGAGGCTCACCCATTTCCTCCCGGACAAAGGAGTCTCCCATGTTCAAGAATCGCTACCTCGCGCTGTGCATCACGGGCGCCCTGGCCGCCTGCGGCGGCCAGGACACGCTCGACGTGGCCCAGAACCAGTACGGCGTCACCGTGTGCGACGACGGCACCACCATCCGCGGCATCGACGTCTCGTACTACCAGGGCTCGATCCAGTGGGGCCAGGTCTACGACGATGGGCGCCGCTTCGTGATCATCCGCGCCAGCGACGGCGTGGGCTTCGAGGATCCCAAGTTCGAGGCCTACTGGGGCAACTCGGGCAACGCCGGTCTCGTGCAGGGCGCCTACCAGTTCTTCCGGCCCAACCAGAACGCCCGCGATCAGGCCGATCTCATGATCAGCAAGCTCAACGCCGTGGGCTTCCGGGCGAGCGACATCCCGCCGGTGCTCGACGTGGAGGTGACCGGCGGCGAGAGCAACGCCACGATCGAGAGCAAGATCAACACCTGGGTGGACCGGGTGCGCAACCAGACCGGCCGCAAACCCATCATCTACACCTCGCCCGGGTTCTGGAGCTCGATCGGCAACCCCGACATCCCCAACACCTATCTGTGGGTGGCGCACTGGACCACGGCCAGCTGCCCGAGCATCCCGCCGACCTGGGCCAAGTGGCGCTTCTGGCAGCACTCGTCCACGGGCACGGTGAGCGGCATCGACGGCAACGTGGATCTCGACCGCTTCAACGGCACGCTCACCGACGTGAAGTCGCTGTAGCGCCCGGCCACCGGCGCCCCTCCGGCCAGCAGCCTATCCCTACCCTGCCCGCCCTTCGCTCCGCGCGTGCCCGAGCAGCTCCCGGATCTGCCCCACCAGCTGCTCGTGGCTGTAGGCGCCCTTCTGCAGCACGCTCTTCACCTGCTCCGTGAGCCGCTGCCGGTCCTCGTCGACCAGCTCCTTGGCCGTGAGGACCACGATGGGCACGTGGCGCAAGGGCGGCAGGCGCTCGAGCTCGGCCAGGAACTCGAAGCCGTCGCCATCCGGCATCAGGAGATCGAGCAGGATCAGCCCGGGCTGGCTCTCCGCGAGCCGCTGCAGCGCCACCCGGCCGCTCTCGGCCACCTGCACCATACACCCCGCGGCGTCGAGCGTGCGCATGAGCAGCGCGCGGGTGTCCGGGTCATCGTCCACCACCAGCACCGATGGCGGACGCACGCCCCCGCTCCGATGCTTGCGCAACACCGCCGCCAGGTGCTCCCGGTCGATGGGCTTGCTCAAACAATCGCTCGCCCCGAGCGCGTAGCCGAGGTTCTTGTTGTCCACAACCGACAGCATGATCACCGGGATGTCGGCCGTGGCCGGGTCCTGCTTGAGCAGCGACAGCACGTTCCAGCCGTTCATCCCCGGCATCATCACGTCGAGCGTGATGGCGTCGGGCCGGATCTCGTGCGCCCGCCGCACCCCTTCCCCGCCGCTCGCCGCCGCGATCACCCGGAACCCCTCCCTAGCGAGCGACCGATCGAGCAGCTCTCGGGACTCGCGGTCGTCATCGATGACCAGCACGGTCATCTGATCCCCGGCCTGGGCCACCCCCGGCCCTGCCCCTACCACCGCCTCGTCGAGCACCTCGACCGGCAGCCGCAGCGTGAAGGTCGAGCCCTGGTCGGGCGCACTCTCCACCGCCACCTCTCCGCCCATCATGCGCGCGAAGCGCTGCGTGAGCGCGAGACCGAGCCCCGTGCCGCCGTATTTGCGCTGCGTCGAGGTGTCGACCTGGCTGAAGGTCTGGAACAGCTGCGCCAGCTGCTCCCCGCTCATGCCGATGCCCGAGTCGCTCACCCGGAAGACCACCCAGTCGACGGCGCCCTCTTGCTCGCGCACGGCTTCGACCAGGATCCGGCCGTTCTCCGTGAACTTGCACGCGTTGCCGATGAGGTTGAGCAGGCACTGGCGCACCTTGACCATGTCGGCGCGCATGGTCCCGAGGTCCGGCGGGCGCCGCACCTTGAGCTCGTTGCCCCGGCTCGCCGCGACCTTCTTCATCTCCGCGCCGACCGCGTCGAGCAAGGTGTTCACGTTGAAGGTCTCGAGGAAGAGCGTCATCTTCCCCGCCTCGATCTTCGACAGATCGAGGATGTCGTCGATGAGCGACAGGAGGTGCCGCCCCGCGCCGGCGATCTTGCGCAGGTCCGCGCTCATCGGGCCCGACTCCCCGTCCCCCGCGTCCTCGAGCAACATCTCGGAGTAGCCGATGATCGCGTTGAGCGGCGTGCGCAGCTCGTGGCTCATGTTGGCCAGGAAGGCGCTCTTGGCGCGGCTCGCCTCCTCGGCCTCGCGCCCCGCCGCCTGCGCCGCACCGAGCGCCTCCTGGAGCTCGTTCGTGCGCAGCGCCACCGCCTGCTCGAGCCGCGTCTTGTCGTCGATGAGGAGCCGCTGCGCGCTCCGCAGCCGGTCGGCCTCCGCGAGCGCCTCGACGAATCGGTTGAACCCTTCCACGAGGAGACCGAGCTCGTCGCGCGTCGTCACCGCGAGCGCCGGCCCCGGAGGCTCCCCGGCCGCCAGGGCCTGCATGCGACGCACCATCTGTCTCATCGGCGCGACCAGGCTGCGGGCGAACACCATCCCGACCGCCATCGCGAGGAGTCCCACGCCGAGCGACACCTCACCGATCTCCCAGGCCACGGCCCGACGCTCCTGCGCCATCCCCTCGAGCTCTTCGTCTACCTCCAGCACCGCCAGCACCGTCCCGTCCTGCGCCCGGATCGGCGCCACGCCCGAGATCCACGTGCCCCGGCCGTCGCTCCAGGGGGTCGTGGCCCTCGACACCCCCCCTCCCAGCACCTCCTCCACCACCCGCCGCGGGACCGCCCCCATCGAGTACCCCGTCCCCACCACCGGGTCCCCTTCCCCCTGCGCGCTCGCCACCACCACGAGACGCCCCACGCCATCGCGTGCCACCGTATAAATGCCGTCCATGCGCAGACCGCTCGTGTCGCGGATGCGACGCAGCGCAGCGACCAGCGCCGCCCGCTCCGCGCTCCCGCCGGTCCGCGCGCGGCGGTGCAGGTCCCCGTCGATCGTCGTCGCCGCCGTGGCGACCAGCGCCAGCACCCGCTCCGCCGTGGCCCGCTCGATCCGCCGCAAATTGCGGTGATACTGCAGCGCACCACTCGCCAGCAGACTCACCCCCACCAACCCAGCGATCAGCAATCCCAGCTTGCGTCGGATTGGAAAGGCGACGCGGGGCACCATCCGCGCAGAATGTTCGCACAGATGGTCTTGCTTGTCAGCGTCCCTCTCTGCAACGATCGGGGGCAGTCATGGCGAAGATACTTCTGGTAGAGGACAACGAGATCAACCGCGACATGCTCTCCCGGCGCCTCCTCAAGCGCGGCTACGAAGTCGCCCTGGCGGTCGACGGCGACGAGGGCGTGGCCATGGCCCGCAGCGAGACCCCCGATCTCATCCTCATGGACATCAGCCTCCCGAACAAAGACGGCTGGACCGCGACGCGCGAGATCAAGGCCGACCCCAACCTCACCCGCATCCCCATCATCGCCCTCACCGCCCACGCCATGGCCGGCGATCGCGAGAAGGCCCTGGCCGCGGGCTGCGACGATTACGACAGCAAGCCCGTGGAGCTCCCGCGCCTGCTCGCCAAGATCGAAGCCCTCCTCCAGCCCCGCTGACCCTCCATCCCCCTGACCATTCATCACAAGTCGGCTGCCCGTCGGAGAACCATCGCCTGTACGAGGCGCATTGATTAGGTTCTCTCGACGGGGCCAGCTGAGATGTGGCTAATGGTCAGATCCCCAAGGGGGTATCGCCGCCCTCCCCGTGGCGTGTAGCCTGCCCCCGTGACGCTCGAAGCCCAGTACCCCGCATTGACCGCCCTGCTCGACACCTATTTTCGTCCACTCGGCCAGGGCGACGACGCGGCCGTTCGCGCCTTCCTCGCGGCCGAGGGTCAGGCCGCGTGCGCCGCCGTGCGCGCCGAGGTGACCGAGCTGCTCGCGTCCGAGCCCGACCCCTTCGAGCTGCGCTTCTATCTCATGGCGCACCGCTTCGAGATGGTCCCCGACGAGGGCGCCGACGCCTGGCTCGAGCGGCTCGGCGAGCTCCTCGACCGCAGCTGGGTCTGGACCGCCTGAGGAGCGCTGGGCCGCGCCGCGAGCCCTTGCCCCCGAGCGCGCGCAACCGCTCCGCGCGCTTCCACTCCGACGAGCTCGCGCAGCAGGGCTACTTCGCCCACGACTCGGCCTGCACCGTCGTCCCCAACATCGATGCCCTCTACCCCGCCTCGTGCAACGGCGCCGCCAGCTGCGCCTGCGTCGGCGGCACCAAGCAGTGCAACACGCAGTGCACCACCACGGGCCAGCGCATCGCCCTGTTCGGCGGCAACTTCACCTGCGAGAACATCGCCTCGCCCACGGATCCCGATCGGGCGTTCTATCTGTGGCTCTACGAGCCCTACGACAAGACCACCTGCGCCTTCGATCTCGGCCCCCCCACGAACGGCCACCGCTGGAACCTCCTCAAGAACGGCCCCGGCTTCGGCGGCGGCATCTCCGGCCCGGCGGTGGTCGATCTCGGCAGCGCCCCCTCGCCCGGGACCAAGGTCCCCTCGGGCGCGCATGACCCGCGGCAGGCGGCCTCGGTCGACGTCTGGGTCCACTGGTACGATCCCCGCGGCGGGCCCACCGTGGCCGTGGTCAACGTGGATGGCAGCTGCACCCCGCTCACGCGCCAGCGCGGCAGCGATACGAACGGCGCCTGGTCGGCCACGGTGACCGGGGTGGGTACGGGCTGCCATCGCTACTACTTCGCGTTCCGCGACCTCGACAACAACGTCATCACCTACCCCACCACCGGCTCCCTCGGCATCGGCCCCGCGGGCTCGTGCGCGGACTGGGACACGACGCGCCCGCCCGCCGGCGCCGGCTGCGACAGCGCGCTCCCCGATGGCGGCACCGGCGGCGGACCCGATGCCAGTGGCGGCGGCATCGATGCCAGCACCAGTGGCGGCGATGCCAGCACCGGCGGCGGGCCCGACGGCGACGCGACGGGCGGGCCCGATGGTGGCACCGGTGGCCAACCGGGCGGCTGCAGCTGCCACCTCGGACGCGCGCCCGCGGCGACCGACGGCCGCGCCGCCCTCTTCTTCTTCGGGCTCGGCCTCTGCCTGTGGGCCCGGCGCCGGATCGCACGCGGATAGACCTCCTGCACGGCCCTTGTGCCGCGCCGCTTCGCGAGTACACTGCGCCGGCTCGCAAGGGAGAGAGGTTTCATGGCGCATCAGTACATCTTCACAATGAAGGACCTACGCAAAGTCGTCGGCGACAAGCGCGAGATCCTGAAGGGCATCTGGCTGTCGTTCTACCCGGGGGCCAAGATCGGCGTCCTCGGCAACAACGGCGCCGGCAAGTCGACCCTGCTCCGCATCATGGCGGGCGTCGACAAGGAGTTCATCGGCGAGGCCACCCCGGCGCCCGGCATCAAGATCGGCTACCTGGCGCAGGAGCCGCAGCTCAACCCGGCCAAGGACGTGATGGGCAACGTCATGGAGGCGGTCAAGGAGACCAAGGCGCTCCTCACGCGCTTCGAGGAGGTCAACGCCGCCTTCGCCGATCCGGACGCGGACATGGACAAGCTCATGGCCGAGCAGGCCGAGCTGCAGGACAAGATCGACGCCGCGGGCGCCTGGGACCTCGAACGCAACGTCGAGATCGCCATGGACGCGCTGCGCCTGCCCCCGGGCGACGCCGACGTGTCCAAGCTGTCCGGCGGCGAGCGGCGCCGCGTGGCGCTGTGCCGCCTGCTCCTCGAGAAGCCCGACATGCTGCTCCTCGACGAGCCCACCAACCACCTCGACGCCGAGTCGGTGGCCTGGCTCGAGCGCTTCCTCGCCGACTTCCCGGGCACGGTGGTGGCGGTGACGCACGATCGCTACTTCCTCGACAACGTGGCCGGCTGGATCCTCGAGCTCGACCGCGGGCAGGGCATCCCCTTCGAGGGCAACTACTCGGCCTGGCTCGAGCAGAAGCACCAGCGCCTGTCGGTCGAGGAGAAGCAGGAGTCGGCGCGGCAGCGCACGCTCGCCCGCGAGCTCGAGTGGGTGCGGACCTCGCCCAAGGCGCGCCACGCCAAGTCCAAGGCCCGCCTCAAGGCCTACGAGGAGCTGCTCGCGCAGGCCCAGGACGCGCGCCAGGAGACGGCCGAGATCTCGATCCCGCCGGGTCCGCGCCTGGGCGACGACGTGGTCGTGGCCGAGCACCTGCGCAAGGGCTACGGCGATCGCCTCCTCATCGACGACCTCGACTTCCGCCTGCCGCCGGGCGGCATCGTCGGCATCATCGGCGCCAACGGCGCGGGCAAGACCACGCTCTTCCGCATGATCACCGGGCAGGAGCAGCCCGACGGCGGGGCGCTGCGCCTCGGCAAGACGGTGGCGCTATCCTACGTCGACCAGACGCGCGACGCGCTCGATCCCGAGAAGACCGCGTGGCAGGAGATCTCGGGCGGCGCCGAACACCTCGAGATGGGCAAGCGGCGCATCCCGTCACGCGCCTATGTCTCGCAGTTCGGCTTCAAGGGCACCGACCAGCAGAAGAAGGTGGGCATGCTGTCCGGCGGCGAGCGCAACCGCGTGCACCTCGCCAAGATGCTCAAGCAGGGCGGCAACCTCCTGCTCCTCGACGAGCCGACCAACGACCTCGACGTCGACACGCTGCGCGCGCTCGAGGAGGCGCTCCTCTCCTTCGCCGGCTGCGTGGTGGTCATCAGCCACGACCGCTGGTTCCTCGACCGCATCGCCACCCACATGCTGGCCTTCGAGGGCGAGAGCAAGGTGGTGTGGTTCGAGGGCAACTACAAGGACTACGAGGCCGACCGCAAGCGCCGCCTCGGCTCCGCGGCCGAGCAGCCGCACCGCATCAAGTACAAGAAGCTCGCGCACTAGAAGAGCGGGTGACGGTATGAAAGAACCCAAGTTTTGGTTGGGTTCGCTAATACCGTCACCCCTATCTTCATCGTCGCACGTGTGGGGGAGCCTGGGTCGGGAGTCCCGTGGTGCAGCCAGTTGCACAGGCGGCGTTCACTCCGATCCCGTGCGTGGGACCGGATATGCGTGAACGACATCATGATGGGCCGACAGATCGAGTGGCGTGTCGGTCCAGCGGGAGAGCGCGCGGGCCTGCTCCTCGGTCTCGACCGCATAGG
>DATAGU010000322.1:0-5977 GCA_036263495.1 Polyangia bacterium | reverse complement strand
ACGTAGTCGTCGACCCCGAGCGCCCCCACCCGGCTGGCCACGTCGATCCCCGCCGAGAACACCAGCACCGGCACCTCGATGTGACGCGCGCGGCACTCGCGCAGAAAGCCCGGCCCATCGAGCACGGGCATCATCAGATCGAGCAGCACCGCATCCACCCCCTCCCCCTCCAGCACCTCCAGCGCCTCGCGCCCGTTGCGCGCCGCGAGCACCTCGTAGCTGTCCTCGAGCGCCAGCGTCAAGCTGTCGACCACCGCGTCATCGTCGTCGACCAGCAGCACCCGCTTGCGCATCCCCGCCTCAGTCATGAGCCCATCTCCTTAGGCCGCCGCCGGCAACACCATCGTCACCGTGGTGCCACGCCGGAGCACGCTCGCAAATTCGAGCCGCCCTCCATGCTGCTCCAGGATCTCACGCGAGATCGTCAGGCCGAGCCCGAGCCCCTGGAACTGCGAGGGGTCGGCGTTGCTCGCCCGGTAATACCGCCGGCTCAGCTGCGAGAGCTCCTCCGGCGGGATCCCGATGCCCGGGTCGCTCACCGACAGCCGGAGCTCCTTGCCCTCGGTCGAGAGCCGCACCACGATCTCCCCGCCCTCGGGCGTGTACTTGATCGCGTTCTCGAACAGGTTCACCAGCACCTGATGCAGCCGATCCGGGTCGCCGAGCACGGGGAATCGCCTCTCCTCAGTCACGAAGGACAGCACATGCCGTCCTGAGGAAGACCGCCGCAGCGGCAGGCTCTGTACATAGAAATCGAAGATCTGCCGCACCAGATCGCTGAAGTTGAAGGGGCGCAGCTGCATCGGCAGGGGCGTGCCCTGCTCGATGCGGGCCGTGTAGCCGAGATCATTCACCAGAGTCTTAAGGCGCTCCATCTGTTGCGCCAGCCGCTGGAACATCTCCGGCCCGGGCGGGTGCGGCCCCTCCAGCTTGCGCTGGAACACCTCGAGATACGTCTGCACGGCCGTGATCGGGGTGCGCAGCTCGTGCGCGATGAGCGACAGGAAGTTCGCCTTGGCCTGATCCGTCTGGCGGCGCTCGTCGATGTCCACGCAGCTCCCGATGAAACCGGCGAACACCCCGTGGTCGTCCGTGAACGGCACGCCGCGGTCGAAGATGTAACGATAGACCCCGTCATGACGCCGCAGCCGGTATTCCATCTCGAAGGCCTGGCGGCGCTCGAAGTTTTTCAAATAGATGTCGAGGCAGCGCTGGAAATCGTCCGGATGGACCCCCTCGGCCCATCCATTTCCCATCTCCTGCTCCAGGGTCCGGCCGGTGAACGAGAGCCAGGTCTGATTGAAGTAATCGCACTTCGCGTCGAGCCCGGCGCGCCAGATCATCACCGGCGAATGCTCGACCAGGGCGCGGTATTCCTCGGCCGAGAGCCCAGAGGGATGAACCATACTGAAATGGTGGCAATGCCATCCCCCTCTGTCAATTAAAGCCCCCCCTGGCACAGCGCCTATGAAGTGGGCTCTACTTCAGACGGAATTCTATGACCGCAGCGCCAGGACGCGCTCCACGACCTCGGCAAAGCCGTAGCCGCCCTCGCGCTGCGCCACCCAGCGCGGCGGCGGAGCCAGGCGCGGGACGTAGCGCGCCACGTTGGCCACCCCCACCGAGCACGTGAAGAAGGCAAAGCCCGCCTGGTCGTTGGGCGAATCGCCCACGAACAGGTAGCGCTCCCGCACGTCGGCCTCGGCCTCGCCCCACATCTCGCGGGCCAGGCGCACGGCCATGCGCGCCTTGTCATAATCGCCGAAGGTGGCGTGGACATGCACGCTGCTCTGGAGCGTGTAGGCGCCATGCGCCACGAGGCGCCCCAGGAGCTCCTCCACTCGCTCCTGCGGCACCCGCTCGCGCTCGCCGATGTCGTAGGCCAGATCCACCCGCCTGAGCCCCTGATCGCGCGCCAGCCGGGCCCAAGGCAGACGCGCCGCCACGTCCTCGCGCAGCCGCTCGAGCCGCTCCGCCTGCAGCGCCCGCGCCATGGCGTCGTCCCACCACAGCCACTCCCCCTGCCCGAGCGCCGCCGCCGCGCCGCCCTCGCCGATCACCGCCGCCACCGGCCACAGCGCCGCCAGCACCTCGGCCCAGCCGCACGGCCTGCCCGTCACCGGCACCACCCGCAACCCCGCCGCCGCCGCCGCGCACAGCGCGCCGTACGCCTCCGGCACCACGTGCCCACCATGCGTCAGGGTATCGTCGATGTCACAGAAGATGCCCACCAGCTGGCGAGCAGCCCTATCATCCAGCTCCGCGATTGGCCTCATCGCGCACTCACGTTACATCTTCCGATAGGAGAACGCATGGCCCACCCTGCCCGCCGCCACCCCGCCAACGTCCCGGGGCCGTGGTTCGTCGATGACACGTGCATCGACTGCGACGTCTCGCGCCAGTGCGCGCCCACGATCTTCGCCGAGGTCGACGGGCAATCCGTGGTGGTGCGGCAGCCCGAGACGCCCGCCGAGCGCACCGAAGCCGCCCGCGCCCTCCTGTGCTGCCCCACCGGCTCCATCGGCGTGACCGGCCCCAAGCCCGACTTCGAGGGCGTCCTGCCGTTCGAGATCGACGACGGCGTCTACCTGTGCGGCTACAACTCGCGCGACTCCTTCGGCGCCAACGCCTTCTTCGTGCGCCGCACCGAGGGCAACCTGCTCGTCGACGCGCCGCGCTACGTGGCCGGCCTCGCCCAGCGCCTGCGCGAGCTCGGCGGCATCGCCGAGGTGCTCCTCACCCACCGCGACGACGTGGCCGACGCCGCCCGCTACGCCGAGGCGTTCGGCGCCCGGGTCTGGATCCACGCCGACGATCGCGACGCCGCGCCCTTCGCCACCAACCTCCTGCGGGGCCGCGAGACCACCATCATCCGCCCCGGCCTGCGGGCCCTCCCCGTGCCCGGCCACACCCGCGGCAGCGTCGTCTACCACCTCGAGGAGCGCTACCTCTTCACCGGCGACTCGCTCCACTGGAGCCGCGAGCGCGGGGATCTCGGCGCGTTTCGCGACGCCTGCTGGTACTCGTGGGAGGAGCAGACCGAGTCGCTCGCCCGGCTCATCGACGTCCCCTTCGAGTGGGTGCTGGCCGGCCACGGCGACCGCCGCCGCCGCCCCGCGACCGAGATGCGCGCGCGCCTGACCCGCCTGGTCGAGCGCATGCGCCAGACCACGCGCGGCGGCGCCAGCACGGACGACAGCGCCTGGTGAGAGCGGACGCTCCCGCGCCCGTTCCCCCCCTCTCCTCTCCCCCTCCCTCTCCCTCTCTCACCCTCTCCTGCTCTCCCGCGCTCCCTCTCTTCTCGAACATCACTGCTATATGTGACCCATGCGCCTCCTGCGCCTCGTCCCCTGCCTCGCCGCCGTGCTGCTGGCCCCCGCGGGCTGCAGCTCCTGCGGCGCGACCGCGCCGGCCCCGGGTCGACACCCGGTCTCTCGGCAGGCCGAACCGGCCGCGCAGCTCCGCCTCCCGGACCGCACCGCCACCTCCCTGCGCTTCGCCGTCATCGGCGACTACGGCTTCGGCTCCGAGGGCGAAGCCGGCGTGGCGCGGCTGGTGGCGAGCTGGAACCCCGACTTCATCATCACCACCGGCGACAACAACTACCCCCGCGGCGAGGCCGACACCATCGACGACAACATCGGCCAGTACTTCGGGGCCTACATCGGCAACTACCGCGGCCGGTACGGCGCGGGCAGCCCCATCAACCGCTTCTGGCCCTCGCCCGGCAACCACGACTGGATCGCCGGCCTCGGCCCCTACCTCGACTACTTCACCCTGCCCGGCAACGAGCGCTACTACGACGTCGACTACGGCCTGGTCCACCTCTACGCGCTCGACAGCGACCCGCACGAGCCCGACGGCACCACCGCCGACTCGGCGCAGGCCACGTGGCTCGCCCAGCAGCTCGCCGCCTCGACCGCCTGCTACGACCTCGTCTACTTCCATCACCCGCCGTACTCCTCGGCGCGCCACGGCTCCATCCCCACCATGCGCTGGCCCTTCGAGGCCTGGGGCGCCGAGGCCGTCCTGTCCGGTCACGACCACTCCTACGAGCGCCTGGCCGTGGGCAAGATCCCCTACCTCGTGGTGGGCCTCGGCGGCGCCCCGGAGTACGAGTTCAACGAGCGGCTGCCGGAGTCCGTGAAGCAGTTCAACACCCGCCACGGCGCCCTGCTCGGCCAGGCCACGCGCGAGGGCCTGACCTTCACCTTCTACACCGTGGACGGCGAGCGCATCGACGAGCTCACCCTCACCCGTCCCTGTCGCTGGGCCCCCGCGCAGCGCTGAGGCGCGGTCTCGTCGACGTACTTGGCCCGGTCGGAGACGGCGCCATGTCCCGACATGCATCAGTTGACAGGCAAACGTGACGTTTCGGCTGTGCCGCGCGCGGCGCGGCGGCTCACCGGCGCCACATCGCCAGGCCCGCCACGAGCGCCGCGACGCCGCCCGTGAGCGCGGCCAGGGCACCGCGGTGGCGGGCCGCCCACAGCTCGAGGCTCCGCCCGTGCGCCCGCTCGCCGAAGGCCCCGTGGGCGCCGTGGTCCTCCACGTCGTCGACCGGGTGGAACAGGTTGTCGCGCGCGCCGGACGGCCGCGCCCCGTCGTACTGCTGGCTGTCGTAGCCCGTGCGTCCGAGGTACCAGTCGCCGACCCCGGGCAGGACCTTGTTGCCGGCGATCACCACCGCGGTCGAGCCGCCGACGTAGAGCTCGCGGCGGCGATGATGCGCCGCCCAGTGCACCGCGTCGGCCGCCACCTCGGGCTGATAGATGGGCGGCACGGGCTGCGGCTTGTGCGGCATCTTGCTGCGGCACCAGCTGAACTGGGGGGTGTTGAGCGCCGGCATCTGCACCATCATGAGCCATACCCGGCTCCCGCGGTGCAGGAGCTCGCAGCGCACCGACTCGGTGAAGCCCTGGATCGCGTGCTTGGCGCCGCAGTAGGCCGACTGGAGCGGGATGCCGCGATAGGCGAGCGCCGAGCCCACCTGCACGATCGTGCCGTGGTCGCGCGGCAGCATGCGGCGGAGGGCGGCGCGCGTGCCGTGCACGAAGCCGAGGTAGGTGACGTCGGTCACGCGGTCGAACTCCTCGGCGGTGAGGTCGAGGAACTCACCGAACACGGTGACCATGGCGCAGTTGATCCAGATGTCGATGGGGCCGAGCTCCGCCTCCACCCGGGCCGCCGCCTGCTCGATCGCCTCGGCGTCGGCGACGTCGCAGGGGATGGCCAGCGCCGTGCCGCCGCGCGCCTCGACGTCCTCTTGGGCCCCGAGCAGGCCGGCCTTCCCGCGGGCGAGCAGCGCCACGTGCGCGCCCGCGGAGGCGAAGCGACACGCCACCGCGCGTCCCACCCCCGCCGAGGCCCCGGTGACGACCACCACCTCGCTACCCTTCCCCGTCCCACGGTCCGCGTCGGTCTTCATGGGGAGAAGGGGGAGCAGAAAACATGCCCCCGGGGTGCGCTGATGCGGCGCGACCGCGGGGGCAGGGGGCGGCGCTGCGAGGCTCGGTGACGCGCACGCCGCGAGATACTTCCCCGCCAGGGGGCCGCACCTACTACCTAACTGCAGGCAGGTCCTCATCTTTGGATCAAGAAACGCCGAATTTGAAAAAGGGACTGCGCGCATTGAAAACGCCTCTCCCCGCACTGAAACAGCCCCTATGCGCACTGAAATAGCCTCTCCGCGCACTGAAAACGCCTCTCCGCGCACTGAAACAACCCCTATGCGCACTGAAAGCGCCCCTATGCACACCGAAAAGGCCACTACGCGCGCCGAAAGCGCCTCTGCGCGCACCGAAACCGCCACTGCGCGCACTGAAACCGCCACTGCGCACATCGAAACCGCCGACGCCGCACGAAAAAGCGCCGACGCCGCACGAAAAAGCGCCGACGCCGCACGAAAAAGCGCCGACGCCGCACGAAAAAGCGCCGACGCCGCACGAAAAAGCGCCGACGCCGCACGAAAAAGCGC
>DATAGU010000321.1:0-5262 GCA_036263495.1 Polyangia bacterium | reverse complement strand
TGGAGAAGAGCGACGCCATGGCGCTGCCGCTGTTTCGCCGCGCCTGCGAGGCGGGACACCAGGGCGGCTGCACCAACCTCGCCATCCTGCTCGAGCGCGGCTTCGGCACGGCGCCGGATCTCCAGGCCGCGCAGGGGCTCTATGAGAAGGCCTGCCCGGAGGTGCCGGAGGCGTGCACCAACCTCGGGCTCCTGCGCCTGCGCACCCCGGGCCAGGAGCAGCGCGCGGTGGCCGACCTCGGCGCCGCCTGCAAGACGGGCGTGGCCGTGGCCTGCTACGCGCTCGGCAGCAGCCACGTGATCGGCGTCGGCACGCCGAATGACTTCGCGGCCGGCGAGGCGGCGTTCGCCCGCGCTTGCCAGCTCGGTCTGATGCGCGCGTGCCAGCTCGGGGACCAGCGGCGCGCCTGCGTGGCCAGTAACGATGGCAAGGCGTGCCTGGACGTGGCCGTCGGCATCTCGGGCGGGGAGGCGGTCAGCGGGCTGGAGCGGCGGCTCGCGGAGGTCTATGCGCGGCGGGGTTGTACGCTTCGCTATCGGCCGGCCTGCGCGCACCGGCTGCCGGCATCGCGGTAGGGCGAGGATCGCCCACGCCCACGCTCACCTTCACGCTAACGCTCACACGGACGATGACGATCATGTAGTGCCGCCCTCGGGGGCTGGCGCGCAAAACTTTCGCGCGCGGCCGGGGTGTCCCTGGACTCCGACGCAAGTCGTGCGGCGAAGCGACGGCATGGCAGCGGATCCGGGGCGCATGGCGTCCGGCGTCTCCGACGGGGCGGTGCGCCTGGAGAAGGCCACCGAGCCCTCGGAGGCCCCAGGAGACAAGGGGCATATCGCTTGCACAACCGGTCCATACCGGCGGCGCCCAGCGGCACGCCGACCCGCGCCATGCCCCCTGTCACGCCATACTCCGCCCCGCTGCCCGGTCAGTCCGCCCCGAACGGCGACACGACCCGGCGCGACGCCGATGCGCGGGCGGGGCGCGTGGTGGCGGTCCGCAGCTCGGTCATCGACATCGCCTTCCCCAAGGGCGCGCTCCCGTCCATCGGCGAGGCCCTCGAGATCGAGTGGGACGGGCCCGAGCGCCTCGTGGCCGAGGTCCAGCAACACCTCGATCCCGGGACCGCCCGCGCCGTGGCGCTGCAGAGCACCGCGGGGCTCCGCCGCGGCACCCGGGTGCGCGCCCACGGCGGGCCGCTCAGCGTGCCGGTGGGCGAGCGCGTCCTCGGCCGCCTCGTCGACGTCCTCGGCCAGCCCACGGACCACCTCGCCCCCTTGCCCGCCGACACCCCGCGCTGGCCCATCCACCGCGCCGCCCCGCCGCTCGCCGAGCAGGTGCGCACGCGCGAGGTCTTCCGCACCGGCATCAAGGTCATCGACCTCCTCGCCCCCCTCGTGCGCGGCGGCAAGGCCGCCATGTTCGGCGGCGCCGGCGTGGGCAAGACCGTCCTCATCATGGAGCTCATCCGCACCACCGTCGAGAAGCACGCCGGCATCTCGGTCTTCGCCGGCATCGGCGAGCGCTCGCGCGAGGGCCATGAGCTCGTCGAGGAGCTGCGCCGCTCGGGCGTCCTCGCCCGCACCGCGCTCGTCTTCGGCCAGATGAACGAGCCGCCCGGCGCCCGCTGGCGCGTCGGCATCACCGCGCTCACCGTGGCCGAGTACTTCCGCGACCAGGAGCGCCGCGACGTCCTCCTCCTCATCGACAATGTGTTCCGCTTCGTCCAGGCCGGCGGCGAGGTCTCCGGCCTGCTCGGCCGCCTGCCCTCGCGCGTCGGCTACCAGCCCACCCTGGCCACCGAGATCGCCGAGCTCGAGGAGCGCATCGCCAGCGTGCGCGGCGCGGCCATCACCTCCATCCAGGCCGTCTACGTGCCGGCCGACGACTTCACCGATCCCGCCGTGGCCGAGACCTTCACCCACCTCGACTCCTCGGTCGTCCTGTCGCGCGAGATGGCCAGCGAGGCGCTCTACCCGGCCGTGGATCCGCTGGCCTCGACCTCCACCCTGCTCGACCCTCGCGTGGTCGGCGAGGAGCACTACCGCACCGCCGAGGCCGTGCGCCAGACCATCGCCCGCTACCGCGAGCTGCAGGAGATCATCGCCCTCCTCGGCATGGAGGAGCTCTCCAGCCAGGACCGCACGCTCGTGCGCCGCGCGCGCCGCCTGGTCCGGTTCCTCACGCAGCCCTTCCAGGTGACCGAGCAGTTCACTGGCCACACCGGGTGCGCCGTGGAGCTCGCCGACACCCTCGCCGGCTGCCGCGCCATCCTCGGCGGCGAGGGCGAGGACTGGGCCGAGGGCTCGTTCTACATGATCGGCACCCTCGCCGACGCGCGCGCCAAGGAGCTGCGCACCCGCGGGACGTCTCCGGGCCAGGGTCAAGGTCCAAGCCAGGGCCAGGGCCAGGGGCAGATCCAGAGCCAGGGCCAGAAGGGGGCCGCATGAAGCTCGTCCTCACCACCCCGCTCGCCGTGATCGTCGAGGCCGACGACGTGCGCGCCGTACGCGCCGAGGACGAGACCGGCGCCTTCGGCATCTCGCCGCGGCACGCCGATCTCCTCACCGTGCTCGCGGTCTCGGTCCTCACCTGGCAGGACCGAGAGGGCCACGAGCACCACGTGGCCGTGCGCGGCGGCGTGCTCTCGGTGCGCGAGGGGCGCCTCGTCGAGGTGGCCACCCCCGAGGCCGTGGTGGTCGAGGGCGGCGCGGATCTGGCCGCGCTCGAGCGCGCCGTGCTGGCGCGCTTCCGGGCCCGCAGCGAGACCGAGGAGAGCGCCCACGGCAGCGTCGAACGCCTGCGGGTGGCGGCGCTCCGCAGGCTCTACGAATACCTGCAGGGCGGGCGCGAGATCCTGCCCGGCGTGCCCGTCCACGGATCCGGGGGCGGAGAAGGAGGCCCGGCGCGATGAGCCCTCCCAAGGAACCTCACAACGGGCTGATTCGCTCGGTGCGCGAGCGGCGGCAGCGGCACGAACGCCGGCTGCGCGAGGGCGAGCGCTCGCTCGCCGACGACCTCGTGTGGATGGGCGCCCTCGGCTGGCTCGTGGTCACGCCGCTCGTCGCCGGCCTGTTCCTCGGGCAGTGGCTCGATCACCGGCTCGGGCACAGCCCCACCTGGACCCTCACCTGCCTCTTCCTCGGGCTCGTCCTGGGATGCTGGCTCGCCTGGCGGAGGATCTCACGACCATGAAGACCCTGCTCCTCTATCTCGCCTGCTTCACGCTCGGCCTCGGGCTCGGCATCGCCTACTTCCTCGCGCTCCGCCACAACGTGCGCGCCTACGTCGAGGGCGGCATCGGCGCCCGCGGCCTCGCCCTCCACGCGGCACGCTTCGTCGCCACCGGCGCCGTGTTCTTCTGGCTGGCGCAGTACGGCGCGCTGCCCGTCCTCCTCGCCCTGGTCGGCTTCCTCGCGGCCCGGCAGCCCGTCCTGCGCCAGGCGCTCGGCCCACTCGACACCCCGCGAGGCGCGTCATGAAGGCCTCGCCCCTCGCGAGCCACGTGCTCTTCCACATCGGCCCCGTGCCCATCGCCAGCGCCGTGGTCGTCACCTGGGCCCTCATGGCCCTGCTCGTCCTCGTCTCCTGGCTCGGCACGCGGCGCCGCGCGCTCCGCCCCGCGGGCTGGCAGAACGCCCTCGAGCTCGTCGTCGAGACCCTCGAGTCGCAGATGACGCAGATCGTGCACCGCGACCCCCGGCCCTACCTGCCCCTCCTCGGCACCCTGTTCCTGTTCTTGGCCCTCGCCAACCTGTCGTCGCTCCTGCCGGGCGTGTCGCCGCCGACCGCGCACCTCGAGACCGACGCCGCGCTGGCCGGGATCGTCTTCTGCGCGGTGCACGCCTACGGCGTCCGCCGCCACGGCCTGTGGGAGTACGTCAAGGGCTACGCCAAGCCCAACCTCCTCCTCCTGCCGCTCAACGTGCTGTCCGAGATCACGCGCACCTTCTCGCTCATGATCCGCCTGTTCGGCAACATCATGAGCCACGAGATGGTGATCGGCGTCCTCCTCACGCTCGCCGGCCTGCTCGTGCCCGTGCCGCTGATGGCGCTCGCCGTGCTCATCGGCCTGGTCCAGGCCTACATCTTCACCATCCTCGCCACGGTGTTCATCGGCGCCGCCGTGGAGAGCCAGGAGCGGGCATGAGCCCCGCGACACGCTTCAGGGAGGCCCCATGTCCATCGAGATGATCAGCATCCTCGGCGCCGCGCTGGCGGTGTCGTTCGGCGCCATCGGGCCGGCGCTCGGCGAAGGGCGCGCCCTGGCCTCGGCCATGGACGCCATCGCCCGCCAGCCCGAGGCCGCCAACACCCTGTCGCGCACCTTGTTCGTCGGTCTGGCGATGATCGAGACCATGGCCATCTACTGCCTGGTCATCGCCCTCCTCCTCCTCTACGCCAACCCGTTCGTGCACTGACCATGCACTTCGACTGGTGGACCTTCGGGCTGCAGGCCGTGAACTTCCTGGTACTGGTGGCGCTGCTCCACCGCTTCCTGTACCGCCCGATCGTCGCCGGCCTGCGCCACCGCAAGGAGGCGATCGACAAGGCCTTCGCCGACGGCGCCGCGGCCGTGGCCCGCGCCGAGGAGGCGCGCCGCACCTACGAGGCCGATCGCGAGGCCCTCGGCAGCGAGCGCGACCGGGTGCTCGCCGCGGCCCGCGACCAGCTCGAGGAGGAGCGGCGGGCCCTGCTCGACAAGGCGCGCGCCGAGGCCGACGCCCTCATCGCCGCCGCCCACCACCGGATCGAGGAGGAGCGCGCCGCCACGCTCGCCGAGATGCGCACCGAGGTCGTGGCGCTGGCCACCGATCTGGCCGGGCACCTGTTACGGAACACCGTGAGCCAGTCGGTGGCCGAGGCCCTCCTCGAACGCGTCGCGGCCGAGCTCGATCGCCTGCCGCCGGGCGAGCTGGCCAGCCTGCGCGCGCAGGTCTCGAGCGGCCAGGCGCTGCAGGTCATCACCGCGCCCGCGCTCGACGCGCCCGCGGTCGAACGCTGGCGCCGGCACCTCGCCGACCGGCTCGGCGGCGCCCCGCGCATCGACTTCGCCACCGACGACAGGCTCATCGCCGGGGCCGAGCTGCACTTCCCTCACGCGGTCCTGCGCCTGAGCTGG
Source organism: Polyangia bacterium (assembly GCA_036263495.1). GTDB lineage: Bacteria > Myxococcota_A > Polyangia > Palsa-1104 > SHYY01 > DATAGU01. The sequence goes on along the minus strand of DATAGU010000321.1, from coordinate 140 downwards.
CGCGACGTCCTCGACCGCGCGCGCACGGAGCTGGGCCAGCATGGCGTCGCTTAGGGAGGACCTCGGGCGCTGGCTGCCGGGCGTGCGCCGCGGCGTGGGCGAGCTCGCCGTCGCGCCCGCGATCGAGCAGGTGGGCACGG
>DATAGU010000320.1:0-12101 GCA_036263495.1 Polyangia bacterium | reverse complement strand
CAGGGGGTACGCGCCACTCAACCAGGGGGTACGCGCCACTCAACCAGGGGGTACGCGCCACTCAACCCCCCCCGGTACCGGCGCTCAACCTCGTGCATCACACCGCCAGGAGGGGCTCATCCGCCAAATAGCCGGCCAGCGCGGGGGCGCTGCTGAGCCGCGACGGCGGGTGGAACGCCAACGCTCGACTGGCGCCGAGGAGATAGACCACCTCGGGCGAGCCGATGAACGCCATCCCGCCGAGGAGCTCGGCGGCCAGCGTGGTCGCGCGCTCGATCGCCCCCTGAACCGCGTACCGCACGAACAACGCCTGCGCGAGCAGCCGCTCGCGCACCTCGCCGGCCTGCTGCTGGGCCTCCTGGGCATCAATGGCCTCCTGGGTGACGCGCGCCACGTTCTCCAGGGCCGCCATGGCCGCCTCGAGCTCGGTCCCGAGGAGCGCGCGTTCCGTGGCGCCCCCCTTGCCCGCGGCCAGCACCCGCTCGACCAGGCCGCTCGCCATGCCGAGGTACGAGGCCGCGATGAGCAGCTGGAACCACAGATAGCCGGCCAGCTCCACCGGATCCAGGTGGTCCTCGGCCCCGGGCAAGAACAGGAGGTCCCCCGGGATGGGCACGTCGTGGAGCACCACCTCGTCGCTCTCGGCGGCGGTGAGCACGGAGCTGCGCCAGAACGGCCGGCGCTCGATGCCCGGGGCGTCCGCCGGCACCAGCACCACGGCGCGACGCCCGGGCCCGCCACTCCCGTCGATCAGCAGGGCGCTCGCGCTCAGGAGGTGCATCGAGCGTGACAGCGAGCAGGGCTTCTTGCTGCCGCGGATGACGTAGCCGCCGTCCGGCGTGGGGCGCGCCTCCATGGTCGCCGCGAGGATGTTCGCGCCCGGGCGGCCCTCGGCAAAGCCCGAGGCCATGAGGAGGTGCTGCTCGGCCACGGCGCCGAGGAGCGCGGCGCACGCCTCGTCGCCGCCGAAGACGTGGAACTCGACCAGCGTGGCGAGCGAGAAGTTGTGCATGGTCGCGGCCACGGCCAGCGAGGGCGAACGGCTGCCGAGGGCGCGGTGGATGCGCACCGCGTCGAGGGGGGTGGCGCCCCGGCCGCCGAGGGCCTCGGGCACGAGCAGCGAGGGACCGCCCGCGGCACGGAACAGGCCGATGCCAAGGGAGGGCCCGTCCGCGCGCTCGAGCTCGAGGAAGGGTCGCGCGGCCAGCTCGGCGTCCAGCGCGGGGAAGAAACGGGCCAGCGTGGCCCGCTCGGTCTTGAGGAAGGACATGGCTCTCACCAGAGGAAGGAGTTCTCGGCCGCGGGTCCGGAGGCGACGGCCGACGCGAGGCCCAGGGCCTCCGCCTGCGCGTCTTCCGGGAGCGGCTCGGCTACGGGCGCCGTCGCCGTGCCGCCCAGCGCCTGGGGGAGATAGGTCTCGGGCGCGGGGCACGAGAGCCCCAGGGGGCCGAGCAGCTCCCGGGCGAGGAAGTCGTCGAACACGGCGCGCTGCCGCAGGTAGGGGGCGAGGGCGCGCTGGCGCCGCACGAGGAACGACAGCGCCGGGGGCACGAAGCGCACCCTGCCGCTTGTCCGTTCGCCGCCGCGGCCGCGCGCCATCTCGACGATCTCGCCGAGCGGGCGCGAGCGCGGCCAGCCGGCCACGAGGTGCAGCGTCTTGCCGGACGCTGCCGGCTGCTCGGCCAGCGCCACCAGGGCCTCGGCCAGATACCCGAGCGGCACCAGATCGAGGTGCGCGAGCGGATCCCCGGCGAGCAGCATGCGCCGGCCCTGGGCGAGCCTCTTGAAGAGCGGCCCGAGCGGCGACTCGTCCGCCGCCGCCGCCGCCGTCTCCGTCATGGGCGGCCCCTCCTCATCCACCACCAGGCTGCGCCGTGCGATGGTCACCCGATCCGCCACCTCCGACTCGCGCAGCAGGCACTCGGCCTCGTACTTGCTCTGCTCGAAGGCGTTGCAGAAACGCTGGCCGCAGGCGAGGTCGAACTCGGTGAAGAGGCCCCGCCGGGTGCCGGCCACCCAGGTCGTCGACAGGTGGACGAGCCGCGTGTGGCAGGTCCAGCGCAGGAGCTCGCTCAAGGTCTGCACCGGCGCCACGTTGCAGGCCCGGCTCGCCGCGAGATCCCGATCGAGCCAGGGTCGCTCGGCGCAGTGGAGGATGACGTCGGCGCACTCACCGAGCGCCGCGAAGGACGCCTCGTTGAGCCCGAAGTACGGCCGGTGCAGATCCCCGAGGACGCAGCGGATCTCGGGGCCCCTCGCGGTCGTGCCGAGGCCGCCACACGGCAAGTTCTCCTCTTCAGACCCGAGGAGACAGATCCGCTCGACCTCCGGCCGTCGCATCAGGAGGGTCAGCACGCGGTGCCCGATCGCCCCGCCTGCGCCCGTGAGCAGCACGCGCTTCATGGCTGGAGCTCCCGCGCCTCGTCCCCGCCCCGTCCCGCGGGCAAGAGCCCCATGTAGCCGAGCCGCGCCGCCTGCATCGCCTGCGACCAGGCCATCTGCAGGCCGAGCCGCTCCTCGATGCCGGTGTCGAGGAGCCGCCGCCCCGGGACGAGCTCGTAGTCGCCCAGCACCTCGGCCACCTCCGCCATCCCCTCCTGGAACCATCGCTCGCGCCGCAGGATCACGTCCTCGATGGGCAGGCGCCGCCACAGGCCGAGGCCCTCGGCCACGAGGCCGAGCAGGCGCTCGCGCTCCTCGGGGCGCTCTCCGAGGTGGTCGCGCACGACCGCGCTGCCCACGCACAGGTGGCGCACCTCGTCGAGGTTGGCGCCATGCGCCGCCTCGGCCGCCGGCGGGTCGAGGCGCCGCCACTTGCGCTCGCTCATCTCGGAGGCCGGCGCCAGGACGCCCTCCACGATCACGGTCAGCATCACCACGCCGGCGATGAAGTCCTCGCGCCCGCCCGCGGTCTCGAGCGCGAAGTGCTCGAGCGGACGCAGCACGGCGTCGCGCTTGTCCCCGGCGACCTCCTCGAGGAAGGCCCCGAGCCGCTCCTCGGCGATCCCGAGGTCCACGAGGTGCCGGCGGAACACGGCGGCGTGGCGCGCCTCGTCGAGGAGCTGGGTGGCGTAGAAGTCCATCGTCGCCCGCGTCGGCGCGGTGCGCACGAGGTGCGTGAGGGCGCACGTGCCCATCTCCTCGGAGATGGTGCGGAAGGCGAGCTCCTCGAGGAGGGCCGAGCGCAGGGGGCCGGGTCGCAAGAGGTACGCGGGCACCCGCGCCCCGGGCGAGTGGCCGTGCACCTGGCCGAGCAGTGACCCCTGCGCCACGGCGTGCAGCCAGTATTCGATGTCGCAGGTGCCGGGATCGAGGCGCAGCTCGGTCGCGCTCTCGATGAGGTCCGGGACGCGCCGGCCCTGCGCCCGCGTCTGGGTCGTGGTCTTCGGATGGAACGTTGGCTTCACGGAAGGTCTCTCCTCTCCTCTCCCCGCCTTGTTGTGTGTGCGCCGCTACCAGCGGCCCGCGCGTTCGTGCTCCAGGAGGAACCGGGCGTACCCCGGGTGTGGCACGGGCTCGAACGACAGTCCGGGCGGCTTGTAGACGTTGCCGAAGAGCGAGCGGTCGCCGCACAGGTGGATCGGCGCGGCCAGCATGGCCCACTCCCAGCTACCGTGGGCCCACAGCCACAGGCCGATCACGACGGCCTGGGTGACGAAGCTATGCGCCAGGTTGTAGAGCGTGTGCAGGACGGGCGGGATGCTGCGGTGCGCGCCGTGCCGGCGGAGGTAGTAGACGTACCAGGCGGGCAGCGTGCCCACGACGTCGATCCACGCGAACGCGAGCGCGAACCGGCCCCAGCGGACCTCGCGGGCGTGCGCCAGGACGGCGGCCACGAGCGCCAGCAAGAGGGCCAGGTAATCGAGCCGCATCCAGCGGTAGGTGATCCGGGTGTGGAAGGTGTTGTACGGGTCCATGTCGATGTCGCTTCTTTCTCTCTGTGATTCTCTCTGGCTCTCTCTGGCGGCGCCTAGTCCGACGCCGACACGGCCAGCTCCGGTGCGCATGGCGTAGGGTCCTCTGGCACCACCGCGGTGAAGCCGTGCCGCTCGGCGAGCTGCTCGAGGAGCAGCACCTCCTCCAGATCCAGCCGCGGCCCCACGCTCGTGTGCACGTAGCGCTGCTCGAGCGCGAGCAGCAGGGTCTCGGCCATGCAGGCGTAGGCGAGCCCTGTCTCGAGGCCAAAGCAGCCGAGCGGCGGGCGGCCGGGCAGCGCCATCACGCCGCCCTCCAGGACCAGGAGATCGGGGCGCGCCGCGGCCACCTCCGGCCCTACGTTCTTCGGCCGCGACACGTCGCACACGATGGCGCCGGGCTTGAAGGCGTCGGCGCCGAGCAGGAGCCGCGTGGCCCCCGCGGAGCTGGTCGCCACCACGACCACGTCGGCCGCCTCGAGCGCCGAGGCCACGTCCTGCGTGCAGGAGAGGAGCCCGGTGCGCCGCTCGAGCCGCTCGGCGAGCAGGGCGAACGCGGCGAGCGGGGCGCCCGCGGCGGGCCGATCGTGCGCCGCCAGGATCTTCTGCGCCAGGGGCCCCTGCAATAGCAGGTGCCGCGCCCGGCTCGCCTGCAACACCGCGTGTCGGCACGCCTCCCCGGCCACGGTGAGGAGCTGCCGGCGGCCGTGCTCCGGCGTGCGCAGCGGGTTGCCCACGAGGACGAGGCGCGCCGCGTCCTCGCCGAGGAGGATGGCCAGCGCCCGCCCGATGGACCCCGCCGCCCCCACCACGGCCACCGTCGACTCTCCGAGCCGCCGCCGCCGTTGCGCCAGCACGAGCCGGAGCGCCTGCCGCACCGCGGCCACGGTGGCGGAGTTGCCGCTCGTGAGCGGGAGGCCCTCGTCGGCGAGCGCCGCGCCGCCCTGGGTCACGACCGAGGTGAAGGCGCCGAGGCCGACGATGCGCGCCCCGCCCTTCCGGGCCACGGCGAGCGCCGCGCGCACCTCCTGGACCGCGGCGGCGCGCGGCAGCTCCATGAACTCCTCGGCGGTGCGCGGCACGACGATGAACTCGCCGAAGGCCGCGCGGCCCCCCTCGCCCACCACCCGGGCCTCACTCACCACCGCCGGCTTGCCGAGGCCATGCAGGCACCCGGCCGCGGCCTCCAGCGCCGCCGCGTCGAGCGTCCGCATCGTGGGATCGAAGTCGCGGTAGCTCGCGAGATCGAGCGGGTGGAGGAGGAAGGCGAAGCGCCCGTCTCCCGGTCCGGGCCTGACGCGCGCCCGCGACATCTGGGCCGGTCGTGGCGTGAGCGGGGCCGATGGGGGCGCGCCGGTGAGGATGCCGTGGAGCAGGCGCCCCGCGTCCCCGGTCTCGAGCACGGCCAGCGCACGTTCGAGCGCGCCGAGCACGAGCTCGCACTCGGCCCAGGTCGCGGTGAGCGGCGGCTCGATGCGCAGCACGTCCGCGCCGTTCAGGGTCGGCGCGAGGCGCACGCCCTCGACGTTCAAGAGGTAGCTCGCGAGGAGCGGCGCGAGGCCCCCCTGCTCCGCGGCCACGCCGAGGAGGCTCGACGGCCAGGTGTACCGGTCCACGCCGAGGCGCAGGCCGAGCATGTAACCGCGGCCCCGCACCTCCGCCACCACGCGCGGGTGACGCTGGCCGAGGGTCACGAGCCGGGCCTTGAGCCGGCCTCCGTGCTCCGCCACGGCGCGCACGAGCGCCATGTCATCGCGTTCGAGGAGATCGAGCGCGGCCACGGCCACCCGGCAGGCCAGCCCGCCCCCGGCGAACGTGGACGAGTGGTGCAGCGCGAACGCCTCGCTGTAGGCCGCCGCCGACGCGAGGCACGCGCCGATGGGCACGAGCCCGCCGCCGAGCGCCTTGGCCAGGGTCATGACGTCGGGCACCACGCCCTCGGCCTGGCAGGCGAACATCGTCCCGGTCCGGCCGAGGCCGGTCTGCACCTCGTCGAGCACGAGGAGCGTCCCCGCGGCCTGGCACAGCGCCTGGGCCCGGCCGAGATACCCGGGCGGCGGTTCGACGATGCCGCCCTCGCCCTGGATCGGTTCGACGACGAAGGCGGCGTAATGCCCTGGCCGCGCCGCGAGCGCCGCGGCCAGGGCGTCCGCATCGCCGAAGGGGACGTGGTCGAAGCCGGGCGCCGGGGCCCCGAAGTGCTTCTGGTACTTGCTGTTGCCCGTGGCCGACAGGGCGCCGAGCGTCTTGCCGTGGAAGCTGCCACGGGCGGCCAGGATCCCCGGACGGCCGGTGGCGGCGCGGCACAGCTTGATCGCGGCCTCGATGGCCTCGGCGCCGCTGTTGGTGAGCGTGACGTAGCGCAGCCCCGGCGGCGCGAGGGCGACGAGGCGGCGGGCGAGCGTCCCGGCCGCGAGGAGACACGAAGGCTGCACCAGGCTCGGCTCCTCATCGTCCCTCACGCGCCCGAGCGCCTCCCAGATCTCGGGCGGGTTGTGGCCGAAGGGCACGGCCCCGTACGAGGCGATGAAGTCGAGGTAGCGCCGTCCCGCGGCATCGAACAGCTCGCAGCCCCGGCCGCGCACGAAGCACTTGTCGAGCCGCAGCCGCTCGAGCAGCTCGCCGAGGTGCGGGTTGACGTGTTCGACGAAGGGGTGACGCGGCGGGCGCTCCGCCGCGGGGGCGCACGACCGCGCCGGCGCCGTGTCCGCCGCCGCGTGGGGCGTCCCCGGTTCCCTGGCGGCGTGGCGGGCCAGATACGCGGCCAGCTGACCGAGCGTGGGGTGCTCCCAGATCAGGGTGGGCGAGAGCCGCGTCTCGAGCCACTCCTCGAGCTCGCCCGCGAGCAGGGCCGCTTCGGCCGAGTCGATGCCGAGATCGATGAGCCGCGTGTCGTGCCCCAGCGCGGCGGCTTCGATCCCCAGGGACGTGACCAGGTGCTCGACGAGCCAGCGCTCGATGTCGGGCGCCTGCGGCGGCCGGTCCCTGGAGGGCTGGGGCTGATTCATGGCCACGTCAGGCCCCCTCTCCGGCGGAGGCCGCGGGCTCGCCGCTCAAGGCCGCCTCGGTGCCGCGTGCGGCCGTCTCCGGCCGCTCCTCGGCCGAAAGCGCGCCGGTGAGCAGGGTCGCGGCCCGGTCCACGTCCATGGAGTGACGCGCCGCCCGCCGCTGTCCCAGGCCCCGGGCCATCGCCAGGAGCGGCACCCGACCGGCCAGGAACGCGGCCCGGCACGCGCTCCGCTGCACCTTGCCGCTCGACGTCTTGGGCACGGTGCCGGGCGGCACGAGCAGGAGGTCATCGATCCGCACGCCGTGCACGTCGAGCACCGCGCGCTGGACCGCGGTCAGCATCGCGTCGAAGTCGATCGCCCCGTACGTGCTCCGCACGATCTCGGCCACCACCACGAGCCGCTCGACCGCGCCATCGTCTCCCCCTTCCTCGGCCATGTCCCCGAGCTCGCTCGCCACGGCGAACGCCACGCAGCCCCCCGGTCGGACGAGCTCGTGACTGTTCTCGACCGTGGCCTCGATGTCCTGGGGGTGATGGTTGCGCCCGCGCACGATGATGAGGTCGCGCCGCCGGCCGGCCACGAACAGCTCGCCTCTGTCGTCGACGAAGCCGAGGTCGCCCGTGCGCAGGAAGGATCGGAGAGCGGCCGCCGTGGTGTCCGGCCCCCGCTCCGGCAGCGCGAGCCGGGCGCCGAACGCCTCTCCACTCTCCGTCTCCCGCGCCCAGTAGCCGGTCGCCACGCTCGGCCCGGAGACCCACAGCTCGCCGAGCTCGCCCACCGCGCAGGGCCGCCTCGTCTCGGGATCGACCACCCGCAGCTTCACCCCCGGAGCGACCTGACCGCAGCCCACGAGCTCCAGGCTGACGCGCGGCCCGCCGTACGAGACACGCACCATCTCCTGTTCGTACGCGCGGCGATCGATCGACCGCACCCGGTAGCCGCCCATCCGACGGCCCCCGGTCACCAGCAACGTCGCCTCGGCCAGGCCGTAGCAGGGGAACAGCGCCTCGCGGCGGAACCCACAGGGCGCGAAGGCCTCGGCGAAGCGGGCGAGCGTGCTCGCGCGCACCGGCTCGGCGCCAACGAAGGCCACCTCCAGCGCGCTGAGATCGAACGCCGGCCTCCCCTCCGGCCCTCGGTCACCGGTGGCCTCCGGCGAGACCTTGCGCACGCACAGCTCGTAGGCGAAGTTCGGCCCGCCGGTGATGGTGGCGCGGTAGCGCGACACCGCGTCGAGCCAGCGCCGGGGTCTTTGCAGGAAGTGCAGCGGCGACAGGAACACCAGCTCGGCGCCGGCATAGATCGGCGAGAGCAGGGCGCCGATGAGGCCCATGTCGTGATAGGGCGGGAGCCAGCTGACCACGCGATCGTCGGGCGAGATGCCAAAGCAGCGGACGATCGCCTCCAGGTTGGCGATGAGGTTGCCGTGCGTGAGCGCCACGCCGCGCGGCTGTCCGGTCGAGCCCGAGGTGTACTGGAGAAACGCCAGCGTGCCTTCATCGATTGGTTGCCTGTTCGCCGGCGAGCCGCGGTCCCGCGCGGCCTCCGCGTCGGTCATCGTGTCCGCCCGGGTGTCCGCCTGGGCGCCCGTCGCGGCATCCGTCGCCAGCCAGTCGAGGGAGGCGAAGCCCTCCTCCTCGGCGAGGAGCGATCCCGCCAACTCGAAGACGGCCGAGCTCGTGAGCGCGAGGCGCGGCCTGGCGTCGGCCACGATGGCGCGCAGCCGCGGCAGGGTGCGATCCAGCCGGAACGGGTCCGGCGGATACGCCGGGACCGCCGTCACCCCGGCGCTGAGGCAGCCGAGGAAGGCCACGATGTAGTCGAGCCCGGGAGGGAAGAGGAGGAGCGCGCGCTCGCCCGCCGCGCCCTGCCGCTCGAGGAGCCGCGCCACGGCCCGCACGCGCCGCGCGAGGGCGGCGTAGGTCAGCCGCGCCTCCTCGCGCTCGCCGTCGACGAGGAAGGTGTAGGCGAGGCGCTCCGGGTGCAGCGCGGCCCGCCGCTCGAGCACCTCCAGGAGACCGGGGAGCGCAGGGGGGAAGGCGGGTGGCGTCATGGGCTGACCTCATTCACCCTCTGGCCGCGGTCACCGCCGAAGCGACGCACGACCCGGTCGAGGAAGCGGCCGATGTCGGCGCGCACCTCGCGCGCCACGATGGGCCTGAAGAGGGCGGCCAGGATCGGCGTGATCGGCAGGTCCGGGGCCAAGGTCTCGCGGTAGTGGATCTCGGTCCTGTCATCGTCGAGGCGCCGCAGCAGCACCTCGCCGATGGTGTCGAGGTTGCCGCCCGCGCCCTCGGTGGCGACGGTCCGCCACGTCACGCGGTCCCCGGCCTGGGCGACGTACTCGACGGTGAAGTCGGCCTGGAACCGGATGCCCTTCTCCGCCTTCTCGACCAGCACCCAGCGGGCCTTCCCTGGGCCGAGGAGCTCGAAGCGTTCGACGCCCGGCGTCTCCTCCCGCAGGAGCGCCGGGCTGCTGAAGAAGCGGTACACCTCCTCGAGAGGGGCAGAGACGATCAGGGTGCGCTCTTCGGTCGCCGCGATCTTGGCCATGAACGGTGAACCTCCTTGGGAACGCCGTTCACACGGATGGATCCGCTCCGGCCTGCCGGCCTTCGCTCGCTGTGGGCGTCGCCCACATCGGGTCCCATCGAGACGTGTGAACGGCTCTCTAGAGTCGGTGGCACATCGGCAGTTCCCCGAGGAGAGCGGGGACCTCCGGTGGCTCGGCTCACCGTTCGTTGAGCATCATCCGTACCAACCCGCCCCGGCGGAACATCGCAGGAGGGGCAGGGCCTCGGATCGTGTCAGCGCGCCTCTGCGCGGCGCGCCTCGCGCTCCATCTCCTGCCGCACGCGAGCGGCGCGAAAGCGCGCCATCCACAGCTTCTGCAGCGGGAGGCTGAGACGCACGCCGAGGTCATAGCCCTTGATGTAGAGGAACTGATCCTCGAGCTGCCCGCCCATCCGCACCTTGGGCGTGTACGTGGTCTGTCCGAGGTACGAAACCGTTACGTCACGCTCGATGGCGCGGCGCAGGCAGTAGTAATTGAGCGCGCAGTAGATGAGCGCGCTGTCCGGCGAGCGATAATCGATGCCGATGCGCTTGTTGAGCTGCTGCCCGCCCTCGAAGAGCACGAGGTAGCTCCCCACGATGCGCCCCTCCTTCTCGCACACGAGGAGCTCCGAGCGCGGCGTGGTGGCCCGCGCGCACTCGACGAAGAACCCGGGCGGCAGCTCCTCCAGCTGAAAGCGCGCCTTGAGATAGGTGGCACGGAACAGCGGATAGACCGCGGGCACGAGGTGCGCGTAGTCGTCCACCGCGCGCAGCGCGTAGCCGCCGGCGGCCATCTTGCGCATGGTGCGGCGACAGTGGCTGCGGCTGTTGGGGCTCAGGCTTCGGATGTAGTCCTCGACCGAGGCGAAGCCCGTGTTCACGCGCACCGTGGGCAGCGAGTAGCACTCGGTGAACCCGGCCTCGCGGAAGCGGGCCCGCGCCGGGAAGTCCTGGTGCACGTCCTTGACGAAGCAGAGATGGACCCGCTCGGCGCGCGCCACGTCCTCGATCCCGCGGATGAGGCCCTCCACGACCCGGGCCTCGTCGCAGCCCGGACGGAGCGGCAGAAACCCTCGGTCCGAGATGAGCGACCCGGCCACGGCCACGCGGTACGCCCGCCGCAGGCCGAAGTGCTCGACGAGCGCTGGATAGAGGCGATGGAAGAGGCGCGGCAGCGCCGCGGTGAACGCGATGTTGGTCCCGACGTAGACGGGGACGAAACCGCAGAGCGTGCCGGCGTCCTCGATGGCGACGTAGCACACCGCGAGATCGCCCCACAGGGACCGCTCCATGGCGGCGAGCAGCCCGTACGAGAAGTCCACCGGCGACGACTCGACGTGGGCGAGCCCCGCCAGCTTCTCCGGCCCCAGATCCTCGATGGATCGATAGACGACGCATTCCATGTGACAGAGATCCTCCCGTGGTGAGATGGCGGCCCATTGCAAGCCATGCGCCGCCGGGAGGATCAGGGGAGGTCGAGCGAGACTTTGATGGCCTGGTTCAGTTCCGCCACCTTTGCGCCGTCGCAGGCGCCCATGAGCCGCTTCAGACGAGCGCGAGGGACCGTGAGGATATTGTCGAGGTTCGCCACACACCGGACAGGCAGGCCTTGGCGGCGGCCGAGCACGACTTCGGTAGGGAGCTCACGGACCGTTCGCGTGATGAGCGCGACCACAATGGCATTGAGGGACGGCAGGACTGCATCTCGGGTCAAGATCACCACCGGGCGATGACCGACAGGGGCAGGCAACTCGGCCCACCAGACCTCGGCGCGCCTCACGCCTTGGGGACCTTCCATGCGGAGATTTCAGGGAGCTCGCTGGCCAGCGCGATCTGCGCCTCGGCGATCTGTTCTGACTCGAGATCCGTGATGGCCACGGACTCGAGGTACTGCCGGAGGGCCTCCTCAACGATCGTGCCGACGTTCCGCCCTTCCTTCGAGGCCAAGTCTTGCAGCTGTGCCTCCAGGCTGCTCGGCAGTTCGATCGTCATGAGGAGATCGTATCTCCCCGGGTAGATCGCTTCAACTCACTGGAGGTGGTGACGGTATGAAGGAACCCAACTTTCGCATGAATGATCAGGGAACTTGGGTTCCTTCATACCGTCACCGAACCCTTCCCCCCGAAGGATGCGGGAACTTGGGTTCTTTCATACCGTCACCGACGCGACGCGAGCATCGGTACGAGTGCATCGACGAGCGCATCGAACGTGTGTTCCTCCGGAACCACGTCCACGTGCACGCCCGCTTCGGCGAGCGCCGCCGCCGTGGTGGGCCCTACCGCGCCCACCACCACCCGCGCGAGCAGACCCGCGTCGGGCAGGGCCGCCAGCAGCGCTCGCGCCGTGCGGGGGCTGCCGAAGGTGACCGCATCGATGCGGCCGGCCGCGAGCGCCTCGGCCACCCAGGCCAACTCGGCCGGCGGTACGGGCAGCGAGCGGTAGGCCGCAGGCGCATCGACCTTCACCCCGCGCGCCTCGAGCGCCGCCACGAGCGTATCCCGTCCCTCGGCCGCGCGCGGCAGGAGCGCAGGGCCCGCGCCGAGCTCCACGCCCGCGAGCGCCTGGGTCAGCCCCTCGGCGCTCATCTCCGTGGCCACGGTGTCCGGCACGAGCGAGCGCG
>DATAGU010000319.1:0-3056 GCA_036263495.1 Polyangia bacterium | reverse complement strand
CGCGGCATTCCAGTGGGGGGTACGCGGCATTCAAGTGGGGGGTACGCGGCACTCAAGTGGGGGGTACGCGGCACTCAAGTGGGGGGTACGCGGCATTCAAGTGGGGGGTACGCGGCATTCAAGTGGGGGGTACGCGGCACTCAACCGGGGGGTACGCGGCACTCAACCAGGCCAAGGGCCCAGATTCCTGCAAGTAATCGACGGGTCAGGCGCGCGAGGCGCTCTTCTCCGCGATGAACGAGAGCAAGGCCTCGAGCTGGAGGGGCTTCCGGAAGAGCTTCGTGCCCGCGGGAGCGCGCTGGGAGAAGGCGGTCATCACGACCACCGGGATGTCGGCCCAGCGCGGGTCGGACTGGAGCGTTTCGAGGACCTCCCAGCCGTTGCGCCGGGGCATCATGAAATCGAGGAGGATGAGGCCGGGGGTGGTGCCGGTCGCGAGGAGCTCGAGCGCTTCCTGCCCGTCCTTGGCCGTGATCACGTCATAGCCTGATCCGGCGAGCTCTTCTTCCAGGGCCTCGCGAAAGGCGTCATCGTCTTCCACGAGGAGGATGGGACGCTGACCCGCGGTCGGCGGGCGCCGTCGCCCCACGTGCGAGGCACGGGAGCCCGCCAGCTCGGGCGGCGGTGTGCGCAGCACCTGGAACCCCTCCTCGGTGAGGTAGAGGACCTCCGTGTCGTCCCGCCGCCGCTCGAAGTACTTCTGGAAGACGAGATAATCGATCCCCTCGTCGAGCTCAGCGAAGCTGTAGATCGTGCGCTGCCAGCGAGCCCTCACCAGCCTCATCGGAATCATGTCGCCGGGGTTGAGCCCGAGGACCCGCAACCTCCGCAGGAGGATCGCGGCAGCCTCCCGCCTTTCTAGCAATTGTGTAGAGCCGCGCGGCATAGGAGCCCTTTGGCTCACCAAGGACCATAGGGCATGGGTTGATGAAACCGCAAGGATCATCGCTCGATGATCTTGACAATTCGAAGTCCGTGGGCATCCGCTGCGCGGCGTCGCCCGACGCAAGGCCCGGGCGGGTCGGGGAGTGACGGTATGAAAGGAACCCACTGGCTCCGGCATGAAGCAAGTGGGGTTCTTTCATGACGTCACCCCCACGCCCGCCGGTTCGTTCTCAAGGCCCTGCGCTACGAGTGAGTCCCTCAGCGCCGATCCTCCATATCGATAGGAGAGGAGCTGCTGACGGCTTTCATCAGCCCGTCGACTTCGGCATGATGCAGGCGGATAGATGGAGGACTCGATGCATCGAGGGATCGGGGGGCCGCGCTCCTATGCATGGGAGCGACGGCGCGGACTGAGTCCGTCCCGATGGAGCCCGTGAGAGCGGTGGCTCAGGGCCCGTTCGCGCGCGTCGAATCCGGCCCTGCTCGCGCAATGTGTCGCGGCATGCAAGAGCGGCGGCGAACCGTTCCGCGCGTTCTGCAACTCGCTCCCCGATCCCAAACTGCGCGCCGGATGCTGGGCCCTCCCATTCGCCAGCTTTGCCGCGTGCAGTGGCTGGTGCTACTGGCACTTCGGGGAGTGATGAGATGGCCAAGCGTCCGACGTGGATCGCGACCAGGGCGCTGTACGAAGAACCGGGTGGCGCCGAGATCCGGGTGAGGCTCGGGCGGCCGGAGCCCGTGTCGGAAGACGAATGGCGCTGCCCTTACCGGGTGGAGCTCGGCCCACCCGCCGCGCGGACCCGCTATGCGCACGGGGTCGATGCCTTCCAGGCTCTCCTGATGGCGCTCATGGGGATCCGGGCGGCGCTCGCCGAGAGTGAGAGAAGGCTCTCGTGGCAGGGGGGCGAACCGGGGGACGCCGGGATCCCGTTGCTCGTGCCGCAATACTTTGGTCTCGAGTTCTCGCGCCGCATGGAACAGCTCATCACGACGGAGGTCGAGCGGTTTGCGGCAGAGGTCGCACGCGGGACCCGCCGCTGAGGCGGGAACACCACCGCTGGATGCCGTCGCCGAGGAGTGACGGTAGCCGGCTCCAGCATGCAGGAAGCAAGTCGGGTTCTTTCCTACCGTCACCACGACGCCCGGTGCGTGCAGCTCGCTCGCGGGCTCGCTCGATTTGACGCGCTCCCGCCCCACCGTTACAAAGCCGGCGGAGGCGACAGATGGAGAACGTCCTCTTCGCCCGCTCGCAGATGGCGATCTCGCTCGCCTTCCACATCGTGTTCGCCGCGGTGGGGATGGCCATGCCGCTGTGCATGGTGATCGCCGAGCTCGGGTGGCGTCGCACGAGGCACCGCGATTATCTACAGCTGGCCAAGCTCTGGGCCCGGGGCACGGCGGTGATGTTCGCCGTGGGCGCGGTCTCGGGGACGGTGCTGTCCTTCGAGCTCGGGCTGCTCTTCCCGCGCTTCATGGAGCACGCCGGCGCGATCATCGGCATGCCCTTCTCGCTCGAGGGCTTCGCCTTCTTCACCGAGGCCATCTTCCTCGGGCTCTATCTCTATGGGCGCGAGCGCGTGCCGCCGGGGCTGCACCTCTTCTCCGGGGTCATGGTCGCCGTGAGCGGCGTCCTCTCGGCGGTGTTCGTGACCATCGCCAACGCCTGGATGAACGCGCCCACGGGCTTCGGCCTGCGCGGCGGAGAGTTCATCGACATCGATCCGGTGGCGGCGATGCAGACGCCCTTTGCCCTGCACGAGGTGCTGCACATGGTGCTCGCCGCGTACGTGGCCACGGGGCTCGCCGTGGCCGCGCTCCATGCGTACGCGCTCCTGCGCGGGGAGGAGACGGCCAACGCCGGGCTGCATCGCCGCGCGCTCGCCATCGCCCTCGGCGTGGCCGCGCCCTGCGCGCTTTTACAACCCCTCGTCGGACACTTCGCCGGCCAGCAGGTGGCGGAGCACCAGCCGGTCAAGCTGGCCGCCATCGAGCAGCTCGCCGAGACCCAGGCGCGCGCGCCCCTTCACGTGGGTCCGGTGGCGGTCCCGGGCCTGCTCTCGTTCATGGCGTTCAACCGCGTGGACGCGGTGGTGCAAGGGCTCGCCGAGGTGCCTCCCGACGAGCGGCCGCCGACCGCGGTGCGGCCGGCGTTCCAGGTCATGGTGGGCATC
>DATAGU010000318.1:0-12371 GCA_036263495.1 Polyangia bacterium | reverse complement strand
CTGGGTGAAGTCGGCCTCCTCGATCCGGACCTCTTGGTAAGCGGGAAGCTCGACGGCAAGCACGTCACGCAGAAGCTGAGCGACCAGCTCGGGGCAGTTACGGAACAGCGCCAGCGGCAGCTCGTGTGGCAGTGAGGGCATGAGGCGCGTATCTTGATGCAGAACGTGGTTCGTTATCAACGATGGGGGCGTTCATCGGCCGCCCAGAAGCGCCGGTTCCACCGTTGCCGGCAAAGGAGGCAAGGCAGCGACTGCGGCGGCGTGTACTGCGCCGTCGATCAGCGGTGACGAGGAGGCGGGAGGAGCGACGGCGGGTCTATCGCAGGGGGCGGAAGAACGCTCGGATGTCCTCCGTCAGGAGCTCGGGCTCCTCGAGCGCCGCGAAGTGCCCGCCTCGCGGCATCTTGGTCCAGCGCGTCACGCGGAAGGCGCGCTCCGCCCAGACCCGCGGCGGCACCAGGATCTCCTTGGGGAAGAGCGCGCAGCCGGTCGGCGTCTCCAGGCGCCGGTCGAGGATGCCGAAGGAGCCTGACCGCAGCCCCTCGAGGTAGAGGCGCGCCGCCGAGGTGGCCGTCTGCGTGACCCAGTAGATGGTGATGTTGGTGAGCAGCTCGTCCTTGGTGAAGCGCCGCTCCACGTGGCCGTCGCAATCGCTCCAGGTGCGGAACTTCTCCACGATCCACGCGGCGAGCCCCGCCGGTGAGTCGTTGAGCGCGACGCCCAGGGACTGCGGCTTCGTGCCCTGGATGGCCTGATAGGCCGACTCCTCCTCCCTGAAGCGCTGGAAGGCCTGGAGCCCCTGCAGCTCCTCGGGGAGCACACCGTCCATCGAGGGCGGCTGGGATGGCAGGACGGCCACCATGTTGAGGTGGATGCCGGCCACGTGCTCCGGGTCGAGGTCGGCGATGTGCGGGGTGATGATGGCGCCCCAGTCTCCGCCTTGTGCGCCGTACCGGGTATAGCCCAGCCGGGCCATGAGCTGGGTGAAGGCGCCCCCCATCCGACGAGGGGTCAAGCCGGGCGCCCGCGGTATGCCCGAAAACCCGTAGCCGGGCAGCGAGGGGCAGACCACGTGGAAGGCGTCCTTCGCGCTGCCGCCGTGGGCCACGGGATCGGTCAGGGGGCCGATGATCTTGTAGAACTCCATCACCGAGCCGGGCCACCCGTGGCTGAGCAGGAGCGGCAGGGCCCCGGGCTCGCGCGATCGGACGTGGATGAAGTGGAGGTCCACGCCATCGATAGGGGTACGGAACTGATCGAACTGGTTGAGCCTCGCCTCCGCGGCGCGCCAGTCGAAGTGGTCGCGCCAGTAGGCGCACAGCTCCCGCAGGTAGGCTGGGTCGGTGCCCTGGCTCCAGCCGGCGTCCGGCATTCCCTCCGGGATGCGGGCGCGCGCGAGCCGTGCGCGCAGGTCGGTGAGCACGTCCTCGGGCACATGGATGCGAAAGGGCACGATCTCTTGCGACATGGATCCCCTCCTGGAGCTTTATGTCAGCTGGAGGATCTCATGCCGCGGCCGCGGCTGCGCAGACAAACCACCAGCGCGAGCCACAGGGTGAGCGCTCCCGCCCCGGTCGCCCCCCTGGTCTCCCCACGGCCCCTCGCGACCGTGCAGCCGCCCCCGCGCGCCTCGCCGCAGGGCAGCCACAGCCGGCACACGTCGCCCGCCTTCACGCACAGCCGATCCCCGTCGGGGCCGGTGCAGACGGCGCCGAAGCGGCCCGCCGCGAGGCCGGCCACGGCGCAGCTCTTTCCTCCTTCGGGCTCCGGCCGGGGGACGCACGCCATCCCGAGCGGACAGTCGGCGTGGCTCTGGCACGAGGCCGTGCACGCATCCACCGTGGGGTCGAACGGCGGCCGCGTGGGCGGCGCCTGCGCCACCTCGTCGAGGATCGCCTGCACGAAGGCGGCGTACGCGTCGACGCGCGTGTTGGTGCCCGCGGTGCAGGCGACGTCCCCGAACGAGGTGACGCCGACGAGGCGCTCGGCGCCGTTCACCGCGAGGAACGACGGGCCGCCGCTGTCGCCGCCGCAGGACATCCCGGGCGCGGCCACGACGGAGAAGGTCCCGGCCTCGACCGCCGACACCTGGGCCGTGCCGCTGCGCCGGCTGCCGGTCTGCCCCTGGTCGTCGAGGCCGTAGCCCACCACGCGCACGGTCTGCCCCACCACGTCCGCCGGCAGCGCCGACCCATCGAACGGCATCGGGGCGACGGGCGCGTCCTCGGCCAGGATCAGCACGCCGATGTCGTTCTTGCCCGCGACCCACGCGGGGTGCAGCCGACCGTCCACGACGCGCACGCGCTCGGCCGGCAGCGCCCGCGCCACCTCGGGCGCGAACACCACCGAGAGCACCTGCGGCGCGTCGGCGTTCTCCACGCAATGCGCCGCGGTCAGGACGACCCGGGGCGCGATCAGCGTGCCGGTGCAGGTGATCCGAGAGGCGTCGGTGGGCTCGCCGCAGGTGGGGGGCACCGGGAGGATCGCTCCCACGGCGGGGTAGCCCGGTTCGAGCGCGCCGCCGATCACGGCTCGCCGCTCCCCCGCGGGCTCGCTGGGCACGCCGCACGCGCCCAGCGCCACGAGGAGCACCCCCACGCACCCGAGCGGGGGATCGAGCCTCACGCCTTCTCGCCGGTGCGCGAAGAACCGATCACGCACGGGCTCACTCGTCCGCGAAGTCACCCTGCGGCTTGTCCGATGGCGTGCCGTCGGGGCCCCAGTACTTCCACTCGCCCACCTTCTGGCCGTTTTCGTACTCGCCCTGCACGGCCAGGACGCCATTCGGGTGCCACTCCGAGTACGCGCCCTGAGGACGCTGCCCGCGCAGGGTCCCCTCGGCCCACTTCTTCCCATCCGAGCGCCAGGTGGTCCACTTCACGTCGTTCGAGCCGGCCGGGTGAACCTCCTCGCGGTTCTTCTGCCCCTCTTCGTAATAGAGGGTCCACAGGCCCTGCTTGAGGCCGCCGCGATAGTCGCCCTCGAGCTGCTTCGTGCCGTTGTCGAAGTAACTCACCCAGTGGCCTTCCATCTTGCCGTCGACGTAGTTCCCTTCGGCCTTGAGCTTGCCGCTCGGATACCACTCCACCCAGCGGCCGTGCTTCTTGCCGTCGGGCTTGGCGCACCACTGCAGGACCCCTGCCGGTGGCGCCTTGCCGTGCAACTGCGCGCCACCGGGACAGGGGCTGGAGGATTTACTGCAAGCGAGGGTCGCGCTCGCGATGAGGGCCAGCGCGGCGAGGGGACGAGGAGGACGGGATCTCAGTAGCAGGTGCCGACTCCGCTGCAGCTGCAGTTGTTGGGCGCGAACGCATAGTCATCCGAGGCCGCCTCGAAGGTCCCGAGGCCGTAGTCGTGCTTGGCGCAGTCCTGCGTGTACGCGGTCGTCCCCACGCAGGCGGGGGTGCTGGTGATGCCGCAGCCCTGACCGCAGCGGCCCTTGCAGCCATTGCCCGACCCGCCGGTGCAGCCGCAGCCCCTGCCGGCCGTGCGGTAGTAGCCGGACCCGATGTACTGCGTGCCGCAGGTGCAGGAGATGCTCACCCAGCCGCGCTCGGAGACGAACTGATGCGCCGTCAACGCCTCGCCCACCGGCACGATCTGCATGAAGCTCGTCTGGCGCATCGCGGCTTCCTCGACGCGCGTGCGCTGGGTGTCCTCCACCGGCACGATCTTCGTGATCCCCTCGAGCAGGGGATCGATCAGCCGGGCCTGCGACGCGTCGAGCGGGCTCCCGCTCGGGATGAAGTTGCCCACGCCCTGGTTGTAGTCGATGCGGAAACCAATGACCGGATTGCCGAAGTCATAGGTCACCTCGACCACCTTGGGGGCGATCTCGACCACGGTGGCGTGCAGGGACGCGCCGCCCGAGCGGTAGGTCGCTTCGATCGTGGTCGCGTCGTGCTTGATGAGCGCGAAGCCTTCCGCGTCCACCTGCTCCGCAGGCCCATTCGAACAGCCGAGCGCCATGGCCATCATGATCCCGTACGGGAAGATCTTTTTCATTGTGCTCTCCATCAATCCAAATCAGGGGACTGAACAATAGGAAAGTCACCGGGCCTATGTCCATCTGAAAGTGAGGAGCGCTCGGGGAGCGACGCGATGTTTCCGTCGGCGGACGATGGAGCTCGCTGCAACAATGGGGCGTACTCCCTCATGCGCAGGAGACAAGAGTGCAATTCGCGCCGCTTGTAATGGAATTTTGCGTGAGAGTGACGCGTTGAGCGCAGGCGGAATGTAGAATTCCAGACGCGCTGATCTTCAGGAGAGGCGCTACACGGATCTACTGCACGGCGGGCCTACGCCCCCGCCGCAGCTACGCCGGACGCGCTCCCCGGACGAGCGTGAGCTCGCCGCCTTCGATCCGCGCCACGTCGCCGGGGTGCCAGGACAGGAGCTGGGTAGAAGTCTCTCCGAGCCCGTCCTTGATGGCCGTGAGCGCCTCCTCCTCGGCCTGCCGCCCGCCTTCGACGCTCCGCGGGGAGCGGAAGAGCCCCTGGAAGCCATGCGCATAGGGCAGGAAGTAGCGGCAGCGGGCCGCGCGGCACGCGTTCACCAGGCCGGCGGTGCCCAGGGTCATGGAGCCGCGGTCCTCGGGGTGCAGATAGAAATGGCGTAGGTGCTCGAGCGGCACGGTGAGGAAATAGATCGGCAGCCCCGGGTTGTAGCCCTCGGGGAAGGAGAAGCAGCAGCTGAGGAGGACGTCGAGCGGCCCCCGCTCCGCGACCGAGCGTTCGAGCACGTCGATCATGTTGCCCTGCGGATCCACGCCGCTGTCGACCAGGATGGCGGCCGAGAACTCCGGGCAGGTGAAGCGGTAGCAGTTGCCCCAGTTGCGCGCGTCGGCGGCCACCCCGGACCGCCGGCGCAGCGGTTGCTCGCCGTAGAAGGGCAGCACGTCGATGACGAAGTCGCCGATCTCGACGGTCTGCCACCAGGCGGGATCCACGGCGCGCTGACCCACGAGCCGCAGCGATTCGGCCATGTTCTCCGGGCACAGGATGCTCGGGCGCGGGACGTGCGGCACGATCACCGGCACCTCGTTCGAGGACACCATCCGCAGGATCGACGGCAGGTGCCAGTGGTCGCCGTGGCTGTGCGTGAGCAGCACGCCGTCCATGGGCAGGGGCGCGCTCTCCTGCGGGAAGCGGCCGCCGTTGGTGGTCCAGGCGCGGTTGTAGCCCTGGGGGTCGGTCACGAGCGTGGTGGTGCGGGAGCGCAGGACCAGGCTCGCGTGCTCGCGCCGGTAGATCCCGGGTCCGTCGATCCCCGGCCAGAGGCCGTGCTGCCCGTGGGGGAGCTCGGTCAGCGTGGAGGGCCAGATCCAGCTCGCCAGCGTGTCCCCGAGCGCGCTCTCGCACTCGTCGCGGAACTCGTCGACGTATTCGCCGTGGGTGCCGAGGCGCAGGATCTCGCCCGCGACCTCGACCTCTTCGGGCTTGAGGGGGAGGGTGAAGGAGCGCCGCAGGGTCGAGTGCATCTGCCAGCGCCACTTGCCCTCCGACTGCCCATCGAAGATGCCGAAGAGCAGCTGGTCCGTGGCGGTGCGTCCCCCGGCGGCGATGGCGTCGAGATCGAACCAGGCGGGGTCGAGCTGGAGCGCCGGGATGAGCTGTTCGAGCTTGTCCCGGCAGGCCCGGGGCTCGAAGCCGAGGGCCTGGAACGCGCTCATGAGGGTTTCCGCGGGGACCGAGGGCCAGTCGGGGAGGAGATCGAAGGAGGCGTCAGGGAACAGCATGACGCATTGTGCGCCCAGGCGCAGGGCCGCGCAACTTGCGTGCGCCCCCTGCTGGAGCCCTCGCCCCCCTCTCGGGCGAGGTCATGTGCACGCCCCGGGGGAGGCGGCGCCGCTCACTGCATGGTCAGGCCAAAGGGGATCTCGCCGGGGGGCGAGACCGCGCCGCCGTTGTCCGTGGCCGGGAAGGCGACCAGGGTCGTGGCGACGCGCGCGCCGTCGACGTAGAGGTCGAAGTAGACGGGCTCGGCGCTGGTGACGAAGTCGAAGCCGTCCACGCCCTGATCGGTGGTGGCGTCGAAGTCGATGCGCTGGCCGCCGGTCACCGTGGCCGGGGTGGACACGTAATCGTCCTCCTCGACCGGACAGGCGCCGCCGCTGCAGCCCGGGGTCACGTTGGAGAAGGTGCCCAGGGTCCACACCGAGCCCCGGAACACGCGGTAGGGCGCGTTCGGGGCAGGCGCTTGGCCGGTCCAGACCAGGCGGTAGGCGCCGCCCGTGTTGGCGGTGATGCCATACCCCGCCTTCACGCCCGGCTGGATGTTGGTGTTGGCGCCGGGCGTGATCCGGTAGATCGCCGTGGTCTGGGGCGGGATGGCGCCGCCCTGGTAGCGCGAGCAGCGGCCCGTGGGGCCGCAGATCCCGGTCTGGCAGTCGGTGTTGGCGCGACAGGCGGCGTTCGCGGCGCAGGCGCCGCACGTGCCGCCGCCGCAGTCGACGTCGGTCTCGTTGCCGTTGCGGGCGGCGTCGGTGCACGTGGGGGCGGCCGGCTTGCCGCAAGCACCGAGGCCGAGGAGCAGGGAGAGGAGGAGCAGGTTTCTCTCGTGGCGCATGTCGTCCTTTCGTCTCACCCGCGCAGCTGGCGCCTGCCGGCTGGGAGCGGGATCGGCAGGTGGGGCAGGGTGTGGGGCCAAGATATGGGTGCAGGGGGCAGCGCTGTCAACGCCGGAGAGGGCAGGCGCCGGCCGGGCGGGCGATCGCGAAGTGAAGTGGCGCTCGGCTCAGCGCTCGGGCGAGAGGGCGAGCGCCAGCTGGTAGATCTTGCGGCGCGGCTGTCCGGTGAGGAGCGCGAGCGCCGCGGCGATCTCGCGCGGCCGCTCGCCCCGGGCCAGGCGGGCGCGCACCTCGGCCTCGAGATCCACGGGCGCCGCCGCGGCCTCGGGCGCGGCCCCGGCCACCACGATCACCACCTCGCCCCGCGGGGCCTCCTCCGCGTAGCGCGCCGCGAGCTCGCCGAGCGTGCCCCGCACGTACTCCTCGTGCACCTTGGTGAGCTCGCGCGCCACGCACGCCGGCCGCGCCTCGCCGAGCGTGGCCGCGAGATCCGCGAGCGTCGTGCCGGTGCGGCGCGGCGACTCGTAGAGGATGAGCGTGGCGATCTCGCCGCGCAGCCGGGCGAAGCCCTCCTGCCGCGGCCCGGCCTCGCGCGGCGGGAAGCCGAGGAACAGGAAGCGCTCGCCCGGGAGCCCGGAGCCGACCAGGGCGGTGATGGCGGCCGAGGGGCCGGGCACGACCTCGACCGGCACGCCCGCGGCGATGGCCGCCTTCACGAGGCGCTCGCCGGGATCCGAGATCCCCGGCGTCCCGGCCTCGGAGATGACGGCGATCGCGGCCCCGGCGCGGAGGCGGGCCGTGAGCTCCTCCGCGCGCGCGGCCTCGTTGCCCTCGAAGTAACTCAGCACCTTGGTGGTGATGCCGTAGCGGCCGAGCAGCACCTGGGCCGCGCGCGTGTCCTCGGCGGCGATCAGCTCCACCGACGAGAGGATGCGCACGGCGCGATAGGTGATGTCCTCGAGGTTGCCGATGGGCGTCGCCACCACGTACAGCCGGCCCGCCGCGCGCGCCTCGCGCTTCGCGGGCGGGGCCGGATCGGCGGGGGCGCTCGTCGGGTCCTCGGGCGGGGGGCTCAATCCTCGATGCCCATGGCGATCTCGACGGCGTCGCCGAGCTCGTCTTCGAGGAAGTCACGCAGCTTGGCGGTCAGGCGCTTCTCGAGCTGCCGCGCGCGCTCGCGGCTGATGCCGTAGCGGTCGCCGATCTCCTGCAGGGTGAGCGGCGCGTCCGAGTGCACGCGCTCCTTGAAGATGGTGAGCTCGCGGCCGCGCAGGGTGCTGGCGAACTGTTCGAGCTTGCTGCGCAGCAGGGCGCGGAACTCGTCGGCCTCGGTGGCCACGTCGGGCCGCGTCTCGCCCGAGGCCTCGAGCAGATCCATGTGCGAGCGCCTGCCGTCCTCCTCCGGGCCGACGGGCGCGTCGAGCGACTGCTCGCCCGAGCCCATGCGCTTCTCCATGTCGGTGACCTCCTGCTCGGTCACCGACAGGCGCTCGGCCAGGAGCTTGGCCTCGGGCGCGAAGCCTTCGCGCTCGAGCGCCTCCTTCTCCTTGCGCAGGTTGAAGAAGAGCTTTCGCTGCGCCTGCGTGGTACCGATCTTCACGAGGCGCCAGTTGTTGAGGATGAACTTGAGGATGTAGGCGCGGATCCACCACGCGGCGTAGGACGACAGCTTGACGCCGCGGTAGGGGTCGTACTTGTTCACGGCCTGGAGCAGGCCGAGGTTGCCCTCCTGCACGAGGTCGAGGAGGTTGCGGTACGCGCGCCGGTACTCGTGGGCGATCTTGACGACGAGGCGCAGGTTGGAGGTGATGAGGCGGCGCGCGGCCTCGACGTCGCCGGTCTTGACGAAGCGCACCGCCAGCTCGTGCTCCTCTTCGCGGGTGAGCAGGGGGTAGCGGCGGATCTCGTTGACGTACTGGGTGAGCGGGTCGAACGTGGTGAGGGCGCGGCCACCCGGGGCGACGGGGGCCAGGGCCAGGGTGCGCGGCCCGGCGGGGTCGCCCTCGTCCGCGCCTTCGCCGTCGGCGGCGGCGAGCGGGAGATCGCCGTCGAGATCCACCTCGGCCACCTCGGCCACCTCGGCCACCTCGGGAAGATCCCCGAGGTCGGGCTCGAGGTGCTCGAGCTCGACCTCGGGCTCGTGTTCTGCCTCCGTGCCCTCGTTCTCCTCGGGAGCCGGCGCCGTCCCGCGCCGACCCGTGTCCTTGGATGGGGTGCCCTCGGGCTGCGCGGTCTTGGGGCGGCGTTTGCTCTTGGTGGCCATGACGGGACGGATGATAGCGTTCCCCCGGGGGCGGGTGAAGCCGCAGCATGCAGGGGCCGGCCGAACCGGGCGAGCGATGACGGTCGCCAGGGAGCCGCCGTGTCAGGGCACCAGGGTGATCGTGCGTCCGTTGAGCGGCTGCACGGGACGGGAGGTCCTGGACTGGCCCACCACCCGCTTGAACTGGTCCACTTGCGCCTGCGAGACGGCCACGGGGTCGCGATAGAGGAAGAAACGTACGTACTCGCCGCAGGTCGGGGTCGTGAGGCTGCCCTGGTAGGTCCACTGGGCGGCGGTGTCGGGCAGCGCGACCCGCGCGAGCTCGAGGTCGACCGGCACGTCGGGCGTCAGGGTGCAATTCTGGCGCGCCTTCCCCTGGGGAAAACCGTCGAGTACGGCGGCGAGGAGGGGGTTGGCTGCGGCCTTCGCCGTGTCGAGGAAGACGCCGAGCACCAGGGCCGAGGGCTGCTGCGAGTCGCGCTCCAGCGTCACGATGTGCGCCTCCATGGCGTAGACCTTGCCGTCGATGCTGTGCTCGGCGGGCGAGTGGAAGTGGACGTTGGCGAGGTCATAGCGGGCGCCGCCGTACACCAACCCTTCGCCGCGCTCGAATTCGAGCACCAGGCTACGGCCGGTGTTGATGAAGCGGGCCACCCGAGTGAGGTCCAGATCGAGGAGCGGGTGCTCGGCGCTGCCGTCGAAGACCGCCTGGGGCGGGACGATGTCGATGGGCGACTGCCGCGTGCCATTGGCGCAGAGCTCGTACCCTGGGAGGCTGCCCCACTCGGTAGGACCGGTGCCGGTGCCGGAGTAGTCCCAATAAGGGGTTGGGCTCGGGGCGCACTCCAAGGAGGAGTTGGCACTGCAACCGAGCACGAAGACCGCACAAACGCATAGCAGGCGTGTCATGCAACACCTCCCTGTCAAAGGCCGCTCTAGGTGAGGACGGGGCCGCTACGGCCTGCGCGCACCCACTTCGCGTACGGGCCCCGCGCGCCGGGATCCAAGCGGCGCGGGTCCTTCGCCGAAGGGGAAGCCGCGCAATGGACCCGCGCCCTTGTGATGGGCTCGCCGCAAAGAGAGTTCACAAATGGTGAACCATGGCGAACCGGGGGCGCACAGGACCAACGTCATGCTCGTTACGCGGTCGAGGCGCGCCCCGCGCGGACCGGGCGTCGCTCGTCGCTGTCGGGGTTGGATCCGCCGGCGGCCAGGAGGCGTCGGACCCCGCTCGACCGCCGTCGCGATCATTGCACCGCAAACATTGCGATGCGTTCACCTGGCGTTTGTAACGTCCTTACGAGGCGCTTGAAAAGAACATTTTTGAGCTCATATCATGCTGTTTTCGCGAATGCCGATGAGCGTCGACCGGATCAATTTTCATCACCTGTATTACTTCTGGGCCGTGGCGAAGGACGGCAACCTGACGCGCACGGCGCAGCGCCTGCGGGTCGCTCAGTCGGCGCTGTCGGCGCAGATCCGCCAGCTGGAGGATCAGCTGGGCGAGACGCTGTTCGCGCGCGTCGGGCGGCGGCTCGTGCTCACCGAGGCGGGGGGCATCGCGCTCTCCTACGCCGAGGACATCTTCGCGGCCGGCGGCGAGCTCGTGTCCACGCTCAAGCAAGGCCGTCGCCGGGAGCAGGTGCTCTCCATCGGCTCGGTGGCGACGCTCTCACGCAACTTTCAGGAGTCGTTCATCAAGCCGCTGCTCGGGCAGCCCGACGTGCGGCTGCGCCTCGAGTCGGGAGGCATCGACGACCTCCTCGTCAAGCTGTCCAACCACGCGCTCGATATCGTGCTCGCGAACCGGCCGCCGCCGAGAGAGCCCGGGCACGATTGGCGATGCCATCGGGTCGCGCGCCAGCCGGTGAGCCTGGTGGGATCGAAGCGGCGCCGGACCTTTCGCTTCCCGGAGGGCCTGAGGAGCGTGGCCTTGATCGTGCCGGGCCCGGAGAGCGACATCCGCACGGAGTTCGACGCGATCTGCGAGCGGCTCGGTCTGCGCCCGCGCATCCACGCCGAGGTGGATGACATGGCGATGATGCGTCTGCTCGCTCGCGACACGGACGTGATCGCGGTCGTCGCATCGGTGGTCGTGCGGGACGAGCTCCGCAGCCGGACGCTGTACGAGCACTGCGTCGTGCCCGGGCTGTTCGAGAGCTTTTATGCCATCACGGTCGCGCGCCGCTTCCGGCATCCATTGATCCGATCGCTGCTGCAGCGCGACGAGGAGGACCTCATGGCGTTGGGGTCTGAAGGCGGCGCGGCGAGGAAGTAGGGCGGGGCGGCGGCGGTTCTGCCTGGAGGTCAGGCGGGGGCGCCCGCGTCGCTGGGCGGGGTGGGCGGCGCGGCGGTGGGCCGGGCCTTGCGAGGGCGCGACCGCGGGCGCGTGGTGAGGATGCCGGCCAGGGCGCGCACCTCCGGCAAGAGGATGGCGGGGTTCTCGCGCTGCGCGGCGCGGAAGGCGCGATAGATGCGGGCCATGAGGAGGAGGACGCGGCCGTCCTGGATGTCGAGCTTGCGCTGCTGGACGCGCGGCGCCGGGGAGGCGGCCACGGCGGTGACCGCGCGGACGTTCGCCACCTGGGCCTGGAGCTCGGCGGCGCGCTCGGCCACGATGTTATAGGCGCACAGCTGCAGCTGCTCGTCTTCGGAGGCGTCGCGGACGAGCGCGGCCACGTGATCGGCGAGCCGCTCGCTGCCGTCGGCGAGGGCCTTTCGCGTGGCCTTGCCGGCCAGTTGCCGGGCCCGGGCCCACGCCGGCGCGGCGAGCGCGTCGCGCAGGCTGCCGAGGAGGCTCCGCCGCAGGGCGCGCAGCTCGCGCAGGGCTTGCTGCGCCTGGCTCTTGCGCCCGGCCTGGCCGCCCGAGGTCACGGCGGCGACCAGGCCGTGCTGCTGCCCGAGCTCGCGCAGCTTGCGGCTCTCGTCGAGGCACACGGCGAGGATCCGGGGATCGAGGTTCACCTTCTTGCGCTGCGCGTCGGTCAGGGCCTGCCAGACGTCGTAGGCGGAGCCGAGGAACAAGGGGGCGTCCTGGAGGATGTGCTCGGTGCGCACGGTCCTGCCGCGCTTCCACAGCTCGGCCTCGGTGACGTTGTGGAAGAGGAGGGCGCGCAGGTTCTCCGGGAAGGCGCCGAGCAGGGGCGCGAGGGTGTCGAGCGTGTACTCGTGCGTGCGGCTCATCGAGGGGGTGGGGCCTGCAGGCGCCGGCTTCGCCGTGTGCGGGGTCTCGTCGGCCATGCGGTCTCCTCCTCCGGGCGTCCGTGGCCCGGTGCAGGGTATATGGGCGACCGCTCGCTCACACGCCAGGGGAAAGATGCGGGAAAGAACTTCCGCGTTGGAATGGTGAGACGGCGAACGGTGGTAACGGAGAGGGAGGCGGGACACGGGGCCGGGCGTTCGTGGCGTGATCACGGGCGTTCGGGGTTCGGACACGGGGGTTCGTGGCACGGACACGGGGGTTCGTGGCACGGACACGGGGGTTCGTGGCACGGATCGGGGCGTTTGTGGCACGGATGGGGGCGTTTGTGGCGCGGACGG
>DATAGU010000317.1:0-5365 GCA_036263495.1 Polyangia bacterium | reverse complement strand
TGGTCGGTGGGCGACATGCCGCACCTCGTGGACGCGGCCCCGGGCGTGCCCGTGGTCCTGCCGGCCGCGCCGCCGCACCCCGAAGAGCCGACGGATCCCTTCGGGGTGATGGTGCGCGACTGGATGAGGGCGTGAGCGGGGGCTCCGAGGCCGGGTCCGCTCGGGCCCTGTAGCAGGCGCCCGGGCCCCACGGAGGCGGCGCAGGGAGGCGCTCGGGCCAACGGGGCCGGCGCCTGGGCCATCGGGGCCGGCGCCTGGGCAATCGGGGCCGGCGCCTGGGCCATCGGCGATGGCGCCTGAGGCGTGTGCGGTGGCGCCTGGGCCGTCGGGGATGGCGCCCGAGTCATCGGCGATGGCGCCTGGGCCGTCGGCGATGGCGCTTGAGCCATCGGGGATGGCGCCTGGGGCATGCGCGGTGGTGGTTTCAGTGCGCGCGGCGGCGTTTTCGATGTGCGTAGGGGCGCTCTCGGTGCGCGCAGGGGCGTTTTCGGTGTGCGCAGGGGCGTTTTCGGTGTGCGCAGGGGCGCTTTCGGTGCGCGCCGAGGCGCTTTCGGTGTGCGTAGCGGCGATTTCAGTGCGCGCAGGGGGCCTTTCAGTGCGCAGAGAGGCTGTTTCAGTGCGCGGAGAGGCATTTTCGGTGCGCACAGGGGCTGTTTCAGTGCGCAGAGAGGCATTTTCAAAATGCGCGAAATGGCATCCAGAACGCAGGAATCTCCACGAGATAGGGGAGAGATGCGGGCCGATCGGGGGGGCGTTGTCGGGCGCTGCGGGATCAGTCGTCGAGCGGCGTTCGCTCGTAGCGGAGGTCGAGCGCACGGGCCACGCGGATCCAGACCTCGTGGAGGTGGAGCGCATTGGCCAGCCTGCGGCTGAGGCGGCCGTCATCGATGCGTGCCCAGAACTCGCCGAAGACCGTCTCGCTGTGCCGCTCATAGGTGGCGGCGATGTCCACGATCGGGGGCCAGCCGCCGGGCGGACGCAGGAGCCGGTGCGCGACCGGCACCCGCTGGCCGGACGCGGCGACGCCGAGCGCCATGCCCACGGCGCGGACCTCGACGAGGTCGGCGCACACGGCGAGGTCCACGTCGTCGAGCGAGAGCGAGCGCCCACCGGGGTGGTTGTGGGTCATGACGAGCCCGCACATGCGCTCGACGTCCTTGGGGCCCAGGCGGACTTGACGCGGATCGTGATCGGTCCGCTCGAAGACGCGGGAGCCGCGGGGGGCGAAGAAGATGGCCTTCTCGGTGGGGCGGCGGGCCAGCTCATCGCGCTCGATGGTGCGGAGCCGGCGCTCGGCCGCTGGGGTACCCGCTGAACGGACTGGGGAGTGCGCCATCCTCGCTCGTACCCGGAGCAACGGGTCCGCAGCACAGTAACACGGGCGTCTCCGTCGTAGGCCACGAGATGAAAGAAGGAAGCGCCCGAGGAGCGCGCTCTGGCGGGAGGATGATGGTGAGTGGAGGCATGGTGACGGTATTGAAAAAACCAACTTCTCGATGAGGGGGGAACGCTGGGTTCTTTCATACCGTCACCCATCGCCCCATCGCCCGGCCCCATGCGGGCCCGGTCCTCATGGATCGGCGGTGAGGTCGCTCTCGCCTGAGCCCGACGGGGACACGGTGGGGTTCGGGCTTGGAGTGGATCGCCCGGCCGCGGCCAGCACCTGGGCATGGTGGCGCTGGATGGAAGATCGTCCGGGGGCCGCGGCGAGGGCCTGCTCGCTGGCTGCGAGCGCGCGGCCCGGGTCGCCGAGGCGCAGCCACACGAGCGCGGAGCGATCGAACGCCGTGGCCCGCGCGGCCGTGTCGCCGACGTCCGCGGCGAGCGCGGCTTGATAGGCGGCGAGCGCGGCGTGCCAGTCCTCCTGCGCCTCGCGCAGCCGGCCGATGCCGACCCAGGCCGCGGCGGTGGGGGCGAGCGCGAGGCTCTGCTGGTATTCGATGAGGGCCGCCGGGGTGAGGCCGCGCCGCGCCTTGAGCCGGCCGAGCGCCACGTGGATCTGGGGCCCATCGCGGCCGAGCAGCGCCAGGCGGGAGGCGGCGCGCTCGAGCCGCTCGAGATCGCCCGCGGCGTAGGCCCGCCGCTGGCCCACCTCCTTCTCCCAGGTGGCCCAGGCCCACGAGGCGGCCGACAACGCCCCCACGGCGCCGAGGACGAGCACGGTCAAGGGCGGCGGTCCACCGCGGCGGGCCGGAGGGGGCCCCGTGCGTGGGCCGCCACCGGCGACGGTGCCTTGGCCCGCGATCAGCACCTGGCCCACCCGCGCGTCGCGCAGCTTCCAGATCGCGCCGTCGATGATGAAGTGGTGCAGGTTGACCGCCGCGGCCACGAGCAGCCCGAGGCCGAGCTCGAACGGCACGCGGCCGAGCGCGTCCGGGGCGAACAGGAGGGCCG
This sequence comes from Polyangia bacterium, assembly GCA_036263495.1. GTDB lineage: Bacteria > Myxococcota_A > Polyangia > Palsa-1104 > SHYY01 > DATAGU01. The sequence continues at coordinate 2,971 of DATAGU010000317.1, read as the reverse complement.
GCACGGTCCAGATCGCGGACCCGGCGAGCAGGACTTGTAGGTAGTAGCGCGCCCCGCCGGCCCTGGAGGTCTCGCCGGCCGCGGCCGCGGTCCGCGCGTAGTAGCGCGACACCCACAGGTACTGGACGCTGTGGGCGATGGCGATCCAGAGGAAGGCTCGCGCCGCGGCGACGCCGGCCGAGTAGCCGGCCGACGCCACCTGGTCGCCGAGCGCGGGCAGCGCGAACCACAGCGCCTGCGTGAGGACGAGCAGCGCCGCCGGCACGAGGGCCCGCCAGCGGCTCGCGCGCGCGAGCCGCCAGAGGCAGAGGGCCGTGACCAGGGCCCACAGGCCGCCGAGGCCGAGCGCGAGGGGGCGGGTCACTGCGTCGGGGATGCCGAGCGGCAGGAAACGGTAGCTGTCGCTGGCCGCGTACATGGGGTCCCGCCCGCCGGCCGCCGAGGCTCGGTGATAGGCGAGGAAGACGAGCGCGTAGGAGAGGACGAAGGAGGCGCGGAGGAGGCTCTTGGTCGCGGCGCTCACGGGCACGCCGCGACGGCCGAGGAACATGAGCGCGAGGCCGTAATTCTGGCCCGTGTAGTGCCACGGGCTCCAGGTGAGGTAGAGGGTGATGAGGGCCGAGCCCGCGAGGGGGAGGCGCAGCCCGACCAGGAACGCGGCCCACACGGCCGCGGTCCAGCCGATGGCAAAGCGCGCGTAGCGCCGGCGCGCCTCCTGGGTCCCGTAGACGCGCAGGAGCGTGGCGCCATAGTGCGGCACGCCGGTGCACAGCACCACGAGCGGCAGCCAGCCCTGGACGCGGGACAGGTCCGGGCCGAGGAGCGCGAGCGCGGCCACCAGCGCCATGTAGCCGAGGCCGCAGCCGAGCAGGAGATCCGGCAGCGGCCCGAGCAGCCAGGCGCGGCCGGCCGGGACCGGTGAGGGGGCGGAGAGGGGCACGGACATGAACGGAAGAATTATATGAGAAGCATGGGCTTCGAGGGCGCGAGCTACCACGATGTCATGTTCAAGGCGGCGCACAACTCCGAGGAGCACAGGGAGCGCCTGGCGGAGCAGCTGGCCTGGGATGAGCGTCGCCCCTGGCAGGGGGGTTGCTCGGGCCTCGAGCTCGACGTCGCGCAGGATGGCCAGGCGTGGCGCTGGAGCGTGAGCCATGACCGGTACACGGACCGGGCCGAGCGGCAGCTCGGCGCGTATCTCGACGAGCTGCGCGGCTGGTCGGACGCGCATCCGGAGCACCGCGTCATCACCGTGGTGCTCGACCTGAAGAGCGGGGTGCGTGACGGCGCGGCCTTTGCCGCCGCCTTCGACGACTACATCGCGCGGTCCTTTCCCGTGGAGCGCCTCTACACGCCGGGCCAGCTCATGGGCAGCGCCCCGGATCTGGTGACCGGCGCCATGCGCGGCGGCTGGCCGAGCCTCGCGGCCCTGCGCGGGCGCTTCATCTTCTGCCTCTCGGGCGACGCCCCGGGCCGGTGGATGGACGATCTCAAGGAGACCTACGCCGCGACCGAGGCCGGGCGGCGGCTGTGCTTCGCCGATCGCCGGCTGAGCGAGCACGGCCAGCGGCCGAGCACGGCGGCGGGCCGGCGCGTGTTCTGCAACTTCGACTTCCAGCGCGTGCAGGACTGGGGCGACGAGACGATCGAGTGGTTCCACCGGCAGCGCGGCTTCATCACCCGCGGCTACCTCGCCAATGACGCGCGTCTCTGGGGGATGGCGCTCGGCCGCGGGGTCAACGTCATCGCCACGGATCGGATCCAGGGGCACGACTGGGCCACGGTCGGGAGCACGCCGTTCTGGCCCGTGCCGCGCGTGTTCTGGGGCGTCGAGACCGCGCTCGATGCCCTGACCGCGAGCGCCCCGGCGCTGGCCGCGGTCGCGGGGCGGCTGTACCTGGCCTATCGCGGCGGCGCCTCCACGCGGCTCCATGTCCGGGCGGGCGATGGCCGCAGCTGGGAGCCCGGGGAGCTCCTGGCGGACAAGCAAGGCGCCGCGACCAGCGCCGCGCCGGCCCTGGCCGTGCTCGGAGGGCGGCTCGCGCTCGTCTATCGCGACGCCGGGTCCTCGGCGCTGTGGCTCGCGCGGTACGACGGTCAGGCGTGGGAGGCGCCGCGCAACATCACGCAGGAGAACGGCGCCCGCACCGACGCGGCTCCGGCCCTGGCCGCGCTCGACGAGCGGCTGCACCTCGTCTACCGCGGCGCCACCGACTCGGACCTCTGGCACTGCCAGTACGACGGCCAGGCGTGGAGCGCGCCGCGCAGCATCACCGCGGACACGGGCGCGCGCACGGCCACGGCGCCGGCGCTCGCCGCGCTCGGCGGCCGGCTGCACCTCGTCTACCGCGGCGACCGCACGCCCGACCTCTGCGACCTCACCTACGACGGCACGAGGTGGAGCACGCCGCGCAGCCTCACCGAGATCAATGGCGCCCGCACCGCGCGGGCGCCGGCGCTGGCGGCCCTCGGCGACGTGCTGCACGTCCTCTATCAGGGGCAGGGCTCGACCGACGTCTGGACCTGCTGCGGGCGGGATGGCGAGTGGTCTGGTCAGGTCTGCGTGAGCGCCCTCAACCAGGCCGGCGCCATGGACGGCCTCGGCGCCGCGGCCCTCGGCGACACGCTGTGCGTGGTGGCGCGCGCCCGCGCCCTCGGTGACATGTACGGCTTCACGCTCGGCCCTGTGTCGGAGGTGGCCGAGATGTCCGCGAGCGGGGAGCAGACGCCGCAGCCCTGAGCGCCCCGGCCTCTTGTAAAGAGGGGCCTGCACGGCAAGGACGCGTCTCGTCGTCGGTCTATCGGCCGGCCGCTTGGCGCTACAATGGGATCATGAGCCAATACCTACTCGCCTTATCGCCTATCGTCCTTGCCCTTCAACTCTCAGCCTGCGGCGGTTCGTCCCGGCGGCCACCGCAGCCCCTGCCCGAAGCCGTCTGCACAGCGACCGTCAGCGGGCAGGCGGCCACCC
>DATAGU010000316.1:0-33584 GCA_036263495.1 Polyangia bacterium | reverse complement strand
GATCCGATCAGAGTGCCTCTGCCAACGTGCCCCAGGCACTCTGATCCGATCAGAGTGCCCCTGCCAACGTGCCCCGGGCGCTCTGACGCGATCAGAGTGCCCCTGCCAACTTGTCCCGGGCGCTCTGACGCGATCAGAGCGCCCCTGCCAACATGCCCCGGGCGCTCTGACGCGATCAGAGCACCTGCGCCCACGTGCCCGGGCGCTCTGACGCGATCAACGGGCTCTGCCGCCCTCTTCATCCCCATGCAGGCCCAGCGGATCGTGCCCCTCATGCTCGTGGCGCTGGATCATCCGGCCCGCTCACGCCACAATTTCGGGAATGCGTCTCCCCAGCTTGCTGTTCCTCACCGTCCTCTCTGCTGCTGCCCTCGCGAGCGATGCGCGGGGCGCGCCCGACCCCCGCATGCCGGTCCTCACCGCCATGCGCGACGAGCTCGGCCGCTCGATGGCGCGCCTCCGGCTGCGCGACTACGAGGCCCCCTACTTCATCGCCTACGCCGTGCGCGACTACGACCGCTACACCATCAGCGGCAAGTACGGCGCCCTCCAGGTCGACGACCACAGCCGCGCGCGCCAGGCCTACGTCGAGGTGCGCGTGGGCGACTATCGCTTCGACAACACCACCAACGACGGGCTCGACATCTCCTTCAGCCTGGATCCGCCCGACTACGAGCCCTCTACCTCCGCCCCGCTCGACGACAGCGGCGACGCCCTGCGCGCCACGCTGTGGCTGCTCACCGACAGCAAGTACAAGCAGGCGCTCGGGGCCTACGCCAAGAAGCGCGGCCGCCGCGCCACGGCCTTGAGCGAAGACGAGGACCTGCCGAGCTTCTCCAAGGAGCCGCCGGTCAAGATCGTCGAGCCGGCCGCCACCCTCACCTTCGAGGCCGAGTCCGTGCGGCAGCGCGTGCGCGAGGCCGGCGTGCGCCTCAAGCAATACCCCGAGATCTTCGACGCCGCGGTCCAGGTCGTGGCCGAGCGCGTGACGCGCTACCTCGTCAACAGCGAGGGCACCGAGCTCGCCGCGGAGCGCGTCCTCTACTCGCTCCACGTCACCGGCGCCACCCGCGCCGCCGACGGTATGCTGCTCGAGCACGAGAAGGCGTTCTACGCCAACCGCTTCGACGGCCTGCCGGACACGGCCGGCGTGCTCAAGGCCGTCGACCAGCTTGCCAGCGAGCTGCACGCCCTGCGCGACGCCCCGGTCATCGACCCCTACACCGGACCGGCCATCCTCATGCAGCAGGCCGCGGGCGTGTTCTTCCACGAGGCCATCGGCCACCGCCTCGAAGGCGAGCGCCAAAACGACGAGAAGGAAGGACGCACGTTCAAGGGCCAGATCGGCCACCGCATCCTGCCCGACTTCCTCACCGTCCTCGACGATCCGACGCTCGAGCGCGCGGCCGGCGCGTCGCTCAACGGCTACTATCACTTCGACGACGAGGGCGTGACCGCGCGGCCGGTGACCCTCATCGACCGCGGCGTCCTGCGCGACTACCTCAAGTCGCGCACCCCCATCTCCGGCTCGGTGCGCTCGAACGGCCACGGCCGCGCCGAGAGCGTGGGCGATCCGATGGGCCGCATGGCCAACCTGGTGGTGAAGTCGACACGCCGGGTCTCCGAGGACGAGCTCAAGCGCATGCTGCTCGCCGAGGTGCGCCGCCAGGGCAAGCCCTTCGGCCTCATCATCCGCGACATCACCGGCGGCTCGACCAACACCTCGAACTACGGGTTCCAGGCCTTCAAGGGCCAGCCCCGCCTGGTCTATCGCGTGGACGCCAAGACCGGCCAGGAGACCCTGGTCCGCGGCGTGGAGATGGTGGGGACGCCCCTCGCCTCGATCAACCGCATCGTCGCCACCTCGGACAAGGACGGGGTGTTCAACGGGTACTGCGGCGCCGAGTCGGGCCTGGTGCCGGTCTCGTCCGTGGCCCCGGCGATCCTGATGAGCGAGATCGAGCTGCAGCGCTCACAGCGCGCGCTCGAGCGGCCGCCGCTCCTGCCGCCCCCCTGGAAGGACGCGGCCCAGCCGAACGCGGAGCAGCCTCCCGCCCCAAAGGGAACCGCCCCGAGCGCCGCCCGGACCGCCCCAGCAACGCGCTAGCCCGACCTCCCCCTCCCCTACTCCCCCCTGGTCCCCAGCGATAGGTGTGATCGGCGGCGCGCGCAGCGTCAGTGGCTGACGCGCACGGTGACCTGATCGTCGCCGATGCGGTTGGCCACCACCACGCCGACGATGGCCGCGCCGAGACCACCGGCGATCACCCACGTGTACCACTTCTTCCACGCTGAGCGGGTCTTGCTGCTCGACACCTTGACCGGCGGCGGCGCCGCCCGCCGGACCAGCGAGGCCGAGCTGACCGCCGTGGGGCGCGCGTTGAGCGCGCTCAGGATGGCGGGGTGCGTGGGCAGGGGTCGACCCACGAGCGCCTCTCCGGCCTTGTTGTCGAGGCCCACGAGCGCCGAGGATCCCGAGTAGGCCGCGAGCCGCGCGGCCGGGGTCACGTCTCCCGCGGCCACCACGGCCGCGCCGGTCGCATCCCCGAGCGCCACCGCGATGGCCTGCTTGGCCCAGCGCCCCTGGGCCACGTCGAGCACGCGCGCCTCCACGATCTCCACCGCGCCGCCCGTCGCCTGCCGGGGCCGGACCACGAGCACCCGCTCCGCGCCCACCTCCCGGCCGAGCGCGGCCACGTCCGCCTCGGGGAGATCGGCGAGGGCCCGCAGCGTATCGACCATGTGGCCGAGCTGGCCCTGACGCCGCAGCGCCACGGCCAGCGTGCCCGCCGCGGGCGCGCTGCGATGGACCTTGGCGTAGCCCGGCGCCTCGATGTCCACCAGCGCCTCGGGGTGCCGCCCGAGCGGCAGATCCACGGGCGCCTGGCCCACCGGGCGCAGATCCACGTAAACCTCGGCGCCGGGCGGATCCGTCTCCACCCGCACCGCCGGAGCGGCCGGGAAGGGACCGTAGGCCGTGCGGTGACGCTCGGCCGCCGCCTTCACCTCCGGCGTCGCGGCGAAGTCCACCAGGCCGAGGAGCCGCGCCGCGTGGTCGGCCTTGGCGTCGTCCCGCAGGAACTCGGCGCAGAGCAGCCGCAGCGAGGCGATCTCACCGAGCGGCCGGCCGATCTCGGCCACGGGCAGCTCGCGCAGGGCGGTGTCCTCGGCCGCGGCCAGCGCCGCGTCCGCCTCGGCGAGGCGCTGCGCCGCGAAGAACCGCCGCGCCTCGGCGAGCCGCCGCGCCACGCGCGCCGCGGCGCCGCCCTCGGCCAGCACCCGTTTGACCTCGGGATCGTCGAGCGCGCGGACCTCGCGCCCCTCCTGGAGTGCCCGATCCAGACTCGTGGCGAGCGCGGCGACCTGCTGGGTTCCCTGCTCGGACGCCTGCGGCTCGGCCTGCCCGCCGGGCGCCCCCACGCTGTCGAGCCACAACACGGCGACGGGCGCGCGTCCGGCCCGAGCCGCGCCGCCGCCGAGGAGCCCGGCCGCGACCATCACCACGAACAGCGTTCTCAATGCGGTACGCCTCCCTCTCCTTCCCTCTCGGGTGTCACCATCTTGAAGAATCGGTTGAGCGCCCACACCTCGCGCGCCCGCAGGCCATCGAACTGCACGCCCATGCCCTGCCCCTCCAGGGACCAGCGCACCTCGGCGCGCACCTCGATCGCGTCGCGCAGGGTGGGCACCTGGAAGCGCAGCAGGATGATGGAGCCGAGCGGCATCATCACGTCCGTGGCGATGAACATCCCCCCCTGCCCCATGTTGCGCGTCATCCCGTGATGGGTGCGCCCCTCGTGGGTGAAGTCGACCGCAATGGCGCAATCGAACCGTGCCGCCCGTTTGCCTGTCACGCCGACATGCTGCCACAAACAATCCTGAATGCTCCTGTTTAAATCTGCGAGGCCGCAGACTCGCTAGAGGGTCCGTTCTCGTTGGATTGCCGAGGCGGGAGAAGGGATGCCTGAGCCGAAACACCACCTCGTGCACCTCGACCGATCCGAGCATGGCCGGCCGCACTTGCAGGAGGAGACGCTGGCGTTCCTCGGCGCGCCGTAGCCGGGGCTCGCTGCGCCGGGTTCTCCTCCGCCGGCTGATGGAGAGAGGAAGAGGCTGGCTGCGCGACAGGAGAACCTGGATGCTCGGGGAGGGTCATCTCTTTGCCTATCCCGCGGGCAGGGAGCATCGGATCTCGGCGCCCGGGGCGGGGCATGCTTCGTGAAGCCGCTGGGGTACTATGCACGGCGCGATCAAGGGTTTGGTGCTATCGCTCGCCCTGATCTCTCCCGGCGCCCGGGCGGCCCATCCGCCGCCGCGCTCGATGTGGCCGCGGCCGGAGCAGGTTCGCGCGGATCGCCGGCCCAGGACATTTCCTGGCCGGCTGGCGCAGGCGCCACGCCTCCTGGTGACGCCTGCCAGGATGTCCGAGTCTGCGCGTGCCCCTCTCGGCCTCACCCTCGCGGCCCGCCTGCCCGTTCGCAGGCCGTCCACCCCCTTCGCCGTCTACACGACCCGCGTGCACCATGACCTGCTCCTGTTCCAGTCCCTCCCGATCGACCTGAACCCACCGATTCGGCAAGGGCGTGCGCTCATCGAACCGCCCAGGTCCGGCTTCTGGCGCGCCCCACCGGCAGACGATCTGCTCGCCGTCTATCGGCAGCGCGATCGCCTGATCTACTTCCGCGACATGCCCTTGGACGGCGCCCACTTTGCTATGGGGCTCGGCATGTTCGCCGCGGCGGCCCTCCTGTCCGCGCATGCGCCGCGGCCCCTGCGCATCCTCTTTGACCGTTCGTTCCACCTCGGACCGGCGATCTTCGATCGCAGTGGGATGGGGATCGGGTTCGGCGGGCAGTTTCACTGACCGCGAGCCTCATGCGCGCATGACTCCTTGCGTCAAAAAGATGACAAGGGCTCTCTCCTCCGGCATCCTGACGCAATGCGTTGCACGATCTTCTTGTTGATTCTTGGGGTTGCCGGTTGCTCGCTGGCCGGACGGGAGACCCGCGCGGAGGCGCTGGCGCTGACGGCATGGAAGGCGCAGGCGGCGGGCCAGCTGGAGGCCGCGGAGCGGGGCTATCGCGCCTCGCTGGCCGTGGCGGCATCGGGCGTGGCGGCCAACAACCTGGGGGTATTGTGGGCGCAACGGGGCGACCTGGGTGAGGCGCGCCGCTGGCTGGCGTGCGCCACGGCGCTGGGCGAGAGGGACATGATCGCTCACGCCAACCTCGGGGTGGTGCTCTATCACCTCGGGCGGCGGGACCTGGCAGCCGCGGAGTTCGCGGTGGCGCGCCGCATCCGGGGCGAGGTGAGCGAGCAGCTGTCCCCGCAGGGGCGCGTCAACTGGGACCGCGACCGCTACCTGGCGGCCACGGCGGCGGCGGACGCGGTGGCCGCGCGCTACCTGGCCCGGATGGAAGGGCCGGCGAGTCTCCCCGCGGGTGCGTCGGCCTGGGTGGAGGGCCTGCTGCTGGAAGGGGGGGCCGAAGACGCTCGATGAGGCGGGATGCGCGGGGTGAGGCGATCGGTTCTGTTGTCTTGGCCCCTATCGCCCATCCTCTTCGGACCTGCGCCGCCAGCGCTCGCCCCGGGCCGCGAAGGCCACACGCGACACCACGAAGGCCAGCACCTCGCAGCCCTCGATGATCGGACCGAGCCAGCGGCTCCCACCCTGCCCTCGCCCCCGGCCGGGATCACGGTCGCGGGATCGATGGGGATGGAGATGAGCGATTCGCGCACCCGACCGTGCGCCGGCTCGACGAAGAGGCCGCGATCCTGATCGATCCCGGAACACATCCGTTGGATGCCGTCGCGAGGTGCAGCCAGCGCCGCGCGGCATGGTTGCTGAATTCTCGCTGCCGCCTGCGTATCTTGCGAGGGGAGGTCCAAGATGCGTCTCCTCATCGTCCCGCGCTGGGCGGGCACCCCAGCGAGCGATTTCTATCCCTGGCTGCGCGCGCAGCTCGCAGCCGCCCACGCGCACCTCTTTGCGAGCGTCGAGGCACTCGACATGCCCGAGCCCGGGACGCCGGTGATCGAGGCCTGGGTGGACGCGATCGTCCGGCGCATCGGCGTGGACGCGACGCAGGTGAGCCGCACGGTCCTCCTCGGCCATAGCGTCGGTTGTCAGGCCGTGCTGCGCGCCGCCGCGGCCCTGCCCACGGGCCTCGCCGTGCATGGCGTCCTCGGCGTGGCCGGGTGGTGGTCGGTGGATCGGCCCTGGCCCACACTCCTACCCTGGATCGAGGCGCCTTTCGATCACGCGCGCGCCCGCGCGGCGGGCGGCCGCCTTCACGTGCTCGTCTCGACCGACGACCCTTACACCGCCGATCACGAGACCACCCAGCGGCTGTTCGTCGAGCGGCTCGGCGCCCAGGTCCGCGTGGTGGACGGCGCGCGCCACTTCAACCGCGCCGAGGAGCCCGCGGTGCTCGAGGCGCTCACCGCGCTGGCAGCGATCTGACGAGGACGGAACGACTCTAGGGATCGCGGCGTTCGAAGAGCCACCAGGTGATGTCGTCCCAGGTGGGGCCATCGTTCCTGGACAGGAAGCCCTGCTTGCGGAGCTCGAGCTCGGGAAACAGCGCCTGGTAGTAGGCGCCGAAATCACGCTTGAACAAGGCGCCCGTCTCGCCGCGATACGGCACCTCGGTGGGCTCCGGCGCGTAATACTCGCCGCACAGCACGTAGCGCCGCGAGCAGCGGACGATCTCGGACATCACCAGCGGTAGGGACGCGGGCGGCTGGTGGATGAGGACGCCCATCGTGAAGACGAGGTCGAACCAACGATCGCGGAAGGGCAGCTCGCGCGCCGTGCTGTGGATGGCATTGACCGGCAACTCGCGCCGCAATTCGGCGAGCGCCCTGGGATTGATGTCGATGCCGTAGACCGCCTCGGGCGGCAGCCGGTCGGCGATCCAACACAGATTGCCGCCCACGTTGCAGCCCACCTCGAGCACGCGCCGCACCGGCAGCTCGTCGAGGAGCCGATGCCAGAACGGTCCCCGTCCCTCGGCCGCGCGGCGATTGCGCTCGACGTACTGATCGCCAAAGGCGCCTCCCCATAACCGTTCAAGACGCTGGGCATCACCGGTTCCATCAGACATGCGCCGGTTGTAACACATCAGAACCTGCCTCGCGGACGGCGCGGCAGAGGCGTCGGAGCGTTGCCAACGTGTACCGTCAGGTAACGTGGGGGATCACCTGACCTGACTTGTATCTGGAGCAACGCTACCCTGTCGCTCTCTATTCTTGGGTTCCGCCTCCCATCGCCCCCCCGTTGCCTCCACGCCCATGATAGGGAAATGAACGTTTGGTATTCCAATCACAACCTACAGCCGTTCACGCGCATCGATAGGACCGATGCGGGGGCGAACCCCGCGGTGGGTGGAGGCCGGAAGGTTTGCTCGGGCCCATCCGTGTCAACGGCGCTCCAGGAGGGCGAATGAGAGATCGCGATGTCACCCCCCCGCCAGGACCGAAGGCCCCGGTCACTACGCCACCGAGGAGCCAGTATTCCCGGCGCGAAGCCGTCGCCCTCCTCGGCGGCTTCGGGCTGAGCGCCCTGGGCACCGGCTGCCAGACGCCGGGGTCACAGCCGGTGACCCGGGCCGTCGCGCAATCGACCCAGGTCCTCGACATCACCCAGTACGGCGCCGTGCTCGACGGCGTCCATGACGATGGCCCGGCGCTCCAGCAGGCGCTGACGATCGCCCTCGACCCGAACGGCGCCGGCGGCAGCATCTTCATCCCCAGCGGCCATTGTCGCATCGCCACCCCCATCACCGGCACCATCGCGTCGCAGCTGTTCGTGCAGTTCGCCGGCATCCCGGGACAGAGCGTCATCGTGCTGGATCTGTCTCCCGATCAGGAGGCGATCTACATCGACCATTCGGTCTACGGTCGCGGCGTCTCGCACGTCGTGTCGATGCGCGATCTCGTGGTCCGTGGCACCACGCCCGCCACCTTCTCCTGCCAGCGGTTCTTGAACATCGACTCGACCGGGACCGGCATGGTGTGGATCGACAACGTGGCGTTCGTGGGGGTCTACGCCACCCAATCCGTGGTGCGGCTCCAGGACGGCCGAGCGAACGTATCCAAGGTCTTCTTTTCCGGTTGCGCGGCAAACTCGGCCAACGGACATGGGCTCCTCGAGCTGTTCGAGGTCTTCGGCGCGCGCCTCTCGGACATCCAGCACTTCATCCTGGGTACGCTCGAAGGGCCGACCTGGGGCGGCGGCCTGAGCTACGCGCTGATCGAGTGGCAGGCGCCGATCCCCTTCTCGCGCGATATCTCCGACAACTACCTGCTCGCCGAGCACGTGATCTGCGAGCACCAGATCGGCTACCCCTTCCTCATCAACAACACCAGCCAGAACCGCGGCGGGCGCATCCATCTCCGTAGCGGCCAGCTCACGCTGACCGGGACCTCCGGCGGGGCGGGGTTCCACATCACCAACTGTGACTCGGTCACGATCGAGGACTTCTATCTCAACAACGAGTCGGCGCCACCCGGCGTCAATCAGGACGCGGTGCAGCTCCGTAACATCGGGCATGCGACGATCCGCAACGTGCTGTGCGACGTCAGCCAGACATCGGCTAACACGATCTACATCGGCGATGCGTGCCCGGCCGTCGATCTCTTCGACTGCCGCCTCGGCCAGGGGACCGGCGCGCCGGCAGGGATCCGTGCCGACGGAGTCGACAGCGGGGCCACGCGCGTGTGCGCGACCCAGGGCGGCCTCTCATCGGTGCTCCGCGTCGTCGATGGGCCCGTGGCGGCGAACACGCTCCTCATCCTGTCGCCCATCACCGACCGACGCGCGCTCCAGGCCCCCCTCGAGGCGAGCGCGCCCACCATCATCGGCGTGGCCCTCGATGGCGCCACGGCTGCAGGAGATCAGATCCGGTGCGCGGAACAAGGGGGCCTAGTGGTGCCGATCCTGAAGGACAGCGGCCCGATTCAGCGTGGTGATCGCGTGGCCCCCTCGGCGCTGCAGCCAGGCCGCATCCAGGCCGTCTCGGCCGACGTGCCGGCGATCGGCGTCGCCATGGAGACCAACCTCGGCACGCAGAGCCTCCCGGTCCGCGTCTCCCTGCGCCTCGTTTGAGATTATTCGAGCCCCTGCCAGACCGCGAGCAGGGTGATCCCGCTCACCGCCACCCATAAGAGCACGCCCTGCGCGAGGGGTCGTACCCCCACGGCCCGCAGGGTCGAGCGGGAGAGACCAGTCCCGATCAGGAACAACGTGAGCACGAGCAGCGCGCGCGACACGCGGGCCATGCCATCCAGCACGGGTAGCGCCAGTGGAGGCATGAGTGAACGCACGGCCGCCGCGGCCACGAACAGGGGGATGAACCAGGGGAAGGTCACCCGCGGGGAGGCGCCGTCGCCTCCCCGGCGGCGCCGGGTTACCAGCGCCGCCAGCAGGGTCAGGGGCACGATCCATAGAGCGCGCGCCAGCTTGAGCACCGTGGCCTCGTGCAGCGCGACGGCTCCGTAGCTCGCGGCCGCCCCGACGACCGAGCTGGTGTCGTGGATGGCGACGGCTGCCCAGACCGCGAACTGGTGCTGCCCGAGGTGGAGCAGGTGCCCGATTGGCGGGAAGAGATAGAGGGCCACGCCGTTGAGTATGAACACGGTCCCGAGCGCCACGCTCATCGCCTCGCTGCGCGCCCCGATCGCCGGGCCCACGGCGGCGATCGCGCTCCCCCCACAGATGCTCGTACCGGCGGTGATGAGGAATGAGATCTGCCGCTCGATGCGCAGCCAGCGGCCGAAGAGCAGCCCAAGCGTGAGGGCGAGGCCGATGCCGGCCATGGTATAGCCCACCCCCGACCGGCCGGCGGCCACCACGGCGCCGAGCGACATACCGAAGCCGAGCCCCACCACGGCCACTTGCAGGAGCCGCTTGGCCCAGCGCGCCGTGAGCGCCGCCAGCGGGTTCCCCAGCGTGAGCGCGAGCAGGCTGCCGAGGCCGAGGGCGAGGGCCGGCGTAGCCCAGGGCGTGAGGGACAGGATCGTTCCCAGGCCAAGCCCGAGCAGCGCGAGCGATGAGCTAGGCGAGCGGCCGCTATGACGGTGGTGACTCATGCGAGTTCCTCTTGCATCGCAAGATAGGAACTCGAAGCTCACCTCACCAATACATGTTTGGGCGGGTTCCGATAACTTCTGGTCATGACCTCCTGGTCATGACCTCTTGGATGTCGAGAGGAGGCGAGATGCGGAGCGAGGAGATCAGAAGGTCACAGGGAGCGAGCAGAGACCGCGCAGGTGCGGGTTGCCGCGCCAACGCAACGTCTCGGGGGGCACCGCCAGACGAAGATTCGGGAGACGCTTGAGCAGCGTCGTGATCGCAATGTGACCCTCCAAGCGCGCCAGCGGCGCGCCGAGGCAATAATGGATCCCGTACCCAAAGGCCATGTGCCGGCCCTCATCCGAGCGCGTGATGTCAAATGTCTCGCACTGTTTGAACCACGCCTGATCGCGGTTGGCCGCGGCCAGCGAGACCAGCACCGCGTCCCCCTTGCGGATGAGCTGGCCCCCCACCTCGATATCTTCCGACGCGTAGCGCGGACCCGGAGCCAAGGCGGGCCCGCAGTAGCGCAGCATCTCTTCGAGAGCGTTGGTCACGAGCGATGGATCCTGCCGCAGCTTTTCCATCTGCGCGGGATGCGTGAACAGCGCCAGCATCCCGTTGCCAATGAGATTCACCGTCGTCTCATGACCCGCGAAGATGAGCAGGGTGAGCATGGACACCAGCTCTTCTTCGCTCAGATAGGCGCCCCCCTCCTCAGCCTGCACCATGTGGCTGATGAGATCGTTGCTCGGGTTCCGGCGCTTGCTCTCGATGAGCTGGTCCAGGTACGCCCGAAATTCCTCCAGCCGGGCGATACAGCCCGGGCTCGCGTCGCCCCCGCTGAGCGCATCGAAGAGCGCCTGAGACCCCGCCCGGATCCGGCCCCGATCCTCGGCCGGCACGCCGAGCATCTCGGCGATCACGGTGATGGGCAGCGGGAAGGCGAAGTCCTCGATGAGATCCATCTGCCCGCGCGGTAGCACCCCGTCGATGAGACCGTCGGTGATCTCCTGGATGTGCGGGCGCATGCCTTCGATGAAGCGGATATTGAACGCCTTGGAGACGAGCGCCCGCAACTGTGTGTGCCGGGGAGGATCCGCGTTGGCCACATTGTTGAACAGGAGAACTTTGAAAATCGGGCTCGGCTGATAGATGCCCCCCTCCAAGAATGGCGGCTGGGTCCGAAAGCGGGTGTCCTTGAGCACCTGTAATGCTTCGTCATAGCGGGTGATGAGCCAGGCCTCGATCCCGTTCATCAGCAAGACCCGGGTCAATGGCCCCGTCCGGCGCAAGCGCGCCAGGACGGGAAACGGGTTGGATTGAAAGTCCGCATTCGTGAAATCGGGCTGCGGCAGCGTCTCGCCAGGGGCGTTGGGGGCTTGCATCAGATCCTCCTCGGGCTTTCGGCCAGTCACTCCCCATCTGGACCCAGGATGTGGATTCGGTCAACTGGCAGACAGGCGCTCGCAGTCCTGCGGCCGGACCATCGTCATCACGAGCAGGGTCGGACGGATCTTGACGGAATGGCTACAGAGTCCCGTCGAGCACTCAAGAGGTTAGCTAGACATGTTGGAGCGTGGCTTTGTAACCATGGCCCACGCGCATGATGACGGCCTCAGCGCGTGGTTCGACTCGCTGGCCCGGCAACAGTTTTACGCGATAGCGCTGGATCAGCATCGAGAGGAGCAGCACCCCTTCGAAGAGCGCGAAGTTGTTTCCTATGCATTGGCGAGGCCCGATACCGAACGGAAGATAGACGGACGGAGGCCGGCCTTCGGAGCGAGCCGGGGCAAACCGCTCCGGATCGAAGATCTCGGGATGTTCCCATGTCTCGGGATCATGGTGGACGGCATACGTGACGACTGCGACCACGGATCTGGCTGGAATGCGATAGCCCCCGATGACGTCATCTTGAGAGGCCGTACGTGGAATCAGCCACACGGGCGGGTAGATCCTCATCGTCTCCTGGAAGACGCACCTCGTGTATTCGAGCTTCGCGAGATCCTCGAACGTCGGGATGGCCCCCTGGAGTTTTTCCTCGACTTCGGCCCGGAGTCTCCTCTCTACCTCCGGATGCTGTGACAGTATGTAGAATGCCCACGAGCAAGCAGTGGCCACGGTCTCGTATCCCGCCAGGAAAATGGTGAGGGCTTCGTCCCGCAGCTGTTTTTGGTTCATTCGCGCGCCCGTCTCTTCATCCTGGGCGTCGAGTAACATCGAGATCAAAGTATCGGAGCGATCACTCTCTCGAGCCGCACGATCGATGAGGCGATAGACGATCTGGTCGAGCTCTTCCATATGGCGCCAGTAACTGCGATCCACGGTCGAGCTGAGCCATTGCGGTAGGTAAAAGAGCCATATGCGCCGGCTGAGGTGCATCTGTATGGTGTCTGCGATGCGAGAGAATCTCTCGATCTCCTCAGGCTTGATGTTCGTGCCAAACATCGTCCTGACGATGATGCGCATGCTCATGCGGGCCATCTCGGCTGGCAACTCGACCGGCTGCCCGCTCCGAGTCTCGATTTGCAGCCGATCAAGCTCCTCTTTGATGGCGCCCGTCATCAACGAGATCAACCCTGCGAGCCGCTGGCGGTGAAAATGCGGCTGCATCATCCGGCGCTGGCGCAGCCAAAAACTGCCATCGCTGGCGGCCAGCCCATTGCCGATCGCCATGCGCAACGTGTCCCACAGCCCCCCTTCTTTCGTGAAGTTCTTGCTGTTACCTCGCAGCATGTAATCGACATAGTCGGGACGGCCCAGAATGTAAATCTTAACGGGCCCTATATTGACCGTCGCGATACCGCCTGTCCGCCGCAACGTATCAGTAAAAAATCTGATGGGGTTCCATAACAGCTGCGGCAGCACTCCGACAATCGGAAGGCCGGGAATCGAGGGCGGTGCTGCCCTGGGCGCTTCCTCCGCCGAGACTCCTGCCGGCACCCGGGTAGTTCTCATCTCAACCTCCATTGGTCGGTGGCATCATGGAAGGCTACCATCGCGGTACATTCCAGAGTCGCCCGCGGCCCCTGGAGAGTCAAGGGAATTCATGATGTTGTACTGGGGCCGGCAATCAAGAAGTAGAAATACAAGCAAGCCGTTCCCCACGAACGCGAGACATGAGGTCCTTCTTACATACATAGAGGAGCGCATGCCCTCGCCTTGGGCGGGTTCGTCGCAGCCCCGGGGAGCGCTGCCCCTGCGAGACCGCGCGTGCCACGAGACCAGGCCGATGCCAGGTCAGCCCCTGCAAACCGGATCGCCCCCCTCCGATACGCATAGCGCTGGGCCACTGGCGACTATATTCACGAATCTCGCGCTGTATTCGATGGCTCACCGTAGGCCAGTGCCTCTCTACGTTGCAATGCCTAGCAGTCAAAATCATACCCCCCAAAGAATCAATGACTGAAGACAGCTAATCACATCGCCACTATGCTCGCTCCCGCATAGATCCTCCGAGGAGAATCGCGCAGAAGTCACGAGGATAGCAATGCAACCGCGCGCCCATCCTGAAGCGCCACCTTTGCTGCGGGGGGCATTTGTTGCTATTGACAAATACAGTGTCAAGTGCTATTTGTCTGCGCGAATTATTGCAGCAGAGGTAGTGGGGACCGTTTCGCGTGCAAGCCTTCAGGGGAGAAGAATGATTTCCTCTCAACTCTACGATTGGCGCACAGTGATCAACGAAAACAAACCGGGGGCCGGCACGGAGGCAGGAGCCGCCAGAGCAGAGCTCTTGCGAGCCGTGATGACCAGGCTCGCCCCATGGGCCGAGCGCTATGATTTGTTGAAGGACCGGATCGAGGTGAGCGCCTACACGGGAGCCGTCTCGACGAAGCTGCCCCCGAGTTTCCCCGATGCCTTCCTCGTCGCGCGGCTCGTCCTCTGGAGCTTTACGATGGATTATTGCGTGGACCGCGCGCATCTCAACGAAGCCCCTGGCCAGCGCGGTGACGGGCTAGGCCATCTCGAGACCCAGCTCGCGGCTGTGGTAAAGTCGGCCCTGGAGACAGCCGGTATGGCCCCGGAGGAGATAGCGCATCTGGGGTTCAACCTCTCGATGGAAGGTCCTGCCGGCGTCGATCAAAGGAGCATCCTCCTCAGTTCCGCATGGCGGGATATCTTCAATGATCTTGACGAGGCGGCAGTCCACGCCAGCGATGCCGAAGGACGGAAATTCGTACGTACCAATGCTACCCGACAGCTGCTCGGATTGATCCGCAGCTGGCGGCAAGAGCGGGTCGACAGCATCGCGCGGCAACATGCACCTGGCGGAGGTGCCCTCCCCGAGATGGAGGACTACGTCAGCCAGGGCGCTCTCTCGACCGGATTTTCGTATACTGCCATCGGCCCGAGCGCCTTCGAGCCCTCACCTGAGGCGACGTGGAAGGCATGCTTCGACGCGATGGACAGCGGCGCCCGGATCACGCGCCTGTGCAACGACATGGGGAACTATGAGGCCGAGCTTGATGAGGGTAAAATCAACGCGCTCATCATAGCGCTTGCCCAGCTGGGCTTCGATCCGTTCCATCGGTACCATGCGGCTAGCCCGGAGTTGAAGCGAGCCAAAGAGCTTCTCCAATCTCATTTGGAGAGCGAGGTCAAACGATTCGCTCTCTTGAGCACAGTGCTACCGAACGGAAGACTCGGGTTTTGGGTTCGCACCACTCCAGCGTTCGTCTTGGCGATGTATGAGAGGGGTAACTATGTCGAGCCCGCGTAGCCGCTCTGATTTCTCTCGCTACGGGGAATTACAGTCCCGTGACCTAGTGACATCGGCGCCCTACGAGACAGCGGCCGTGGCGATGGCCTTGGACGATGCCAAGTTCGTCGATTGGTTGCTCGAACGGCAACATCGTGACGGCAGCTGGGGCGGTGGACTCGCTTTCGCCACCGATCGACTGATGCAGACACTGATGGTGCTCCGGGCGCTCCTGGCCCTGAGCCGTCACGGTGTAAATCCATCCAAAACAGAGGATGCTCTCGCGAGAGGGATCCGATACTCGGTAGACGCCCTCAAACGCTGGAACGATCGCGAGGCCCTCCTTGCATGCGACGTGGCGGGCTTCGAGATGCTCGTCCCGGCGCACTGGATTGCACTCTGCGGCAAAGGTGTGAACCTACCTCCCCTTCCTCCCGAACTCGAGGCGCGCTGGCGACAGAAAATGTCCTCGTGGCCCAGGGCGCTCTTTTCCGGGCGGCCGCCCTCTCACGTCCTGTACATCATCGATGCGCTCGAGGCCTGGCCAGATGGCGAGCGCCTGACACGCGATGTCGCGCATGCGGTGGATCCGGAGCAGCTCGCCGGGTTCTCGCCTTCTGCGACGGCTTACTTACTCCGCTGTGGAAACGTCGATGAGAATCGAGCCGCGCGGTTCCGTCTCACACTTCACAACGCCCGCAACCAGGACGGGGGCTATGCCTCGACCGTACCGATGGGCAGTTTCATCTTGCTCTGGCGGATGTACTTCGACGTCCTTGCCGGACTTGGACAAGAGGATGAGATTGGCCGCGCGTTCGATAACTTGATGGCCTGCCATGAGCTGGCCGCAGGTATCGGTTGCAATCCCTCATTCGAACCCGATGGCGATGATACGGCTGTCGCGCTCGTTCTCGCGGCGCGGTTTCGCCGCGCCGAGATGGCCCGCCGTCTCGCGCGGTCGCTGCTCGACCGGTTCTACGACGCGAAGAAGGGGTTCTTTCGGACCTATCCGTTCGAGCTGACCGGCTCCATCACGACCAACGCCCACATCGTAGAAGCGCTCCGGACCGCGAGCCCGTTCCTTGCCGGAGATCCGGCCGCGGCGGACATTGCAAACGCGTGCCGGCGTGCGGCCAGCTATCTATTGGAGGGTGCCTCGATCCGAGACAAATGGCACGTATCCATCTATTACTCGATCCTGGCCTGCGTCCAGGCCCTTCAAGAGGGACCCGATGCTGGCGAGGCTGCCTCTGCCTGGGCCGAGTGGCGCCGAAGGACACTTCGCCAAATCCTCGCCAATCGACGCCCGGATGGCGGCTGGGGAATTCATGATGAGGCCACGGGGGAAGAGACGTCCTATGCCTTGCTCTCGCTCCTAGCGCTCGCACCTTGGGCAGAGCAGCCGGAGCAAATCATCCCCGTCGTCACTCATGCGATCTCGTTTCTACGCAGTTGGAATGACAATGCCAGCTTGGAATTATGGATCGGCAAGGGACTCTATCAACCGATCGAGATCGTAGGCACCGTGATTGAAGCAGCACAGGTGCTCGGCGAGCGCTACCTCAAGCAGCACCAATAAATCTAGTTCCCGCCTGCAGGACGGCTCATCTGAGTTAGAGTGCTTCCCCTTTGCATTGAGCCGATCCGATCATTTGACTCTGCACATATGGGCAGGAGGACGGCGCCCCGAAGCCAGGACTGAGCTCCTTGCTGGGGTAAGGCTTACTTCTGGAACGGTGAAGGTCGTTTCAGGTATGTCGCTGGAAGCGGAACGCGGAGAGGTGAAGGGACGATCCGAAAAATGAACTGCAAGCAAGGGGCTACGTAGCCCAGCAATCACTTCGCCGGAGCGCAAACTATGCCAGACGGACCTAGCCTGTCTGGCACTCCCGCTTGAGCCGATGAGCGATCGCGACGATGCGCTCTTCAGGGCCGACGCCCAGAAACTTGATGGCCTCTTTCAGCTCATCCCACGAATAAGCCTTCACATTGCCACCGAACCAGGAGATGGCAGTGACCACGCCTCGAATCATCCGATCATCGGTGACCACCGCAGAGACGATCCCCTGCGACTGGACGAGGCTCCCTACCTCTCTACGCTGAACACTGTTCAGAGAAACGCTGCCCAGGTTGAGGCCGAGTACTTTGGTGATCTTCTTATCGCGCAACTCATTTATATATTCGCGCCATCTTTCAGGCACCATTTCTCCGGCAGTGCTGCAGGTAACCATGAGGTTACCCTCGATGATCCACTTGAATACAACTGGTTTGTTCATTTAGAGCCTCGAAAAATTCCTTCCTGCCTCCGGAAGGGAGGGATCCTTGGTCTGGCCTTGGAGTTCAGGTCCCCACCTGCCGCGATCACCGGGTGCCGTATCTCTTGACCTAGCCGGTACTGGATAACTCTCCCAGCACGCTAATCTAGCGTCGTCAAAGCTATATGAGGCTTTGCCATCCTGCAAGGGGAATGGTCACAGTCTGGCGCCTATCAAGGGGATCCATCTGCTCCCTCTGTGAGGCGGCTTGCTCCGTCCCGTCGTCATTCCTACCCATGCCGAGGTTCCTGGCTCGATTTTCCGAAGATGATGGCGGCGGCTAACATCTTCTCGTGATGAAATCTTCGGCGGCCCGCCGGTGTGCCGCAGACTGGATGGCGATGTCCCCTGTGGAGTTCGAGGGTACGCTCGCCGTACGAAGGTCAATGGCTTCTGCTCCCGGCCTCGCGACCTTTGCGACGGCTCAAGCGCAACCGAGCTAGAATGTGACGGGGAGCGAGCAGAGACCGCGCAGGTGCGGGTTGCCGCGCCAACGCAACGTCTCGGGGGGTACCGCCAGACGGAGATTCGGGAGACGCTTGAGCAGCGTCGTGATCGCAATGTGACCCTCCAGGCGCGCCAGCGGCGCGCCCAAGCAATAATGGATCCCGTATCCGAAGGCCATGTGCCGGCCCTCATCCGAGCGCGTGATGTCAAATGTCTCGCACTGCTTGAACCACGCCTGGTCCCGATTGGCCGCGGCAAGCGAGACCAGCACCGCGTCCCCCTTGCGAATGAGCTGGCCCCCCACCTCGATATCCTCCGATGCGTAGCGGGGGCTAGCACCGATGGCGGGCCCGCAGTAACGCAGCATCTCTTCGAGCGCGTTGGTCATGAGCGACGGATCCTGCCGCAGCTTCTCCAGCTGGGCGGGATGGGTGAGCAGCGCCAGCATGCCATTGCCGATGAGATTCACCGTCGTCTCGTGACCGGCAAAGATGAGCAGGGCGAGCATGGACACCATCTCTTCTTCGCTCAGATGGACGCCGCCCTCCTCGGCCTGCACGAGGTGGCTGATGAGGTCATCCCTGGGGTCCCGGCGCTTATGTTCGATGAGCAGGTCGAGGTACGCCCGAAACTCCTCGAGCTTGGCGATGCAGGCCGGGCTCTCGCCGCCGCTAAGTGCCTCCAAGAGCGCCAGAGACCCGGCCCGGATCCGCGTCCGATCCTCGGCCGGCACGCCCAGCATCTCGGCGATGACGGTGATGGGCAGGGGAAAGGCGAAGTCCTCGATGAGATCCATCTGGCCGCGAGGCGCGACCCCGTCGATGAGATGGTCGGTGATCTCCTGGATATGCGGGCGCATGCTCTCGATGAAACGGGTGGTGAAGGCCTTGGAGACCAGCGCACGCAGCTGCGTGTGCCGGGGCGGTTCCGCATTGACCAGCGTGTTGAAGAACAGCACCCGGAAAATCGGACTCGGGTTGTACACCGCCCCCTCCGAGGACGGCGGCTGGGTCCGGAATCGGGTGTCCTTGAGGACCTGTAACGCCTCGTCGTAGCGGGTGATGAGCCAGGCCTCGATCCCGTTCGTGAGCACGACCCGGATCAAGGGCCCCGTGCGGCGCAAGCGCGCCAAGGGGGGGAATGGATTGGCTTGGAAGTCCGGATTCGTGAAGTCGGGCTGCGGCAGCGTCTCATCAGGGCTATTGGGGGGTTGCATCGAATCCTCCTCGGGCATTCGGTCGGTCGCTCCCATCTGGACCCTGGATGCACACTCGTTCAACTGGCAGACAGGATCCGACATATCCGATCATGGCAGGGGAGCGGCTCCTCGGATCAAAAGGCCACAGGCAGCGAGCACAGGCCGCGCAGGTTCGCGTTGCCGCGCCAGCGCAACGTTTCGGGAGGCACGGCCAGGCGGAGATTCGGGAGACGCCTGAGCAGGGTCGTGAGGGCGATGTCGCCCTCAAGGCGCGCCAGCGGCGCACCGAGGCAATAATGGATGCCATAACCAAAGGCCATGTGCCGGCCCTCATCCGAACGCGTGATATCGAACGTCTCGCAGTGCTGGAACCAGGCCTGGTCCCGGTTGGCCGCAGCCAGCGAGACCAGCACCGCGTCCCCCTTGCGGATGAGGTGGCCGCCTATCTCGACGTCCTCGGACGCGTAGCGCGGCCCCGGAGCGATGGCGGGCCCGCAATAGCGCAGGATCTCCTCGATCGCCGCCGGGACCAGCGTCAGGTCCTGGCGCAGCTTCGCAAGCTCGGCCGGGTGGGTGAGCAGCGCCAGCATGCCGTTGCCGATGAGGTTCACCGTCGTCTCGTGGCCGGCGAAGATGAGGAGGGTGACCATGGACACCAGCTCCACCTGGCTCAAGGAGGTGCCAGATTCCTCGGCCTGCACCATGTGACTGATGAGGTCGTCGCGTGGCTCCCGGCGCTTGCCCTCGACCAGGTTCTCCACATAGGTAGAGAACTCTTCCAGGTGGACGACGTCCTCCGCGGTCCCGCCGCCGCCGATCGTATTGAAGATCGCCTGGGACCAGATTCGAATCCGGTTCCGGTCCTCGACCGGCACGCCGAGCATCTCGGCAATGACCGTGATGGGTAGAGGAAAGGCAAAGTCCTCGATGAGGTCCATCTGCCCTCGGGGCAGGGCCTCATCGATGAGGTGATCCGTAATCTCCTGGATGTGGGGACGCAGGCTCTCGATGAAGCGAGCGTTGAAGGCCTTGGAGACGAGCGCCCGCAGCTGCGTGTGCCGGGGGGGATCCGCAGCGACCACGTTGTTGAAAATGAGCTTCTGGAGGATCGGCGGCATCTCGAAGAGCCTGCCCTCCGTGTTCTGCGGCTGGACGACGAACCGCGCCTCCTTGAGGACCTGCAACGCCTCGTCGTAGCGGGTGATGAGCCACGCCTCCACGCCGGAGGTGAGCTGCACCTTCATCAAGGGGCCCGTGCGGCGCAGTCGCGCCAGGGCGGGGAAGGGGTTGCTGAAGAAAGCAGGGTCCTGGAAATCGATCTGCGGCACAGCTTCGCCAGTTTTATTCGGGTCCTGCATGGCTCCTCCTAGGACTTGTGGCCGGTCAAGACCATCTGGACCTAGGATGCGAATCTGGTCAACTAGGAGCGCCGTTCATACGCACCGAGCCGCTGAGGCCCTTCTGGCCTTCGCTCACCGCGGGCTTCGCCCGCCTCTGGCCCATCGATGCGTGTGACCGGCGAAGTGGCAGACGGAATCCATGTCGCTCAACCTCAATTCACTGCGCCTCTTCGAGGCGGTCGCCCGCACCGGCAGCTTCACCCGCGCTGCCGATGACGTGCACGTCAGCCAGCCGGCCATCAGCAAGGCCGTGCGGGAGATCGAGCGCAGCCTGGGCGTCGTGCTCTTCGAACGTTCAGCCCGCGGGGCGCGCCTCACGCAGGCCGGCGAGGTCCTGGCCGAGCAGGCCCGCACCCTCTTTGGCCTCGCCCGGGCGGCCGAGGAAGAGATGCGGTCCTTCGCCGGCCTCGGGCGAGGCACCCTGCGCATCGGCGCCAGCACCACCATCGCCACCTACCTCCTGCCGCCCCTGCTCGGCCGCTTCACGCAGCAGTATCCCGGCATCGACCTCTGCCTGGTCAGCGCCAACACCCTCGACATCGTGCGTCAGCTCGTCGCCTATGAGCTCGACGTGGCGCTGGTCGAGGGACCGGTCAGCCGGCCCGACGTGCGAGTGACGCGCTGGCGGGAGGACGATCTCGTGCTGATCGCGCCGGCCGGGCATCCTCTGATACAGCTCGGGCGCGCGGCGCGTTGGCTGGAGGTGGCGCGGGAGCCGCTCCTCATACGCGAACCCGGCTCCGGCACGGGTGAAGTGGTCGCCGCCGCGCTCGCCGCCCGCCGGCTCGTGCCCTCACGCACCCGCGAGCTCGGCAGCACCGAGGCGATCAAGCAAGCCGTCGCGGCCGGGCTCGGTCTCGCCTTTGTCTCCCACGCCGCGGCCGAAGATCAGCTCGCCCTTGGCAAGCTGGCCATGGTGCGCGTGGCAGGGCTCGATATCCGGCGCCACCTCTCGCAGCTCAGGCTCCCGGGCCGGCGTCAGAGCGCGGTGGCCCAGGCCTTCCAGTCGCTGCTCAAGGAGTGACGATCCACGGGAGCGCATCCTGTTGCGCGCGGGGTTCACGTCGTCAAGGGTTCCAGGCATGATGCGCACCGTGGCGAATCGCCTGGCCCATCTCGTGGTGTCGCGCCCCCGCACGATCCTCCTCGGTGCGCTGGTGATCGCGCTCGCCGCGCTGCCCTGGGGCCTGCGCCTGCGGCTGGCCACCAACCTGGTCGATCTCGTCCCCCGGAGCGCCCCCGGGACCGCGGCCTTTGCCCGGTACTCACAAGCCTTCTCGGCCGAGCAATCGCTCGTCATCCTCGTCGAGTCACGCGATCCCGCCCGCCTCCTCGAGTTCGCGGCCCGCTATGCCACCGAGCTGCGCCGTCTCCCAGGCGTGACCCGGGTCCGCGAGCGCATCGGCCCGGGCGCGGCCACGCTCCTCCGCGACCACCTGCTCACCTTCCTCGATGACGAGGACCTGGCCACCCTGGCCACCCGCACTACGCCCGATGCACTCCGCACACAAGCACGGCGACTGCGCTCATTCATCGCGGCCCCCGGCGGCGCCGCGCTCGCGCCGCTCCTCGTCGCCGATCCGCTCGAGCTCCTCCCCCTCGTCAGCCGGCGGCTCCAGGCCGGACTACCCGTGGATACGACCTCGGGCTACTTCCGCAGCGCCGACGGCCAGGCCCTGCTCCTGTTCGTACAGGCGCAGCACAGCACCTTCGACATCGAGGCCAACCGGACGCTGCTCGCCCAGGCCGCCGAGGCGGCGAGACGCACCGGTGGCCAACTCGGCGATGTGTCCACCCTGGCGGCCGACAACGCCACCACACCCGAGCCCGCGCCGTCCGAGCCCACGGTGTGGTTCACCGGCGCCTACGCCTACGCCGTGGAATACCGCGACTGGCTCCATCACGACCTCCAGCTGTCGACGCTGATCTCGGCGGTGACGGTGCTCCTCTCCTTCGCCCTCCTCCTCGGCGCGGTGCGCGTCTTACCGCTCGTCGCGCTGCCCCTCGGTCTCGGCCTGTGGCTGACGGCGGCGGCCGCGGCCGCGCTGTTCGGACAGCTGAGCGCGGTCTCGCTCGCCTTTGGCACCATCCTCTTGTCGATCGGCATCGACGTGCCCATCCAGCTCTACAATCGGCTGCGCGAAGAGCTGGCACGTCTCCCGACGGACATGCCGGCTGGCGAGGCGCCTGGAGCCGCGGCCCGGGCGACGGCCCGCGCCAGCGAGGCCGCCGTGCATGGAGCGGTCGAGCACACGGTGACGCGCCTCGCCGGCCCTTCGCTCATCGCGACACTCGGACCGGCCGCGGTCTTCGCCTGCTGCGGGCTCAGCCGCTACCGCGGGCTGGCGGAGCTCGGGACCCTGGCCGGCCTCGGCCTCCTCCTGAACCTCCTCGTCATGGTCACGGTGTTGCCGGCGCTCCTCGTGTGGTTGCCAGCCCGCTGGTGGCTGCCGGCGCGCCGCCCGCCCACGGAAGGGAAGTCCTTTGCCTGGCTCGGGCGGCACGCGGCACGACATCCACGGGCCGTGCTGCTCGTCACCGGCCTCGCGGCCCTCGCCGCGGCCCCGGCGGCGCTCCGCCTGCGCTATCAGGAGCACCTCATCTCCGTCGAACCGGCCGGGATACACGCGGCCCGGGTGACCCGTGAGGTGGAGCGACGCATGGGTCAGCGCCGCTCCGTGCTCATCGCGCTCGTGGAGCAGCAGGATCGCGAGCAGGCGCTGGTCCAGAGCGACCGCTGGCGCGTCGCGGCTGAGCAATTGCGAAAACGCGGGCTGCTCCTCTCCTACCAGTCCATCAGCAACCTGTTCCCCTCGGCGGCTGAGCAGGAGCGGCGGCGGACGGCGCTCGAACGGCTCGGCCCTCGGCGGATCGCCGCGGATCTGCGCGCGGCGCTCGGCGAGGCCGGCTTCGATACGGCGGCCTTCGAGCCGTTCTTGCGCCAGCTCGAGACCCCGCCCCGCCCCCTCACCCTGGCAGACGCGGGATCGGACCTGCAGTTCCTGGTCGCGCATCACGTACAGGACCTGCCCGCGGCGCGCCTCGTGGCGACCTACCTCTTCCCCGCGGCCGAGCACCTCGACGAGGCGCAGGCGGCGCTGGCCGCGGTGGCCGAAGCCCAGGGGGGGCAGGTCACGGGGTTCCCGGTGCTGGAGAAGACGCTCCACGAGCTGCTCCGTCCCGATCTCCTGCGGGTCACCCTGGCCTCAGTGGCCGCAGTGGCGCTCCTGCTCGCGCTCTATTACCGCGAGGTGCGGCCCGTGCTGGCCGTGCTGGTGCCGCTCAGCCTGGCCTGGGTGTTGTTCGCGGCCCTGATCGGGCTCCTCCGCATCCCGCTCAACCTCTTCAACCTGCTCACCGTGCCGCTCGTGGTGGGCTACGGCATCGACGACCACATCTTCCTGGTGCAGCGCCACCGCGAGCTCGGGTCCGGGCCGGCGGAGGCGCTCGGCTCGACCGGCCGGGCCATCGTGGTCACCTCGCTGTCGACCATGGCGGGCTTCGCCGGGCTCGTGGTGGCGCGCTTCGATGGGCTGCGTGTCCTCGGTTCGAGCGGCGCCCTGGCCGTGGCCCTGTGCCTCCTGGCCGCCCTGGCCATGCTCCCGGCGCTGCTCGCGCTCCTCTTCCCTACGCAGACATCTCGGACGCAGGCGGGCTGATATGCGTCACCGGCGGGCTTGTCGGGCTACGCCCAGGCCCCAGGGGCCAGGCCGGCCACGTACCCCCATCTTGCCAGAGGGCCCGGGACGAACCAGAATGGTCGAGTCTTCTGCATGGAGTCGACAATGAAGGCTTCATCACATGGATGCTTCGCCGCCCTCGCCTTCTTCGGCTTGAGCGGCCTCGGACTTGGTGGATGTGGGGCCGGTAGTTTGGATAATCAGAATGAGAGGGCCGGCAAGATCCTGATCGCCTGGACCCTCAATGGCGTGCCGGCCTCGACGGACGCCTGCAACGGGGTGGATCACGTAGACATGACGTTCCAGGACAGCTACGGGTCACTCCTCACGGTCTCGCCCATCCCCTGTACCCTCACCCGCTTCCGCTACGAGAATCTGCCCCTCGGGAATGCGGCGCTGCGCATCCGCGCCTACCGCGGTGGGGGCGAGAACTGCCCGCTCGGCGAAGGCATCGTCCGCCTCCGCGTGTCCGATACGCCGCCCGATGCGCCCTCGCCCGTAGTGCCGGTGCAGATCTACAGCAACTGCCAGCCCTGATTTCTATCCGCCACTATCAATCAGCAGCGCGGCACCACCCGCAGCCAGCGTCCGTAGTGGTCGGAGTGGGTGTAGGAGGGCCAGATCCGCTGGCCATTGTCGAGCGCCCGCCAGGCCGGCGCCCAGCCGCTGTACTGGATACTGCTCGGTGAGCAGCCGCCGAAGTAGCTCGACTTGCCGATGAGCACGTTGTCGAAATCCGCGGCGACGCCGGTGGCGGAGAGGTTGGGACCGGCGTCGATCGCGGTGCCCACCCAGTTCGACTTGAAGCCGGGGGTCTCGTAGGCGCCGAAGCTCGCGCCCTGGAGCCGGTAATCATAGGGCTCGTAGAAGGCCGTGTTGGCGCCAGCCTGCACGAGGAGCTGGTACCCCTTGGAGTTGCTCAGGGTGCTGTTGAAGTCGGCGTTGTAATCGCCGCCAAAGAGCACGAGCGCCGGCGGATAGCTCGCCCGGTTGGCGTTCACCTGGTCGCGGATGAAGTCGCGCGACTCCTGCATGTTCGAGATGCGTGAGCTGTCGGACGAGGCGTCGCCGTCGAGGTGGCTGTTGCTGCCGTAGGTGAGGTGGGTGTCGAAGACGTAGTAGTAGCGCCCCTCCTTGGCGAAGATCGCCCCCCAGACCCCCTTCTGCTTGTGCACGTCCACCCCGACCACGTTGCTGAAGGCGCGGAAGCCGAGCTCCTTCACGAGCGCGGTGCCGTTCTTGTAGAAGATGAGGAGGCCGCTGCAGTCGTTCTCGATGCCGGTGACCGAGTCATCGCAGTAGTGGCCGGTGGGCGTGAGGAGCTGGTAGCCGCGGGCGGCCATGTCGGCCTTGGGGCCGTCCTCGATGATGTCGTCGTAGTCCCAGCTCTCCTGGTAGAGCACCACGTCGGCGCACTTGGTCACCTTGCCCAGGCTCTGCTCCATCTCGTCGCCGAAGTCGGCCACGAACGGCACGTTGTGCCAGATGTTGTACGACGCCACGGTGAACGCCCCCGTGTCGTTGCAGGTCTCGCCCGTCTGCCAGGAGCGGGTGAGCGAGGTGTTGAAGTAATCGATCTCGCTCACCGCGTCGAACCACTGCTTGGGGTGGTGCGAGTAGTTGGTGTCGAAGCTCGGGGTGGAGCTGGCCAGCGCAAAGCCGGCCACCGCCATCCCTGCCAGCAGCGGCACGGCGCCGTGGCGCCAGGTGAACCTGTAGTTCCTCATGCTCTTCATAGGGACCTCCTTGGAGTGTCGGTCACACGCATTGATCCGCTCAGGCCTACCGGCCTTTGCTCACCGCGGGCTTCGCCCGCATCTGGTCCATCAATGCGTGTGACCGGCTGTTGGGCGCCGTCGGCGCTCGTCACTCGAGTCGATACTTGTGAAGGAGCAGCCGATCGATCTCAGGCATCCGCTTCTGCACCTCCTCGGGCGAGAGCCCTGCGGCGCGCAGCTCGGCGAGCATCTGGTCCCGCTCCTGGTTGAAGGCCTTGAGCCGTTCGTTCCGGTCCGCCTGCTCCTGTTGGTCTTGCACGTAGCGCGCGGCGTAGTCCGGCCCCGCGTACTTCTCGATCACCGCGCGTCGTTCTTCGGGTCCGAGCTCGCCTTCCGCCTCACGGATGCGCAGCTCCAGCTTGGCCAGCTCTACGGGCTCTAGTACGGAGGACAGCAGCACTTGGTATTGCCCCTCGATCCCGGCGAGCAGCTTTTGGTAGGCGGCGAGCTTCTCCGCGGCCGGGGTGCGAGGGTCGGCCACGATCTTCTGAACCTCGTGGGGCAGGTGCAGGACGTCATCGGCCAGGCCCAAGAGCTTGCGATCGAGCTCCGAGCCCAGGATGCCCCGGCGCGCCTCGCGGAAGCGCTCGTAGGCATCGAGGAAGGCCGCGTCCGCGGTCGCGGCCCCGCCAGCCCCCGGGGAGAGACGCCGGAGGACGAGGCGTTCGTACTCCGCATCGATCCGGTCGAGCCGGGCAAAGAACGCCGCCTGCGTGACGTCCTCTGGCAAGCCGAGACGATCCTTGAGATAGGCAAAGAGCAGGCTGCGGCATAGCTCCGGACCGGTCTGGCCCGTGAGCCCCCAGCGGTCCTTGTATGCGCGCCACGCCTCCTCATGGCGTTCGAGGAGACCGCAGCGCTTCTCGAGCAAGCTGCGCAGCACGCGGCCCGGGGCCAAGGCGAAATCGGCCTGCCCCGAGGCGCGCTGATAGGCCCCGAGGAGCCGCTGCCGCGCCTGCTCGAGGAGGAGCCGAGCCTGGAACGCCTCCGGGCTCTCCTCCGGCGCCGCCGGTTCCCCGGCTCGGCGCCCTCGGTCGAGGCTCGCGCCTTCGGTGTGCGCCGCCGGCTCGGACAGAGGGGCCCTGGGCAAGGGGGCCGATGGTGCGAGATATCGCCAGAGGGCCAGGCCGAGGAGGGCCAGGCCCACGAGGAGACCCAGGGCTCTCATGCGCCGGGTGTAGTCGTTCCGGCGCGAATTGTCGATGGGGCGGGTCGGCGATCAGTCGGCCGCGCCGCCGAAGGCCACGGCGAGCAGCTCGCCAAGCTCCCAGGCCGATGGCACCACGACCTCGGTCCCGGCGAGAAGCCACTCCTCGAGCTCACGGCCGTGATCGACCACCCGCGCGATCTGGTAGACGACCTCGACGAACCAGCGCGCGAGCGACGCCTCCCCGAGCTCGATCTCGGGGTGACTCAAACAGAGGAGCCGGAGGGTGGCGATGCGCAGGATGAGCTGGCGGATCTCGCTCCTGAAGTCTTCGCGGCGCAGGCCGATCTCGCGCAAGACGAAACTCCGCGCATAGCGCAGGAGCCAGCCATCGAGGCACGCGGCGAGCGGGGCTGGCAGGGCCCGGCAACGCCGCATCCAGGCCCCGAGGAGGTCGCCGCTCGGCCGCCCCCCTCGACCGCCCTCATGGCCCCCTTGCACCGATACCCCCTCGGCCGCATAGCCGGCGAGCACCCGGTCGAGCGCCGGAGCGAACGACGGCCGCACGATCGCGCGCAGGCGCAGCACCTCCACGAACAGCACCTCGGCCGCCACGGAGGTGGGCCCGATCCCCTGCATCTCCTCCGCGAGCGTCTCGAGGCTCTCGTCCGCGCACACGAGCTCGACCGATTCGGTGAGCGTGGCCAGATCCGGCAGTCTCGTCGCAAGCCCCTCCCCAAGCCCCTCCCCAGGCCCCTCTCCCTCCCCGGGCCCGGCCAGCACCTCCTCGGCCAGCCAGGCGAGGAAGAACAGCCGGCTCCTCGGCGAGAAGCGCTCCGCGTCGAGGAGATAGAGCAGACCGCCCCGGATCTCGTCGATGCCGTCGGCCTCCTCGACGCTCGCGCGGGCGACGAGCGGGATGCGCCCGAGCGCCTCCGGATCCCCCTCCACCAGATCCGCGCCATCCTCAGGGAGCACGAGCTGACGCACCATCTCCGGGCACGACAACGCGCCATACACCTCCAGGCGCTCGCCCACGCGCCGTGCGAGGCGCGGGTAGACCGCGCACACATCGGGCAGCGCGGCCACGCCAAAGCGCTCGTGCACCGAACACCGCTTCTGCGGGGTGAGGAGCGGGCACAGATGATCGTCTGGCCGCAGGCGGATCCTGGCGAAGGCCGCCGGCGTGCGCTCGGCTTCGGGCCGGGGCTCGAAGGCGAGCGCGAAGAGGCGCTGATCCTCGGACACCGTCATGCGCGCGCCGAGGTCCCGGTAATGCGCCTCATCGATGGAGATGTTCCAGCGCTGGCAGCACGTGTCCTCGCAGTCGCCGCCGAGGCAGACGAAGCGGGACACCGCGCGGAGCAGGACAGGGTCCGACATGTTCGCCTCCCTACGACCGGACCGGCCCCGCCTTAGCTTCCCCGTCCAAGTTCAGGGACAGACAAACCGCGGCAGATCTTGCGGGCGAGACCATCGGCGATCTCCGTATGTCGCGGGACCGCCTCGGTGGCTCCCGTATGGGATTACACCAGAGTGAATGTGCCTTGCCTTCCCGTTTGAGATAGCAGCCATGGCGGCGCAGGTGCAGGAGGAGGCTGCTGCGCTTCATTCAACGACGAGCGTCTCGCGAATCGCATCCGCGGGGCCCCCCCGAAGGGCGTCGCTCCTGCGATCCTCGAGGATGAGCGCAACCGCCTCAGCGAGGTCCTGGCGCGCCTCGTCCCGGGTATGCCCCTGCCCGTTGGCCCCCGGAATCTCCGGGCAGTATGCAACGTACCAATCGCCGTCGCGTTCGATGATGGCGGTGAACTCATTGCGCATCGATGGCTCCTGCCCGCTCGCTGTGTCGACTCAACCCTACCACAGCGACGCGCGCTCGCATCTCGGCAGGCGGGAAACCATGACGCATACCTGGCCAGGCCAGCCAGGCCCCCCATCGAAAGATGAGGGTGATGAATCATCCCGACGGCTCACACCGTGAGCGTCGGCTGGCCCGGCTCCCAGTTGCAGGGGGTCAACTTGCCGGTCTGCAGCGCGTCGAGCGTGCGTAGCACCTCACGCACGTTGCGTCCGACGTCGAGGCCGTGGACCGAGACGAAGCGGATGATGCCGTCGGGGTCGACGATGAAGGTCGCGCGCAGCGCCACCCCCTCCCTGGAGTCGAGGATGCCGAGCGCGCTCGCCAGCTCCCGCTTGGTGTCGGCGAGCATCGGGATGGACAGCTCGCGCAACCCGGGATGCTGCTGGCGCCAGGCCAGGTGCACATACTGGGAGTCGATGCTCGCCCCCAGCACCTGCGCATTACGGCGCGCAAACTCGTCTGCCAGGCGGCCGAACTCCACGATCTCGGTGGGGCACACGAAGGTGAAGTCCATGGGCCAGAAAAAGAGCACGAGCCAGCGGCCAGCATACGTGTAGTTCGCGATCTCGGCGAACTCCTGTCCCGGTTCGCGACTCACCACGGCCTGAAGCGAAAATGCCGGCAGCTTGTCACCGACCGTCAGCATGAGGTTCTCCTTGCGTTTCGAGGGCTCGACGCCGGCGCACGAAACCAGAGAGCCGATGGCTCAGCTCCCGGCGGCCAGAAGGCCCCAAAAAATGGGCTCGCCCCCGCAAGGAATCTTCGCGGTGAGGTGCATGCGGCCATGCCTCTCTACCCCTGCGACGCCCCCGATGCCCCACCCTCCTGGCAGAGGGCAAGCTGGCCGCGCCGCGAAGATTCCTGCGGGGGCGAGCATCTCCCCGCTCCCGTCGTCTCGCTTGTCCATGTAGCCAAGCACGCGCCGGGCCAACATCGCTCGCACTGCACCGAGCAAGCGCCGCGGTTCTCAGGCTGGCGAACGAGGCAACGAAGGTCACAAGATGGGCATCACCGAGGTAGGAGTCTTCCCTCCCTGGGGACACCTGCCGTGAAGCGGAAGGGGAATGTCTCTGGGCGCCGGTGGGTCACCACCGGCAGCGGCTCACAAGCCGTCGAGAGTGATGCAGCCGTTCACGTTGCTGCGCAGCTCCCCCATGAGGCGTCGGATGTCGGACATCGCCCCCAGGGGTAGCTCGAGAAAAGACAGGGCCCCGGCCAGATCATCGGGCGGAAAGGAGCGATAGATGGGCACGAACCAGCTGAGCGCCGTGACGATGCTGCGGGCCATGGAGGAGGGCGTGAGCACCGCGACCCGCGCCGTACGGCGGTGGGCGTCGAGCAGCCCCTCCAGGCTGCGGCGTTGCCGGATCGTGGGCCCCCCCCCATCGGTGACCACCAGCAGACGGGGACGCTTCGTGGCCCGTGCGTACTGATCCGCGAACGCGACACAGCGTTCCCATTCATCGTCGGCGTATGGCTGGATAGCCCCGGTGACGACGAGGCAGTCTGCTGCCACGCCGTAGGCCAAGGTCTTCTTCATCGGCAGTGCTCCTCGAACACGATACCTAGGGCCCCTACGCCATGCAAGCCAATGGCAGGTAGAACCGCACCCTCGCCCTCTCCTCCTCACAGCCCCCTCGTCTCCCACACCGGGCCGCCATCATTGAAAACGCTCCGGCCCTCGACAACCTTCCTGGCAGGAAAGGCTTTTCTTATCGCGTGGGTCGATCAACACTGCCCGAGCATGCGACTGAACCCCGCCCTGATGGGTCTCTCCTGCTTCGCCTGCGGCAAGCCGCATGAGGCCACGGTCCTCCAGACCGTATGCCGTGAATGTGGCCTACCCCTCCGCGTCGATTACGACTTCCGGCACATCACGCTCCGGCCCGCGGACCTCGACGAGCGCGCCGCCTCGCTGTGGCGCTACCAGGAGGTGCTCCCCATCGCCCCCGAGGACGCGGTCACGCTCAGCGAAGGGTACACCCCGCTCCTCCCCGTGGGCGAGAACATCTTCATCAAGGACGAGTCGCGCAACCCCACCGGCTCGTTCAAGGCGCGCGGCATGTGCATGGCGGTGTCGATGGCGCGCGCGCTCGGGGCCAAGACCCTGGTGGCGCCCTCGGCCGGCAACGCCGCCGGCGCGCTGGCGGCGTATGGCGCCGCGGCCGGGCTCGAAGTGATCGTCGCCATGCCCGAGGACACGCCGCGGCCCTTCGTCGAGGAGTGCCGCCTCTACGGGGCCACCGTGCACCTCGTGCCAGGCCACATCGCCGATGCCGGGCGCTACCTCCACGAGCACGCACCGCCCGGCGCCTTCGACGTCTCCACCCTGAAGGAGCCCTACCGGATCGAGGGCAAGAAGACCATGGGCTACGAGCTGCTCGAGCAGCTCGATGGCCGGCTGCCCGACGTCATCGTCTATCCCACCGGCGGCGGCACCGGCCTCGTTGGCATGTGGAAGGCCTTCGACGAGATGGCGGCCCTCGGCTGGGGCATCGAGCGGCGCCCCCGCATCGTGAGCGTGCAGGCGAGCGGCTGCGCCCCGGTCGTGAGCGCCTTCGAGGCCGGCGCCGATCGCACGGCCCCCTGGCCGCTGCCACACACCAGCGCCTATGGCCTGCGCGTCCCCTCTCCCATCGGCGGTTTCCTGTGCCTGCGCGCCATCCGCGCCACCCAGGGCACCGCGATCAGCGTGGACGAAGACGAGATGGAGAGCGCCACGCGCCGCCTGGCCGCGCGCACCGGCCTCGACATCTGTCCCGAAGGCGGCGCGGCCTGGGCCGCGACCGAGCGGCTGCAGAAGAGCGGCTGGATCCGGCCCGGGGAGACCGTCGTGGTCTTCAACACCGGCACCGGCCTCAAGTATCGCTAGAACCCCGTCCAACGCCCCCTCCACTCCCTCTTGCCACCTCTCCCCCGGAGCGTGTGAGCGGTCTCGCGCCCGGCGCAGCCCCCGCTCCGCTACGCCAGGACCCGATACCATCCGGCGACGTATGGCGTAATTCTCTTTCGTAGGCAGGGAGGCCGAACGGATGCAGACAAGGGGGGACTCATGGTTCATGACGAGGGGAGCACACTGATCTCGCCCACCCACGTGGCGCGGATCCGCCGGCTCATCGAGCCCTACGTTCGGCGGACGCCCCTGCTACGAACGACGCTACGACACGGCGCGAAGCACGAGGGCGCCGTCTTCCTCAAGTGCGAGAACCTGCAGATCACCAACTCCTTCAAGCTGCGGGGCGCCCTCAGCGCCCTCGTCGCCTATCGCCACCTCCGCCCCGACGTGTGGCGCCGCATCGAGACCGACGGCGTCGTCACCGCCAGCTCCGGCAACTTCGCGCAGGGGCTCGCGCACGCCACGGCCCTCCTCGACGTGCGCTGCACCGTCGTCGTCCCCGCCTCGGCCACGCCCTACAAGCTCGAGCAGGTCGCCCGCTACAACCCGGCCGCCGAGCTCGTCCAGATCCCCTACGACCAGTGGCGCGAGACCATCGTCTCGGGGCGCTTCCCCGGGCTCCCGGGGTTCTTCATCTCGTCCGAGGCCGAC
This sequence comes from Polyangia bacterium, assembly GCA_036263495.1. Classification (GTDB taxonomy): domain Bacteria; phylum Myxococcota_A; class Polyangia; order Palsa-1104; family SHYY01; genus DATAGU01. Next base: position 1,431 of record DATAGU010000316.1, on the reverse strand, counting down.
CCCTACGTCAGCCTGGGGAACGCGACCCTCGCCGCCGAGATCCTGGAGGAGCTGCCCACGATGGACAGCATCCTCGTCCCCTTTGGCGGCGGCCACCTCGCCTACAGCATCTCGTCCTTCCTGCAGCAGGTGCAGCCCTCGGTCCAGGTGTACGCCGTCGAGATCGAGACCGGCGCCCCCCTCTCCGCGTCCCTCCGGGCGGGCGCGCCGGTGGAGGTCGAGTACCGGCGCTCCTTTGTCGACGGCATCGGCGCGAGCTTCGTCATCCCGGCGCAGTTCCACCGCTTGCGCGAGAAGCTGAGCGGCGCCGTCACCGTGACGCCCGAGGAGATCGCCGGGGCGCTCTCGTTCCTGGCCCTCACCGAAAAGATGATCGTCGAAGGCGCCGGCGCGGCCGCGCTCGCGGCGGCGCTCAAGTACGCCGGCGCGTACGGCTGGAAGAACCCCTGCTGCATCCTCAGCGGCGGCGTCATCAGCCCCGCGACCTTCTCCGAGACGTTGCTGGCCTTCGCCGCCGCGCCCCAGCGCCGCGTGGCGTGACGAGCCCAGACGAGAGCCCCCGCCCTCCCATCGCCGGCCTCCTACGATCCGTGCCGCTATACTGATCGAGCGTCCATGCGTGCGCTCGCCCTGGCCCTCGTTGCTGCCCTCCTTGGCGTGGTGGCCTATCTCTGGTTCACCGCGTACGAGTGGCAGGAGGCCCAGCTCCTGTGGCGACGGCGCGACCCGGTGCGCGCCTACACGGCCTGGCAGGCCGTCGATCCGAGGACGCCCATGGGCCAAGAGGCGCGGCGCCGCCTCACCGAGGCCGAGCAGCACTACCGCCGCGGCATCGCGCTCCTCGACCACGGCCAGCCCGGCGCGCGCGACGAGTTCGAGCAGGGCCTCGCCCTCGCGCCCATGGACCCGGCGCTCTATCTGCCGCTCGCCCGCGCCTATCGCCGGCAGCAGCTGCCCATGCGTGCGGTCACCTTCTACAGCCGCTTCCTCGCGGCCCTGCCCGATCATCGGGACGCGCGGGAGGCCCAGGACGAGTGGACCGAGATCGATCCCGGCGCCCCCCTTTGGGGACCGGGACCGGGACCGGACACGACCGCCGAGCTCGACGATCACCAGGCCGCTCCCCTCGGATCGGCGCTCGTCCTGCTCGGCGGCGGCGCCGCCGGGCTCCTGCTCCTCCTCGGCGGCCTCGTCCTCACCGCGCGCCAGCGGCGCACGTTCACGCTCGCGGCCTGGGTGGCGGAGCGGCCCGAGCTCCATCCCGGTCTGGCCTACGCCATCGGCTGCCTGCGGCACGAGCTCCTCAAGCATCGGGCGGGAGCCGCGGTCGAGGCCCTGCGGCAGGCCCCGGCCGGGGAGGCCACGGAGGCCCGCCGGGTCGAGTTCGTGCGCGCCCTCCTCCTCGGCGACGAGCCGCTCGCCGCGGCCTGG